>PAOB01000030.1 GCA_002708445.1 Candidatus Arcticimaribacter sp.
TGTCTTTAATTAATACCGTAGCACCAATGATGGGGAAATCTGTGCTTTTGTCAATTATAACACCTTTTACCTCATTTTGTGCACTTAAGGTAATCGCGTACAATAAAACAATTAATGTAAATGTCCTTGTAAACATCTTAATTTAATTATGTGTTTTTTTGATTGCAATAAATTTAGGTTTGTTACTTCAAAAAAAAAGGATTTTAGATACAACAAAATTTATACACCCAAATGAAAAAAAAAATAATTTTGTTTAATCTTTAATATAAGAGGCATACACCCTATAAATACAATAAAAATAGGCTATTTAAAATAGGTTTTTTTTTAAAATAAATAAGTTTTGTATAGGTAAAGTATAGGTGATAATTAACGAAAATCAACCTCTACAAATTTACGAAATGATCGACAATGCTCTCATCTCTGGAAAGTTTCATTTTTTTTCTGAGTCGATATCTTTTGATCTCAACGCTTCTAACAGATATATTCAAAAGGGGAGCAATTTCTTTTGAAAGTAGGTTTAATCTTAAAAAAGCACACAACCTCAAGTCGTTGTGAGTTAAAGTAGGATGTGCTTTTTTTACTTTTTTCAGAAAATCCTTATCCGCATTGTTAAAGGCCTTTTCAAAAAATTCCCAATCCTCATTTCCTTTTAGATTTTTGTTGATCATCTTGGTCAAACGGACAATTCTGGGGTGATCATCTAAAGCTTTTAATTCATTAATGATTTTATTCAAAAACTCATTTCGCTTGGCAGTGCTCATGGTCGCTATTGCAATCTCTCTATTTTTGTTTTCAATGTCATTCTGCAATTGCTCATTACGGATTTTCATGAGCTTTTTTTGACTGGCCAGCTCGTTAATCTGAAGTTTTCTCTGATTCCTTTTGATTAATTTTTTTCGTTCGCGTTCATAAAAAGCATCATTGAACCTATTGATGATAAGTAGTATAAAGATTACAACTATGATATAGATTACATACATCCATCGAGTCAGATGCCAAGGGGGTTTTACTTTAAATTTAAATTGACTCAACTCTGAGATCTGATCTCCAATTCTAGATCGGACAGAAAAAACATACGATCCACTGGGTAAGTTTGAATAAGAAACATCCGTAGATTCCAACCATGGGCTCCACAAAAGGTCGAAACCTTCAAGCCGATACTGATACTTGACTTGTTGATGTTTCTGATAGTTTGTAGCCGTAAAATAAATTTGAATGTTGTTTCTTTCATAGTCCAACTCAAAATCGTTGAGCAAAGCAATACTACTTGTGATCTGAAGATTGTCTTTGATCTGAATGTTATCAATGGCTATTTTGGGTTGGATCTTTTCTACTTTGTCCATGTCAATTAGTAAATAGCCCATCCCAGAAGCAATGAGATATTTAGAATCGTCATATTTGTTAACGTGTTCAAAACCCAAAACGTTTTTACGGATATTGGTCTCAAAAAAAATAGATTCAAATCTCAGTTGTTCAGAAAACACATCTCTTCTCAAGAAATGAATTCTGTTTTTTGAAAACATCCAAAGACGACCGTTGTTGTCATCAATCATTTTTCCGGTAATATACTCCTCAGGCTTAATCTCGGCAGACAACAATGAATCTTTGACAAACTGCAGTTCTTTTTTATCATATCTGAAAAGCCCATCAGGGTTGAAATAAAATATTTCATTGTCAAACTTGACCAAGCCAGCATTGATTCCTTTCTCGACCGATTCATCAATTTGGGTTTCTATCACACTATCAAACTCAGGATTGATCGAAAGTTTAAAAACACCCTTATATTCGTGTCCCACCAACAGGGTAGTATCGTTGACCATCTCAAAAAACCTAGAGGAAATATCAAACCCTTTCAGCTTATTTTTATAAACCCAACTGTTGTTTACTTTTTGAAGGACATGTATACCGCTGTAATTCCCTTGAAGTAACAAATCATTGGATTTAGGGTGTTTTTTGAAAGCCCAGGTACCTGGAATATTACCAATTTTGGTTGCTTTTGTTCCCACTACATGAAAAGTTCCTAAGTCGTGACCGCAAAACAAATCACCATTGATAGAAGATAAATTCCATACCTGTCCTTCGGTACCGGGAATCTGCCTGAAATCATCCCTACTATTGATGTCTCGAAAATACAAGCCGTGATTTGTTCCCAAATAAAAATAATTTCCAGATCTGGCAGAGGCATAGACCGCCCCAATTTTTCCGATATCATCATTGTACTCCAAAAAGGGAGAATTGACGTTGACACAATCAATTCCATTATCCAAGCCCAACCATAGGTTTTGATTTTGATCCTCAAAAAGGGTTAAAATAGTGTTGTTCGAAACCCCATTGGCCTTGTTGAGTTCCAAGATCACTTTCCCCTCAGCATCGATCCAAATAAGACCATTAGCAATAGAGCCCATGGCAAAACTACCATCAGAAAGCCTCAAAGAACTGTAAAGCCTATACCCCTCAAAACTTTTCTCTCCTTCGATCTCCCATTTCTTTAAACTGTTGTTTTCCAAAAAAAAGAAACCAGATTTGTCGGTCAATAGCAAAAGTTTTCCCTCCACCTTATACATACCAACAATAACATTGTCATGTAAAATCTTGTCATCACTGATCAAAAAGGCTTTGCCGCTTTTGACCTCAAACAAGCCCATACCAGATTCTTGAAAATAAATTTCGTTACCAACTCTGTAGGACTTTAGCAGGGTATTGGTGGTAGGGACGAATTGGTAATCTCTGTTACCAATATCGACTATGATCAATCGATGAAGCGATTGAAAAATGATTTTTTCACTATATTTAATAATGTTCCAAAATTGTTCATCCTCAAGAATATCAACCTCTAACTCCTTGGCAAGAGAGGTGTAGAGCAATTCACCATTGGGCGAGCGTTCCCAAAAACCAAAATCCATGTAGCTTCCAACACATATTTTTTCATCAATCACTTTTACAGATCTGATGATGGACTGATTGGGACTTGAATTTAATTTCCAATTTGTACCTCTAAATTGGAGTAGGCCTTTATTATTAGCGGTATATATAGTGCCTTTTTCATCCTGAGAAATCATCCAGTTTTGATTCCCAGCAAAAGAAATTTTAGATTTAAATTGTTGAATAGGAGGAATCTCTTGAGCAGCAGCGCCTGCTAAACAAAAAAACAATAAAACCCAAGCGGTATTTTTCATTTGTTATTATAAATTCCTGTTCTCAAAATTAGAATACATTATAAGTAAAAAAAATTAAAGTTGAGATTGTAGCATTATCCTTGCTCAAAAACGGGTTCTTAAACGAGATTCATACAAAATTATTGAAATTAACTTTAATGATAATTACTATTTTAGATGTTAGTATCTTGACTAAAATATTTGAAATGAAAAAAATCACAGCAATTCTGTTTTTACTCTCTTGTGTCCATTTGAGTGGTCAAGAAATCATCACCCTAGAATATGACAATTCTGGACTCGACTATAGAGAAGCTGAAATTAAAACCAAGGGTTATTCTGGCATTGGGTATAATTTTAAAAACATCTCTATCCCTACCCTACAGGTTTTTTTACCCGAGGGAAAATCCCAACCGACAACAGCGATGGTTGTATGTCCAGGCGGGGGCATGAGGGCCAATGCCTTTTTCCACGAAGGCTTGGATGTCGCAACAGCTTTAAATGAAAAAGGAATCGCTGCATTTGTTTTGAAATACAGATTGGTTCCCTCTCATTTGATTGGTAAAAATGAAGGTTTGGACGAACCCTACTCAAAAGAAAAAAAACAGTTGACCTATGGACATCTCGATGCACAGAATGCCATTGCTCATGTAAGGGAAAACGCCACTAAATACGGCATTGATCCCAACAAAATAGGGATTATGGGATTCTCAGCCGGCGGTGCAGTTACCATAGAAGCTACCTATAAATCCAACGAAAAAAACAGGCCTAATTTTTTGGCACCCATTTATCCGTGGATGGTCATTGTAGAAGATCAAGAGCCTCCCGCCTATGGCCCACCTCTGTTTGTAGCATGTACCACTGCTGACAAATTGAACCTCGCCATACCCAGTGCTCAACTCTACATCGATTGGGCAAAAAAGGGTTTTGTGTGTGAATTACACAATTATCACCACGGAGATCACGGCTTTGGAATGAGAAAAACAGGCCATCCCGTGGACAATTGGTTTAAAAATATGATCGATTGGATTGAGGCCATTGGAATGTTGAACTGATTACTTCTTCTTTTCTTTCCCTCCACCGCTTATTGCAGTGAGATTGTAGTTGACCTTAAAAACAATGAATCTGGGCTGAATGACATAAGAATTGGTCGTAAATGAGAACTGATTGAAGCTGTCTCTGTTGATCTGAGTATCGTTGAGCAAATTGGTAGCTTTAACGCCAAATTCCCATTGTGATCCCCGTTGATTGTAGGATAACTCTGCTTCTAAAAAACGGTATTCGTTGAGGGTCTGCTCCTGATTGCGGTAATAATTATAGGTGTATTTTGAATTAAAAACAAACCCTTTTAAAAAGTATGCATCTACTTCTACATAGGGAGCATCGGTAAAAAACTTACTTTGGACATCTCCAGTTTTATAGTCTCTAATACTGTAGGTATATCCAATTTCTACATTGGGTTTATCTCTAAAGTTGGTTGCAACGTTTGCCCTATAGCGTTGGGTAAAATTACTGGACTCGGTGGGAGTATCATTGATCACGTTGTTAAAGTCACTAAAATTGTAATTGATGCTCAGTCCTCCTTTTAAATTTTTAGAGCGCTTATCGATTCTTCCCGAAGCGGTATAAATGTCGCGTGGAAAATTGGAATTTGTAGCCGTCCGCACACTATTGATGCCTTCCACCCTGGTTGTATTTTGAATGGCATCATCCCTTGTGGAGTAACCCAGATTGGCAAAGATGTTGGTGAAATTAAAGATATTGATGCTCTGATAATTGAGATTGGCTACATTAAAAGTGGCAGCCTCCAAATTGGGATTTCCTTGGAAAAAGGAGTTGTAATTTCTAAAAATATAACCTTCCGCCAAATTGTTGATGTCGGTAAATTGTCGGGTGGAGCGATAAACAAACCTTAAAGTTTCAGAATCTTTGAATTTAAGTAAAATACGGAAATCGGGCCGAAAAAAGCTAATAGAGTTTTCGGTCAGACCACTGAATTGACGGGTCTCCGTCTTATAGGAGTGGAGGGTAATCCCGGGGTCGAAAGTGAAAATTCCTGTGATAAAGCGATAATGGAGGGCCGCATAGGCATCCTGAAAATGAAAGGAAACATCATTGCTCAAATTGTTGTCCGGAAAACTTTGTTGGGTATTGTTGTCTAAAATTTGAAAAACAGAAGAATTAAAATCTTGTTTGACATCGGTTAAACCCAATGTGAGATTGAGATTGGCCTTTGGAGTTACAACATAAAAGTAATCCAATTTCCCCTCGATCTTGTCGGTTTTGGTCTCTCGATCTTGATTGATATTAAAACCCTCTTGATTTGTATTCAGATTTAAAATACCTCCAAAGGGCTGAAATTGTTTGATGGCCCGATAAAAAGGATCTTCTTTTTGCGTCAAATGCTGCATTTCCATCGAAAAAATATGATCCTGATTATGGGTATAGTACATTCTGAGTTCTTGGTTTAAAGAATAGGGCTTTTGTTGGCGGTATTGTCCAATCTGTTCGGGAACGCGATTGGCTTGCCTTCCGGAAATGGTGGTCAGGTCAGAGATTTCATTCTGATTGGAAATTTTATAAAAGACGTTGTATTCGGTCTGAAGGTTTTCGTTGGGATTGTATTCTGTTGTGAATTTAAAGGCTTGTTGTTTATTTTCCTGGGTAGTATATTCCGAAGTTTCTTCCAAGGCATTGGAAACAGTGTACCTTCGGGTATTGTTTTCTTCTAATATGTTTTCTGCCCGCGAGTAAATAGCAAAACCACTGAACTCAAGAGCTTCCGAAGGAGCATAACTAAAGTTATAAGCGCCAAACTGAGAGTCAATGGATTTTGCCCTGTTGTTTTGCAGATTGGTGATTCCTGCATCGTCAGAACTGATATCTATGGAGGTACCCGTTCGTGCGTTGAGATTGTTGAACCCTCCTCCAAAACGATAAAAATCTCTGCGCGAAAGCGGCGGCTCCCCAACATTATTGGTATTGCCTAAAAAATTCACACTGAGATCTTTGGAGTAGTAAAAAATTTTGGGAATAGCGATGAATCGATCGTCATTTCCAACCCCACCGATCAGCTCTCCAAACCAAAATTTATCCTTTCCACTTTTTAAACTGATGTTGATGGCAATATTGTCTTCGTTGTTGGTAACACTTCTCAATTGATTGACCTCAGAAAAGTTTCTCAATACCTCCACTTTACCCACTACGTTGGCCGGTAAATTTTGGGTGGCCAGTTTGGAATCTCCATCAAAAAAATCCTTTCCCTCAACGGTGATTTTGGTAATTTCTTTTCCCTCAACCTCGATACGCCCTTCGTCATTCACTTCGATTCCCGGCATATTTTTAAGTACATCTTCTAATTTTCTTTCGGAACCAGTATTGAAGGAGTCTGCATTGTAAATGATGGTGTCTCCCTTGATGGTAACTGGCATCTCATAAACCAATTCAACCTCGTCCAGAGACTCTGCTTGCTCTTCTAATACAAAGTTTTTTTCAATATTATTCTCTTCGTTGAAGACAAACGCTATTTCTTTTAACCCAATAAAAGATATTTTGACATCATAATTGGTTGCTTTTTTCAGGGTCAATCTGTAGAAGCCCGACTCGTTGGAAATTCCAAATCCGTCGAGTATTTGGGTTTCTTTTTCAACGGCTACGATATTGGCTCCCATTATTGGGTTTCCACTTTCATCGGTTATGGTTCCCTCGAAATCTATATTTTGGGCAAGGGCAAAAAACGTGGGAATCAGGAAACATCCCAATAGATATATTTTTCTCAATTTTTTTTATTTTAATTAACGGGGTCTGAACCCTCTCCCCCCTTGTCCACGGTTTTTCTGATACATTTCTCGCATTTCAGCTATTTTTTCTGTTCGAATTTTGTTGTACTCTTCCATGTTGACCACAGTACCCTTTTTGGGAGCTTTGATTTTTATTTTTTCCTTGGAATTCATAACCACTTTCGTACAGAGGACGGTCGTATTATTATTGCTGACTTCGAGAATAAGCCCAGGCAAACCTCCGTGTTTGTGAGGGCCTGTTGAAACAGGAATCTGAGGAGTAAACCAAGCAGTGATGTTTACTGTTTTTATTTTGGGTTTATTATCCTGAGAACTTTGTCTGCCAAACTGAAAAACCTCTTGGGCAACTTCCCTGCTCATGGTCGCTTTGTAGGCAGTATAATTACCGATTTGCTTTGATTCTCCCGTAAGTACCCACTTGCTCTTGGGCAGGCTGTCTTTAATCAAGAAAATTTTCCCGAAAAGCTCCACACGATTGGTAAAGGTTTTCGTTGCAAACTCTTTGTGTAAGATTCCCTGAAAAGGACTCATAAAAGACATAAAATTAAAACGACCACCCCCTTGGGAGTTGTCCAACCGTTCTTCTTCATAAAAAGAGGAGGATGTGCTGTTAAAATCCAATTCATAGTTCTTTTCCATATTGGACTTCATACGTTCCATGATTCTTTGCTTCCGCTCGGGTGGAATATTTTCCCCAAAATTGGAATCCATTTTGGTCTTGGACATATAATAGGCTTTGCCTTGAAACTCTTGAGCAAATGTTGTTGTTAACGAGAGGATGAAAAGCAATGTAAAGGTGAAATTTTTCATTAATTTTTTTTGTAATATTTCTTTGACCGTTTATTTAGGCTTGGGTTTAATCTGATTTATTTTTTTAAAATTTATATATTAGACTTTATTGATGATAAAAATTAGCCCTTTGGGACTTTAACAGTTTGTAATATTATGAAAAAAACAAAACAAGCCGAAAATAGTAAACGACGAGATTTTATTAAAAAAGCTGTTTCAATTGGATCATTGATGGTCCTACCCAGCCATGTGTTGTTTGCTAAAAAAGAAATCCGAGACGCCTCAGGCAAGGTCATTCAGAAAGCTGTGGTTGCACCCAATGACAAAGTCAATTTGGCCTGTTGTGGTATTGGAAATAGAGGAGCAAGCGTGGTAAGATACCTCAATGATACGGGTGCTGCCAATGTAGTGGCACTGTGTGATATTAACATGGGAGGTGAAAAGACACTCAAAACCATGGACATTCACAAAAAGGCCAAACAATACCAAGACTTTAGAATAATGTTTGATGAGATGAGCGACAAGTTTGATTCGGTAAGTGTGGCTACTCCAGATTTCTCTCATTTTCCAATCACCATTCTGGCCATGTCTATGGGTAAACATGTCTATGTCGAAAAACCATTGACCAGAACCTTTCAGGAATCTGAAATGTTGATCAGGGCGGCCAAAAAATTTAATGTCGCCACACAGATGGGGAATCAAGGGCATTGTCAAGACAACTATTACCAATTCAAAACATGGGTGGAAAAGGGTGTTATAAAAGACGTCAAAGAGATTACCGCCCATATGAATGGAAATCGCCGTTGGCACCGATGGGACACCCAAATGAAAAAATTCCCTGTTGGGGGAAAAATCCCCAAAACCTTGGACTGGGATAATTGGCATGTTGCATATCCCTATCACGATTTTCACAAAGATTTTATCGATGGTCAATGGCGTTGTTGGTATGCATTCGGGAATGGCGCTTTGGGTGACTGGGGTGCACATATAATGGATGGTTTCCATCAGTTTTTGGATTTGGGATTGCCCCAAAAAATAGAACCCAAAAAATTAACTGGACATAACGATTTATTTTACCCTCAATCCTCAACTTTGAAATTTCACTTTCCCAAGCGGGGGAATATGCCTAAAGTCAATGTCACTTGGTACGACGGGGTAGAAAACCTACCAGAAGTTCCTGAAAATTATGGCGACATTGAAATAGACACTAAGGCCAAAGCCAAAAAAGGAATGGTAAAACCTAAAGGTCTCAGACCCGGAAAAGTGATCTACGGTAAAGACCTCACCTTTAAAGGAGGGTCTCATCATCGAACACTCAAAATACTTCCCGACGAGAATGCAAAAGACATTCAAAACAACTTACCAGAATACCACAAAAGTGAAACCAATCACTTTTTGAATTTTCTGAATGCCTCTAGAGGATTAGAAAAAACATTATCCCCATTTGAGGTAGGAGCTCCCTTGAGTCAGGTTTTTTGCCTCGGAACGATTGCTCAACAACTCGACCAAACCCTTTTATTCGACAGAAAAACAAAAACCATTACCAATAATCCCAAAGCCAATCAACTCCTAAAAGGTTATCCCCCTAGAAAAGGTTGGGAGGAATTTTATAAATTGGCTTGATGCAATCAAAACAATATTTAAAAAATCTATTTCAACTCAATTTTGCTGTTTTAATTATAAGTACCTCAGGAACCCTGGGTCGGTATATCGAACTTCCGGTTCCCATGATCATTTTTTTGAGGGCCGCCATAGGAGGGGTTTTTTTATACCTTTTCTGTAAGTGGAAAAAAATGAGTTTTACAATTCAAACAAAAGATCGCAAGACTATTTTTTTTAGTGGGGTATTAATGGGTTTGCATTGGATCACCTATTTTATTGCCCTCAAACTATCGAGTGTAGCCATTGGAATGCTCTCTGTATTTACTTATCCCATCATCACTACCTTCTTGGAGCCCATTATGCTTGGCAGTAAATTCAAAAAATCAAATCTGCTTTTGGGTTTAATGGTTTTGGTGGGGATCTACTTTTTGGCCCCCGAAATCAGTTTGGAAAACGATCAATTTAAAGCCATCGGTTTTGGCGTTTTTTCAGCCCTGTGTTACTCCATTAGAAATATTTATATGAAATCAAAAGTTGCTGAATATGAAGGTTCCATCTTAATGGTTTATCAGTTGATCATTGTTACTGTTTTGCTATCCCCAATTTTTATTGTTTACGACACCACAGGCTTGGAATCGTCACTTCCTGCGGTTTTAATTCTTGCCTTACTGACAACTGCTACAGGTCATACATTGTTTATCTATAGTTTTAGAAATTTCACCATCAGTGCCGCGAGCATCATCAGTGGGGTACAACCAGTTTATGGAATTGTAATTGGTATGATTGTTTTAAGTGAGTATCCAGCATTAAATACTGTTTTTGGAGGAATATTAATTTTAGGAACCGTAGTAATTGAAAGCATTCGTAATTTTAAAGATTAACACCTATATGAGAACTCTCATCATTGCCTTTGTTTTATTGACTTTTTTGAATTGTGAAACGCCCGCCCCACAACCCAATTTTTTGTTTATCGTAGCCGATGACTTAGGACACAAAGATCTAAGCGCAACGGGAAGCGAATTTTATGAAACTCCAAACATTGATAGGATTGCTCATGAGGGGACATTGTTTACCCAAGGCTATGCCAACGCTTCGGTTTGTAGTCCTTCAAGAGCGAGTTTGTTAACTGGTCTATATCCAACAGTTCATGGGATAACCGATTGGATTGGTGCAAAATATGGAACAGATTGGCGGAAGGTCGGTCGAAAAACCCAACTTTTGCCCAGTGAATATGTCAAGCATCTTCCCTTTGAACTGACTACACTTCCAGAGGTTTTCAAGACACATCAATACAAAACTTTTTTTGCTGGGAAGTGGCATTTGGGCTCTGTTGAACAAAAATCTCTTCCCACCGATCACGGTTTTGAAATCAACAAAGGGGGATACCATCGTGGAGGGCCCTATAGCGGTGGATACTTTTCTCCTTTCAACAACCCTTTTCTAGAGGATAAACCAAAGGAAAAGGGGATGACGCTATCGATGAAATTGGCCCGAGAAACCACAGATTTTATCAAGTCAAATCAGGAAAAACCCTTCTTTGCATATTTGAGTTTTTATGCCGTTCATGCCCCTATACAGACCACCCAAGAAAAATGGCTTAAATACCAAAAAAAGGCCGTGGATCAAGGGATTCTTGAAGAAGGTTTTTCCATGGAAAAAAGATTGCCCATCAGAATCAAACAAGACAATCCGGTCTATGCTGGACTATTGGAACAAACCGACGAAGCTGTAGGTCATATTTTAAATACATTGGATGAATTGAAATTGGATGAAAATACGGTTGTTGTTTTTGTATCCGATAATGGGGGTGTCTCCGCAGGCGATGACTTTGCAACCAGCAACCTCCCATTGCGGGGTGGCAAAGGTTATCAATGGGAGGCAGGGACTCGCATACCCTTTTTTATCAAAGCTCCACAAATTATAAATCCCGAAAAAAAAATTAATACCCCTGTTACGGGTGCAGATCTCTTCCCTACCCTATTGGAATTGGCCAGTATCAAAAACACCACTCCTGTCGATGGAAAGAGTTTGGTTCCACTGATGGAGAAAAAATCTTTAGGAGAGCGTTCGTTGTTCTGGCATTACCCTCATTATGGAAATCAAGGGGGAGATCCCAGCGCTATCATTCGCAAGGGATACTGGAAACTGATACACTATTTTGAGGACGGAAAAAACGAACTCTATCAATTGGGTGAAGACATGGGAGAAAGCACTAATGTATTTGATCAAAATACTGAATTGGGAATCGCACTCAAAAACGAACTAGAACAATGGTTGGAGACTACCGGAGCTAAAATTCCCGAAAAAGACCCCCTTCACAATGATGAGGAGGAAGAAAAATGGCTCAGTCAGCACAAACAGAAAATGAAATTAAAGGTTGAAAAACGCAGGGCGTTTCAACTTGACCCCAACTACCTTCCCAATGAAGATTGGTGGGGAAGTACCGTCGACTAATTCAAACCGAAGTGCTGATTGGCAAACTTGATGTATTGCTCCCAATCGTAGTCAGTTACATCGTGTTTTCCATCTCTCAAATGATATCCCATCGTTCCGTGAAAAGGTGTATTTACAGGTGGGAATTGTTCCATTTCAATAGCTTTTTTTCCGTAGAGTCTATATATGGGTGATGCGGCTTTGGTCGCCAAAAATTCACCCCTAGGATCTGCCCATGCATCTTTGCTGGCACTGGCCACATATACAGGTCTGGGAGCCATAAGGGCAATGAGCATATGCTGATCGACTTTAAGTGTAGATTCGTTTTCATTGAAATAGTGGAAGTATTTAGCAAACCAATGGGGATAGTTGGTGTTGATGTCTGAAAGCTTTTCTCCAAATCTTCTCCTAGAAAGCGCAGCCCCACCACAACCCGAGTTGTTGGAGATCACAATACCAAATCGCTGGTCATTGGCTCCTGTCCAGAGGGCTGTCTTTCCCAGTCGGGAGTGTCCCATTAAAATCACTTTTTTGTGATCGATCAATGCCTCCGTTTCCATGAAGTCCATTATTCTAGACATTCCCCATGCCCAAGCTGAGAGTGAACCCCACTCGTTTTTGGCAGGAGTCGTTTGTCCAGGTTGATAGAAAAGGGTATGAATCCCGTCAGAAAAATCATTTTTATCGGGATCTACATTATTGTAATCGATTGTCACCAAACCATAGCCCGCTTCAATCATTTTGTCTATGGCCCATCGAGAAGTGCGACCTCCTCTTTTGTTTTTATTGAATTTTTTGAGTTCCTCCTCACTCAATTCACTTTCTTTTTTTCCATTAATTAAGATATCGGGGTCAGCATTTACCGTATAATTTCCTTTAAAATTATACGCCAAAAATACCGGTGATTTTGTTTTTCCTTTGGGCAGATAGATGAGCAAGGACATTTTTATAGATTTCTTTTCTTTTTTAAATATTAGGTTGACTTGCTTACGAATCGCTTTTCCTCCTAGGGCAGCAGGCTCATCATCTAAGACTTCTACCTCGTGAAAATCCAATTGATCAGGAACTACGCCATAAACCTGATTGGCGAAATAAGAAAGGATCTCAGGACGCCTCAATCGCTCCCACTTGGCGGGGGAATCAACTTCTTTCCCCCTCTCAGAAATGAGTAGTTGAGGTAATTGATACGAAGGGACATCTGCCTCTTCTTTGATGGTTGGAGTCGTTATTTGGGCAGAAAGCTGGTAAATGAACGTTAAGGCAATAAGGCTGAATAGGAGTTTTTGACTCATGATATGATCATTTATTTTAATAAATATACAAAAATGAGGAAAGGGACTTTTGGCCCTATATCCTGGGTCAATTGATTGCAGCTTGTATTAAAAATTAAATAAAATTAATCATGACTTTAACTCAAAAAAAGCATCCCCATTGAACTATTTGTATTTGAATTCTGCGATTTTATGAAATTTAAAGAGTAATTTTCTGATGAAAACCTGACAATGATGATCCGATTTTTATTGATTTTGAGCCTTGCCTTGTTTCAACAAGCCGAACCCATCAAAGCCATATCCTATAACATACGCTACAACAGCCCCAATGATGGTATGAATGTTTGGGAAAACAGAAAGGCTACGGTATCGGCTTTTTTGAATGAAGAAAATGCAGATTTTGTAGGTTTACAAGAAGTTGTACATGCTCAATTGCTCGATTTGATAGACGGACTGAAAGACTATGACTATGTGGGTGTAGGAAGAAAAGACGGGAAATCAAAAGGAGAATACAGTCCTATTTTCTATCTGAAAAAAAAATACACCCTTCTTCAAACCAACACCTTTTGGTTGTCCGAAACCCCTGACAGAGTTTCCAAAGGTTGGGACGCTTCTTTAGAGAGAATCTGTACCTATGGTTTATTCCAAAGCCGAAAAACCCAAGAGAAAATATGGGTTTTCAATACCCATTTTGATCATAGAGGAAATTTAGCTAGAACCGAATCTGTAAACTTATTAATTGAACAAATAAAATCGTTGAATCAGGAAAATCATCCCGTTGTAATTACTGGAGACTTCAACCTCACTCCCGAAACTTCCCCCATTCAGAAAATGCAGTCTCACTTTATTGACGTCCAAAAGAACCTCCCCAAAACCGACCTTTTTTACGGCACTACCAATAATTTTGATACCGAAAAAAGAAGTGAAAAGAGGATTGATTACATTTTTATCAAAGGATTACAAAATTCAAATGCTCGTCACCCCTACAGAAAAACACCCATGGGAGGTTGGGCCTCCGACCACCATCCTGTGGTAGTTCTTCTCAAAAAATAAGGGTTTAAAGCCCAACACAAAAATGGGCTTTCAGTTTCAATGAATGCTAATTAAGATAGTATTGGATGTCATAGGTCTCTACTTTGATTTAAATCAAATCAAATAGATCATCAATTGTTTTTGGGTTGGGAGTGAATTGTTCTAGGTTCAAACCATTCCTTTGCGTCATCAAATTGTCTTCCCAATCCCTCGGGCTTTAATCTGGCGTCGGCGATTCGATACTTGATTACTAAATTCAGAGAGTCTTTAATTTTTTGGTAATCGTCATTATCAGCCAAGTTGTGAAGTTCTTCTTTGTCGTATTTATGATCGTAAAGCTCATAACCCATAGCACCATCCTCTCCCCATTGGGTCAATCGATAACGGTCTGTTTTGATTGAATAGCCCTGAACTTTGGACTTGCCTCCCATATAAACCCCCAATTCGGTCAATGCACTAGTTCTTACCCTAGCATTGGAATCTTTAAGCATAGGAGCAAAACTCTTTCCGGACACAAATTCGGGAGTGTCCATTTGAAGCATTTCCATAAGTGTGGGGTACAGATCAACCAATTCCACAGGAGCATCCATTATTTTTTCATTTTTATTGATGCCTGGCCCCGCAACAATCAATGGAACTCTGGTAGCATTTTCAAAAAGGGTTCGTTTTTGCCAATGACCGTGTTCACCAAGGTGGTACCCATGATCTGAGGTAAAAACAACGATGGTGTTTTTGTCCAAACCTGTGGCTTTTAATTTATCGAGCACCCGACCCACTTGGGCATCTACAAAGCTGTTTGTGGCATAATAGGCTTCTTTGATGGTTTTGGCCAAATCCTTATCAAGCTTATTCTGCTCTTTTTTCTCCCTTATGGATTTGGCTGCGGGTTGAGGTAAGCTTTTCAAATAGGCATCCGAGCTTTCGGGAATTTCCATTTCATTGGTTTCATACAGGTCAAAATATTTTTTTGGAGCGACATAAGGCGTGTGGGGACGATAGAGTCCAAAAGCCATGAAAAAATGCTCACCACTCTTGGCAAATCGATCCAAAAACTTAATGGTTTCGGTGGCTCCAATTCCATCGGTTTGTTCTTCGTCATTGCCGTCTGCAGCAAGCCAACTCAGGGTACCCCCATAGTTCCTAGGTCTGAGGGTGTTGATTTTGTACTCCTCTATCTTATCCCTTCCATAGGGGTTGACGGTTTGATCCCAACTGTAGTTGTCATCATGACCAGCAGTTCCAATATCTCTTGGGTTGTGATAGTGAAAAATCTTACCTACTCTTACCGAGTGATAGTTTTCCTTCCTAAATTTTTGTCCGAGAGTCACCACATCAGGAATCGCCTGTCTTAAATATACTCTCAGTGATTTTATTTTGGTTTGATCCGCATACATTCCGGTCATAAAAGAAGCCCGAGAGGGAGCACACCAAGGATATTGGTTATGGGCATTCCCAAACAGCACCCCTCCTTCTGCCAATTTGTCAATGTTTGGAGTAATGGCTTTGGTGTTGCCATAGGCTCCTATATCACAGTTTAGATCATCGGCAACAATAAATAAAACATTGAGTTTTGGTTTTTTAGGATTGGATTGGAAGCCCATTAGCATTATGCCGATTAAGGCCCATAAAAGAGAGCTGTATTTCATGTATTTTTTTAATTAAAAAGGTCCTTTGTTGTTGATTTGGGTGGCGTTTTTTGAGGCTCCCGGAAATTCTCCTCTTATACCGTGATGGGGGGTTCTTAGGGAGTTGGGTGCATCGTCGGGCCCTGGTCTTTTCTCATACCAATCTTTGGTAATTTCATCCGGTTGGGAATCTCCCGTTTGTGTTTTCCACTTTTCAAGTACGGATTTCAACTGCTTAATTTCGTCTTGATGGCTTTTTTCTTCAATTAAATTGTCACGCTGGAATATGTCTTTTTCTACATCATAAAATTCTCTCTGGGGTCTGGGGCTGAGAAAAATCTCTTTTTGGATTTCAGAAATTTCTCCCGACTCAAGTTGGCTTAGAAGACTGGCATAGGAATCGCTGTTGATGGCATCCAATGGTCCTCTTTGAGCAAATTGATTTCGGTTGTTTTCAATGTACATAAAATCTCTACTTCTGACCATGCGCTCATGGGCTTCATAGTCGTGCCAATTGTGCTCGGCAAAGACATAATTTCTGAAAGAAGTTGAGGGATTGAGCAATAATTTTTTAAAACTTTTACCCTGATAATTTTCCCCTATTTCTAAGTGGGCATACTCCAATATGGTTGGTGCGATATCAATGGCACTTACCAAGCTTTTGGTTTCACCTCTGATCTTGTCTTTTTTATAAGTCAGAATGAAGGGAGTCTTTACGCCTTGATCATTGAGACGAGTTTTGCTGTGAGGAAAAGGACGACCATTGTCTGCCATCACTATGATGATAGTGTTTTCATAGACCTTTTGCTTTTTGAGTGTCGCTACCACCTCTCCTATTGAATGATCGAATCTTCTGATTTCGTCATAGTAATTGACCAAATCCTGTTTTGTAGGGTCATCATTAACCAAATATTCGGGTGGGGTCAAAGTTGCCGGGTCGTGGGTACCGTTAAACTTATTTTGACCCCAGGAACGGTGGGCATCATAGGAAGCATACCACATAAAAAAGGGTTGGTCTCTGGGTCTATCCTCTAGGGTTTTTACCCATTGTTGCTCTCCGCCGAGGCCATTTATTTTTCTGTCTTCATTGATCAAATCAAACCCCCTTATGGCGTAGTCGCCCATGTGAAATTTCCCAGATGAGGCAGTATAGTACCCCCCCTTCCTCAAGGCTTCGGCCACTGTTGTCATTTCCATCGGCGGCTGACTGTGTAGCTCAGGAGCTCCTGTATTGTGGGGATATCTTCCCGTTATGATCGAATTTCTGCTGGGACTGCACGAACTGGTTGTCAAATACATATTCTTAAATACCAATCCCTCAGAGGACAAACTGTCAATGTTTGGGGTTTGTACAAATTCATTTCCGTAAACACTGAGATCGTCCCAACTGACATCGTCAGCAATAAAAACAATAAAATTAGGTTTGGTTTCTGTTTTTTGATTTTTCTCGCATTGGGTTAATACAATCAAAATCATCAAACCTAAAAAGTAAATACTCTTCAATCTCATTTTTTTAAACTATAATTATTACGACACAAATTAATAAAACCCTATCATTAATTAAAAAATCAATATAATAAACCAACAGAGGTAAGATAATTACGGGGTGTTTTTTATTGATTTAATCTCAAATACGAGATAATGTACAAAATAAATGATGAAAAATTCTTTAAGCTTTTTAAGTCCTCGGGGTGGGAATACTTTTTAGTTTTTTAAAGGGTTGATTTTGGAGGACTGCTATTTGTATTCCTATTGTCAAACCTCATAAAGTGTCTGTTTTAAAATTCATAGGTAATCTTGTAATATTTAAAAATTGAAGCACCTTTATTCACCCTTATTTTTTTCGTTTTTTTCACACTATTATTCTAATGTAGAATAACGGGTTTCATTATCTTAGTGAAATACTATATGAAAAATTCAATATCCATCGCTTTGATAACAGTGGTTTTTGAAACTCCAAAAATAAATAAGACCAACTCCCCATATCTGAGGAGCTGGATCAATTTTCAAAATATAAACGTTTAAAGCAATATGCATAAGAGACACTTATCACTTATTATTGTAATAAACATTTTAGGAGTATTGTTCTCTTGCAAAGACCCCGTTCTGCCCGAATTGGTTCAAGAGGCCTATGATAAGTTGCCCAAAAAAGTTGATTTTAATCAACACATTAAACCCATTCTTTCGGACAAGTGCTTCATCTGTCACGGTCCTGATAAAGCAAAGGTAAAGGCTGCTTTACAATTACATCTTCCTGAACTAGCTTTTGCCGAATTAAAAAGTTCTCCAGGAAAATTTGCCATTAAACCGGGAAATTTATATCAAAGCCAACTGGTTGACCGAATTTTATCTGACGATCCTGATGTTGTGATGCCCGAACCAGAATCCCACCTAAAGCTTTCGGCTCACGAAAAAGCAATGTTGATCAA
>PAOB01000031.1 GCA_002708445.1 Candidatus Arcticimaribacter sp.
CCATAATACAGGTTTTTCTTTAATGTTTTAAGAGGTGCAAATTTAGAAATTTTTTTATTTAAAAATTACTTTTCTACAACTTTTTAAATATTTTTTTTTGAGTAGTAAGTAACACTTCCTTTTTTTTATTTTATTGTTGACCTTTAAGGAGTTAAAAGAGCCCAAAAAAAAGAGTATTTCAAGACACTTAAATTCAATTTGTATACTAGAAAAAATTATCTCTTTCGATTCATCTCCAGAACAGCTTTTTCTATCCCTTTAGGTGTTAAAGGGTACATGGGCAGAATCTCTTTTATAATTTGGGTTGACAAGGTTCCATTCCAATATCGAATTGGTTCTGGATTGAGCCAAGCTACTTTTTTGAAGTGTTCTTTGATATCAGAGTAGGTATTCAAACTGTTTCGATCCAATTCATATGGTGCCATTGCTGCATCCCCAACAAAAAACACATGATAATTAGGATCTTTTGACAATAAACGATCTATGGAGAACGGTTTTCGACGTCGAGAGTCTGTAAAAACCTGCTGATAAACTGTATTGTGAAAATAGTAGGTTTCTAAGTCGTGAGCAAAACGGGTTTTCATTTTTCGGAACAGTGTTTGAACGGATTTGATGTAAGGATGCATGGAGTAGCCTCCATTGTCAATAATAAGTATGACTTGCAGCTTATCAAAAATTTCGTTTTTTATTTCTGGGATAAAAAGTCCACCTCGTTCCAGTCCATTGTCTATTGTTGCTTTAACATCCAGAGTTTCCTGAGCAGTTTCTTCTACTATACCTTTTAGGGAGGCTAAAGCTGCATCAATATTGTTATCGTTTAGAACAGCATCTAGATCAACAGGAAAATAGTTTGAGTCTCCCAGTAATTTTCGGGCCATTTTCCCTCCTCCCGATCCTCCAACACGTATTCCGTCTTTGGCGGCGCCACCATGACCATAAGGAGAAATTCCTCCTGTACCAACCCAATGGCTCCCACCACTGTGCTTGGTGTTTTGTTGTTCCATGACTTCCTCCATACGTTGCATCAGCTCTTCCAAACTCAGGTCAGAATAATCTGCCATTCGATCCAAAGGTCGATTGGGTGTTTCTTCTTGATTTTGTTCTTGATTGTCTTTAAGATCACCCTTATCTTTATCCCAAAGTTCACGACCGTTCAAAACCACCTTAATATCGTAATGAGTCAAATGTACTTGATCTAAAAATCGATCTACCCATTCTTCTGGAGATAAATCTTCCTCCATTCTTCCAAAGTTAGTTTCTTTCCATTGCTCGAAAGTTTGCGATCTGAGAATTGCATCATTTAAACGCTCATTGGGTCTTATGTTAATATCCAAAAAGTAATTGTAAAAGGCTTTAGTGTAAGGACCAATGTGCTCTGGATCTTTTATGATAAATGTTCGAAGAACATTAAACAAATCACCAATGGTTTTAACCAAACCTTTGTTCATGGCTTTTTGCAATAGCAAGATTGTCCGAACGTCAACGGCGAGATCAAATTTTTTGAAAGTCTCTGGAAGTTTTGTAAACATGGTGTTAATTTAAAGTTCCAAAACTCTGTTGGGATGCATTCCCAAATTGTCGTTGAACTCGTTCTAAATCGGCTTGGGTTTTGATCAATGTCCCCAATCCGTCTAGAGCATTGATTTTCTGAAGAGCCTCTTGAGTTGTAAATGTTTTTATGAATCTCAACCAATTCAATAATTCTCTTGTAGTTGGAGAACGCTCCAATCCAATGTTGCGAAGTTGATAGAAAATATCCAAAGATGTATCCACAATTTTATTTGAAACATTAGGGTGGTGTTTACTTACAATCATTCGCATTTTATCTGCATCTGGGAATTGAATGTAGTGATAAATGCAACGACCTTTGAATGCTGTTGGAAGTTCTTGTTCACGATTGGATGTAATTACGATAGCTGGCATATCTTTTTCTGATGCTTCAATTACTCTTCCCGATTCTGGCAGAATAAATTTCCGGTGACTCAAAGCATAAAGTAAATCGTTTGGGAATTCTCGTGGTGCTTTGTCAATCTCATCTATAAGTAAAACTGAATTAGGAGTACTAAAAGCTTTTGCAGCAGGCCCCATAAAAACATAGTCAGATAAATTTTCAGTATCCCTTCCTCCTGTGGAAAGTTTTGTTTTTAAACCTTTTTCGTTTCGCTGGGCATTGAGGATTTCTATCTGTGAATCTCTCAAATACTTTACATGATCAAATTTAGCCACGAACTGTTCTACATTACTTTTAGAGCCAGCTGGATAAACAAACATTTCTGTCTTTTGGCTAGCTGCATATTGAAGTGGTAATTCTGTTTTTCCAGTTCCTGGTTCTCCTTCTATGAGTAAGGGCATTCCTAGGGTTCTCGATATATGAAAAGCTTTTGCCAATTCTTTGTCACATAGATATTGATCTGATCCCTCCCAAAATGTAGTTTCTGCCATAAAATATGTTTGTTTATTTATTGTTCAATATACTGTTTAAAAATCTTTTTTAATTGGTTTTTATCCACACGATGATCCCCTGGATATTTTTCGATGTGAAAATCTAAATTTCCAGCCTTAAGAATTTCCATTATTTCTTTAAATCTTTGTTCATTCAAAAATTGATCGGACTTCCCATAAGTAAATATTTTACAAATCTGATCAAAGTTTGTTTTTGCGATTTCAAAATCAATGTCCTCTGGAATCCAGCAAGCATATGTAATTAAAAAATCTGCTTCAACATTAAGATGATGTAGCCACCTCATTGCAGTAATCCCTCCTTGCGAAAACCCCATGATTATCGTTTTACAATCCTGTGAAATTTCATTTAGATATTGGTTAAATAAAGACGAACAATAGTTCGAAAAATCATCAATTTCATGAAAGCGATCCCGTTTGGTCATCCAAGATGCAACTACCTCACCTCCAAAACCATTTACATAAAAACGAGACAGTGCCTCGGGAGAAACTACAAAATGAAGGTCTGGATCAAAGTTCTTAAATTTAAAAAGCATCTGCTCAGCCAACATATTGGATCCATGAAGAACAAACCAAAAGTATTTTGTCTTTGAACTCAAATTGCCATAGGCAACATAGCGAGCTGTTTTGGGTGTGACAATATGGTGTGTTTTTATTTCCATGAATTTTTTTACTTATCAAGAAAATCTTGATAAGTAGTTTGTAAAATCGCTTTTCCTTGAGACTTCAAAATTTCTTCTTCTTTTCCTTCAACTTGAATTGCATCTTTTTTTATGAAGTCATACACAATATGACCAGAATTATTTATGGTTCCAAAACCTTCATTGAATACATAATGAACAAACTGTTTTTCATTTGAATTAAACAGATGCGTTCCAAATTCAAAAGAACTGTTATCCCCGCCCAACAAATCAATTAATGTGTAGGCCAAGTCTACCTGCGATCCCAAATTATCATTTACAACTCCGGTGTTTGTCAGTGCTCCACCCAACCACAACATTGGAATTTTAAATCGACTAGGAGCATTAAAAACTTCGCCTTGGTTTTTTGGAAGTGGATGACCGTGATCTGCTGTAATTATGATCAAGGAGTTATCCCACCAATCTTGGGTTTTAGCAAAAGCAACAAAGTCTCCAAAAGCCTTATCGGTGTATGCCATTGAACTTTTAAATTTATTTGTCTCTGAATTTTTTCCAAACCGATATTTACCAGGGAATTCATAGGGTTCATGACTTGTTAAAGTCAAAATTGTTTTGAAGAAAGGGTGTTGTTTGTTTTGTTTTAAATCCTCAATAATCCGATCAAAAAGTACATGGTCATGAACCCCCCACTTAGAATTCCAGTCCTTTCTTTCAAAAATTTCAGACCCATAAATTTCATCAATACCCTTGTTGTGCAAATAAGTATTCATATTTCCAAAATTCAAATCTCCCCCGTAATAAAATGAATTATGATAACCCATCAATTTCATCGACTGCGAAAGCAATGGAAGCTTTTTTGATTTCATCGGCATTTTGATAATACTTTTTTTGGGTTGCGGATAATACCCACTCAAAAGACTTACTAGCCCCTTATCTGTTCGATCACCATTAGCATAAAAGTTTGAAAAGAACAACCCTTCTTTGATGTACTTATTAAAATAAGGAGTTATTAGAGAGTCTCCACCCATAGGTCCCACAATTTTTCCAGTAAAACCTTCCCAAATGATTAGAATAACATTCGGTTTTTGTGTGTTGAAAATGGGTCTCTGAATTGAATCACTTAAAAGTAAGGGCTTCCGGTAAGTATCAAAAAGA
The DNA here is from genome assembly GCA_002708445.1 of Candidatus Arcticimaribacter sp. Taxonomy (GTDB): domain Bacteria; phylum Bacteroidota; class Bacteroidia; order Flavobacteriales; family Flavobacteriaceae; genus Arcticimaribacter. The sequence continues at coordinate 4,257 of PAOB01000031.1, forward strand.
GTTAAAGCTTTTTCGGGTGGGTATTCTACAAATAGATTTTGGTCTGCATCTACATGTTTGGTGATGGCATGCATGAAATTCCATGCATAATTTACCGCTGCATGATTTGCATAAATTTTATTAGAAAAATAAACGTTACTTTGGTTGATTGGGATCGTTTGTAAGCCACCTCTTATAGGTAAGATCAAAACACCTATCATCAAAAACAAAATAGGTAAGCTCCACAAGGGAGCCCCATCCATTTCTTCAAGCTCGTTGTAAATCAAATAATTTATTATTCGAAATGTTAGATGTGAAAGGGCTGCAAAACCAAGAAGAGAAGTTAATATTTCGCTCATATTTACCGAAGCAAACATCAATTCTGGAGTATTCAGATAACGAAGAAATGTTGTGTCGAGACGTGTATTCCAATACGAATACAAAAAAAGATCAATTGACAAAAGTAAATTCATTAACAAAACCATTAGCCATGAATAAGTTTGATGTACTTTAAGAAGCATTTTTCTTTTTGTAAAAACCCCTAATAAGAGCAGTGAAAAAGGGAGAACAACAACATATGCGGCAATGGACAAATCCAACCGAAAGCCATAAATCAACACATAAAAAAACTCACTTATTTCTAAATTTTTTGTTGAATTAAAATGATATGTTAGAAATAAAAAACGAGCTACAACAAAATATGAAACCCAAAAACCATAGTATTTGAGATTAAAAATAATTTTATTTGTGAGTGCGTTCATTCTAATCTTAATAAAGTATTGAAACGATCAGCTACAAAAATGAATAAAAAAAAACAATTAAAGATGTGGATTAGAAAATAATATTCTTGACCTCTAAAACTATCAATCAAAATGAAACATCAGTTCATCAGAGTTTTTAAATACTTTTTAATTGCACTTACCCTAATTGGATTAACCATCCGATTTCACAAGGATATTAAAGTTTGGATTGAGTTCTTGTAAAGCCTGCCCAATGAAAATTAGTCATCCGGACAAGTTCCCCAAAGAGGTTTATTATCTTCTGTTAGGGCTGAACCAGCAGAAAATTCCTCAGGTTCAGATGCAAAATTAGTAACACACCATTGGTTTTTCATAGGTTTTTTAACATATGAACTGTTTTTTGAGTGAATTAGCTTTTGTGTGGAATAGAAACAGATATCAAACAGCAAAATTCACTCTCAAAATAATAAAATAAAAGCCCTCTAGAAAATTTATCCAGAGGGCAAAACATGAAGAAACACAAAAGAATGCAAAGCATTCCCTCTGTGTTTTTTAAACAGTTAATTTTCAGTCATGGCTTTATTAACCTCATCTATCGCTTTGACTATATTAGACTTTGCTTTCTCCATTTTATTAATAGTACGTTCAAGTGTTTTTCTTTCCAATGGAGTAGTATCTCCATTGGATTGAGATATTCCTCTACTAATATTAGTACTAACCGTTTTAAGATCGACAGCTAGGCCTTTTTTTAAGTAAGTTAATCTAGCAATATCCGTTTCCCTTTGTGTAATGTATCCTTTCTCGTAATTATTTTCATAGATACTGAATCTCAACTCATCCAATTCTTTTTTAGCATCCCAAATTGATCTGGAAATTAGGTTTCCATCTTGCAAACCTATTAACAAGTAATAATTTCGTTCATAGTTATTTAAACTTATGCCTTTATTTTTTTTAAAATACCTGATGTCTTCTTCCGAAGAAGCATTTACTTTAAGTTCATAGGAAGGTATTGATAACTCTCTGGTTTTTTTAAATACTATTTTAGCAATCTTTTGTATTCCTCCTAACCTGCCAGAAATGTAAGGATTAATAACAAGTATGTTATCAGTGTAAAGCTTTTCGTCCTTGTAATAAAGTATAGCTTCATAAGAATTACTGCTCCCATCTGCATGAGATTCTAGCAAAGTAGCAGTGTAACCATCTGGATTGAAATAATTACCAAAATAGTCAATGTTTGAAATTTTCAATGGTCCAGAAGCTCTGTTAGTATTTTCCCAAGCTTTTTTGAAATCTTGTTCTTGGGCCAATACCCCAATTGAATTTAACAACAGCAATGCAAGGGTTAATTTTTTCATAATACGAATTTATTTAATTTGCAGAAAGTTTTTGACCCGTGTGGTACTTCAATTATACTGCCTTCTTAATATTAATCATTTGTTAATACTGTTTAAATAATCTTGTCTTAGTTGATTGTTTTTTAAGCCTCAAATTAATTTAAAACACACTTCTAATAAATGCATTTTGAGCTATTATCTTTGGCATGGATACTCAAGAAACCATTATCAACTTGTATCAACTCAAGATCTAACTCGGGAAGAAATTAAAACAATTTTTCAGTAAGAGGGTTTGAGTTCAGTAAATCACATCTTGGGGCAAAAATTAATAAAGAAACTTTTAAATGTAAATGTCGAATATGAAATGCGAGGGATATTTGCTATTTTAACTGATTAAAGGGAACTTTAAAGTTAAAGAAACATTGAAATTTGTGGTTTTTAAATTGAACTAATAATAAAACAGTTAAAAATTTTATCTAGACAGAGGCAGATCTAGTTGGTTGGAATGGCTTGATTGAATAAGAATCAAAACCAGTTTTATAAAAGTTTAATTCTGGATATACTTCACACCCAAAATGAATGTCATTCGTAATTTAAATTCATTCTTAAAGATTACTTTAATAATTTTATAGAAAATTAAATGCAGAGTAAAATTAAATGCTATGATACAATCCACTAATGCCTGTATTAATTGTGAAAACTTAACAGCAGAAATAAATTGTTCTGTTCACAAACTAACCACAGAACTCGATAATGTTTGCGACGATCACAATTTCAAAAGAACAATAACAAAAAATTCAAGTTGTAATAACTGTAATCATTACAAAGCTGTGAGTTGTCCAAATCCTACTTCAGCTTCCGATGGAATGCTATGCTTTTCGTGGTCATAGTCCCAAAAATACTTTTTTAAAAAAAGGGTCAATTTTATTGACCCTTTTTTTATGCCTAGTGGTTAATAATCCTTATATTTGCCGAGATTTAAATCGTTATTTTAAATTAATCTAAATAAATTTTGAGTTTTAACAACTCTTACCTAAATTTGTCGAAGTAATTCTTATTTAGATTAATTAAAAATAAAACGAAATGAAAAAAATGTATTTATTAATTGTACCATTATTACTTTTTAACTGTACAAAAACAGAAATTGAAGAGGTAATTAAAGAAGTCGAAGTAGAACGAATAATTACAAATACTGTAATTGAAACGGTCACGGTAACCAACACTACAGTAATTGCACCGGAAGAATATTCCTTTACACGAAATGGTATTTCTACGGTATACTACACTGGTCAAACTGCACGTTTGAATATGGCTACCGAACTTAAATCAGCGATGAATAATATTTCTTCAACGCAGACTGGAATAGATAATATGTTTAATCAAGGGACAGGGTTTAGTGACTCTTCTTTAGATGCCTCGGGGAAAAAAGTTGGAAATAAAACTGCCGCCTCTCCTATTGCATCTGCTACAGTAAAACCTCTATTTGACGGTTGGATAACTGAATTTACAAATACTGTTATTCCTGCTGTAAATGATAACATAACAGCATCTTCAGGTGTGGCCGGATCCTACACCGAAGCAGACGGTTCCCGAACAGTAAAAGTAAATGCCAAAGGATTTGAACTAAATCAAATTTTTTCGAAAGGTTTAATAGGAGCTTTGCAAATAGATCAAATTGTCAATGGATACCTCTCTTTTTCAAAACTTGATGGTGCAAGACAAGACCACGATGATGATGTTTATGCCTACACTTATCCTGGTCAAACTGAGCCCTCTATTACCAAAATGGAGCATTATTGGGATGAAGGATTTGGATATTTACAGGGTCTGGATAATCAATTTGCATCAGGTCTTGGTGATCCGTCAGTAGGAAAAGATACGGCCAATTTAAATTATTATTTAGGTAAAGTAAACAAACAAACAAATGAAGCTGGAATAACTGATCGCATTTACAATGCATTTACAATTGGAAGAGCAGCTATTGTTGCTAAAGATTATGATGAGCGAGATCGTCAAGCATTAATTATTGTTTCAGAACTTTCGAAGGTTGTGGGCTACAAAGCTCAATCTTACTTAAGAGATGCTGCTGAAGATATAGAAAATGAAGATTGGGCGGATGCATTACACGCTTTATCTGAAGCCTACGGATTCATATTGGGATTACAATTTACAAAAGCTCTAGATGGATCTCCTTACCTAACTAATCAAGAAGTTAATGAACTACTAGATGAACTATCTTCTGGGACTGGTGGATTTTGGGAAAGGACTCCTGCTGAATTAACAGCCATGGCTGACCAATTAGAACAAGTAACTGGTTTAATATCAGGATAATAAAAGAAAATACTTAGCCTGGTAAGCTCATTCTTACCAGGTTAACATTAGTAAACAAAAAGTAAAAAATGAAGAAATTAATTTATCTAAAACTTGTAATACTATCATTGATTTTTCAAGGATGTTCAGGTGATTCAGATACAATTGAAATCATTGAAAAAACTGATCAATCAAATGTGAGCGAAAACAACAGCAAGTCCACAAATGAATTTGATCGTTCAAGCATGCTCACTTTTTGGGCAGATAGCATCATTCTTCCCTCAATGATTGGTTTTGAAAATGAATTGAATGTCTTCAATGAATATGTGGAAAACTTTACCGCTAACCCAAATGCAAATAACTTAACGCTGTTACGCGATCAGTGGCTTACAACTTACAAAAATTGGCAATATGTTGAAATGTTTGATTTAGGCATTGCTGAAGAAATTTATTTCAAAAACCGGATGAATATTTTTCCAGCCAACGTTCAACGTATTGAAAGTAATATCAGTAATCAAGAATTTAATTTAGATGAATCAGCAAATTTTGCAGCACAAGGATTTACAGCTCTCGATTATTTGTTGTTTGGTGTTGAGCAAGAAGATGATGTAATTCTCACGAAATATTCTGATACAAGTTCTAATTACGGTGACTATCTAATTCAAGTTACAGCAAAAATGCAAGAGTTAACTGTTTTAGTAAAAGCACAATGGGAAGGTGATTACCGAGATAGTTTTGTGCAATCAACTGAAAACACTGCAACTTCAAGCATCAACATGATGCTCAATGACTTTGTGTATTATTACGAAAAAGGATATCGCGCGAACAAGTTTGGAATTCCTGCAGGTGTTTTTTCTGGGGGTCCACTTCCAAATACAATTGAAGCCTATCATGGAGAAATATACTCAAAAATCCTCTCACTTGAGGCCACTAATGCGATCGAAAACTTCTTCAATGGAGTTGCATACAATGATCCTGAAACTTTGGGGCCGAGCATTAAAGATTATTTGGATTTCGTAGAGTCAGATACAGCTGAAAAACTCAGTGAACGCATTAACGAAAAATTGCAAGGCGGACGAATAAAAATTAATGAATTAAATACGAGTTTTATAAAACAGATTGAAGAAAACAATACTTTAATGCTCCTTACCTACGATGCAATTCAGAGTGCCGTTATTTTATTTAAGGTAGATATGCTCCAAAAACTCAATGTAAGTGTGGATTATGCTGATGCAGATGGCGATTAAATCATAAAATTTAAAAGTGCTAAGAAGTTATCTAAACAATTCCAAAATACACCCAGCCCCTTTAGCTGTCTTCAGAATTCTTTTTGGCTCCATGATGCTGATCGCTCTTATTCGTTTTTGGGTAAATGGATGGATACACACCCTCTACATTGAGCCAGAATTCCATTTCAAATATTATGGGTTTTCTTGGGTAACTGACTTCGGAAATTACACCTATTTGCTTTATTTGATTTGCATAATAGCTGCACTAGGGATTATTTTGGGATATCGCTATAGATTATCCATTTTCTTGTTTTTTCTTCTCTTTACTTATACGGAACTCATTGACAAAACCACCTATCTAAATCATTACTACTTCACAAGCTGCATTGCATTCTTGCTCTGTTTTCTTCCTGCCGCACATTATTTCTCGTTAGATGCATTGAAAAAGAAAAAAACAATTGAAGCTATTCCGTCTTGGATGATTGATGGTATTAAACTCTTTTTATGTATTGTGTATTTTTATGCGGGAATTGCAAAAATTAATTCGGATTGGTTAATCGAGGCACAACCACTTTCAATATGGTTGACCTCAAAATACGACATCCCCTTAATTGGTGAGTTATTAGAGTACAAATGGATACACTACACAGCAAGCTGGTCGGGAATGCTGTATGATGTGTTTATCCCTTTTTTTCTTCTGTACCCTAAAACTCGTAAAATTGCTTTTCTTTTTGTGTTTCTGTTCCACATAATGACAAAGATCTTTTTTCCTTCAATAGGAATGTTTCCATTCATAATGATCTTTGGAGCCACAATATTTTTTGATGTGAAATGGCATAAAAACATACTTGGTCATCTCCATGATTTAGGTGTAAAATTGACTCAAAAATTTGATTTTTTAAAGTCTAAATTAACTTCAAAAAAAACCATCGTTTTATTTGAGCCAAAAAAACATGTCCTTCCAATATTTATCACTTTCTTTTTTATTCAACTGCTTTTACCGTTTCGTTATTTCGCTTATCCAGGAGAATTATTTTGGAATGAACAAGGCTATCGTTTTTCGTGGCGTGTTATGCTTATAGAAAAGAAGGGGTACACCACTTTTAAAATAAAAGATAGCGTTAGTCAAAGAACTTTTTATGTAGACAACACTGATTTTCTTACGCCGTTCCAAGAGCGGCAAATGAGTTTTCAACCAGATTTTATTCTAGAGTATGCGCACTATTTAGCTGATCATTTTGAAAACCAAGGTCATCAAAACATACAAGTTTTTACCGATAGTTTTGTAGCATTGAATGGGCGTCCAAGCCAGCAATTTATTGATCCTAATACAGATCTTTCAAAAGAAATAGAGTCATTTAAACACAAAAAATGGGTGCTCCCTTTAGAAGATGAAATATACGGTTTGTAGTTACTTACTTTTTTTGTTTTGGACATCCAGTTTTTCCCAATATCAAATAAAATCAAATATTCAACTTGAAGAAGGTAATGAGTTTAATTCTTCCGTAAAAATTTACAACAAAGCAAAAGGTTTTGTAGATGAAGTAAATGAAGGAGAAACTTTTTTTTTACAAAGTAACATTCCAATAGATACATACATTTTTATAGCTCAAGGGTACGATATTCTGGAAAAGAAAGTAGATTTTACCCAAAAGAACACCTTAACTTTAGTTTTATCTAGACAATTAGAAAAATTAAACGAAGTTGTTTTAAGTGCAAAAAAGAAAGAAATATTTGCCTTAAAGAGAATGCAGGACTATGAGAAAACAACCATCTATGCAGGTAAAAAAACCGAGGTAATTCTTGTCGAACAATCCATGGCTAATTTAGCAGCAAATAATGCACGACAAATATTCAATCAGATACCAGGTCTTAATATTTACCAAAGTGACGATGCGGGATTACAATTGCACATAGGAGGAAGAGGATTAGATCCTAACCGAACCTCGAACTTCAATACCCGTCAAAACGGATATGACATTAGTGCAGATGTTTTGGGTTATCCAGAAAGTTATTACACTCCCCCTGCAGAAGCCATTGATGAAATTCAGATTATTCGAGGTGCCGCATCATTACAATACGGAACTCAATTTGGAGGACTTGTAAATTTTAAATTAAAAGATGCCACCACCTACCGATCAATTGCCGGAGTTGTCCGAAATACATTAGGGTCCAATGATTTGTACACAAACTATACCCAACTAAGTGGCCATCTTGGGAAATGGAAATACATAAGTTTTTTAAACATAAAAAAAGGAGCTGGTTTTCGCCCAAACTCTGGTTTTGATTCAACGAATCTATTTACTAAAATCACACATGATTTTAATGAAAACACCAAGGTTAGTGCCGAAGTCAGTTATTTAGATTACCTAGCACAACAGGCAGGTGGGCTAACCGACAATCTTTTTAAAGAAAACCCATACCAAAGTAATCGAGAACGCAATTGGTTTGCTCTCAATTGGTTTCTTTACAACATCAAATTTGAGCATAAATTTTCAAAAAAATCGAATATGAGTATCAATGTATTTGGTTTGGATTCAGAACGAAAAGCCATCGGATTTCGATCGAACCGAGTAGATCAAATTGATTCCAACGAAGAACGTGACCTTATTAAAGGAGATTTTAACAACTATGGAATAGAAATTAGGTGGTTACAAAACTATTCTCTAGGAAGTAAAAATGCAGTTTTTCTTGTCGGTGGAAAGTATTATGAGGCCAAAAATACTTCTGTTCAAGGACCTGGTTCTTCATCAAGCGATGCCGATTTTAGGTTCTACAAAAATCGTTATCCAAATTACAACCAACAATCTGACTACACTTATCCAAATAAAAATCTTGCTTTGTTTGTTGAAAATATCTTTTATTTAAATGAAAAATTATCCTTAACCCCAGGAGTGCGCTATGAAAACATTTTAACCTCTAGCGATGGAAGTTTTAAAAAAATAAATACAGATGCAGCTGGGAATGTAATCCTCAATGAAACAATAAGTGACAACGAGTCACGCAAGCGCTCATTTGCATTGTTGGGTCTTGGTGCGAGCTACAAAGCGAACAAATCACTTGAACTTTATGCAAATTTTTCCCAGAATTATCGCTCGGTTACTTTTTCGGATATCAGTATCATCAATCCGGCCTTTGCAATTAACCCCAATATAACTGATGAAAAAGGGAATACTTTTGATTTAGGTATCCGTGGAAAAATAAAAAAATTACTGTCTTTTGACCTCAATCTTTTTAATATTTCTTATCAAAACCGAATTGGGTTTGTTCAAAAAGTAGATCGCTACAATTCTGTTAAAAGTGAACGAGGAAATGTAGGAAATGCTCGACTCTATGGAATTGAATCCATTATAGATATTAATCTTGCTAGTTTGTTGAAAATGGATAACACCAAATATGCCCTCACCAGCTTTCTAAATTATTCTTACATAAATTCAGAATACATTTCTGCAGAAGAAGTTGGAGTTAAGGGCAATAAAGTAGAGTTTGTTCCAACTGGAAATATCAAAGCAGGTCTGATGTTCGGATGTAAAAACTTCGCCTTAAACTTTCAATACAGTCATGTATCCCAACAGTTTACCGATGCCTCTAATGCAGTAGAGGGATCGATCAGTGGTGTTATTGGACAAATTCCTGCCTATGACTTGGTTGATTTTTCGATGAGCTACACCCTGAATAGATTTAAGTTCGAATTTGGCATTAATAATGTCTTCGATGAAGCTTATTTTACGAGAAGAGCTACCGGATACCCTGGGCCTGGTATTATTCCGTCTCCAAATCAAAACACATATTTTAGTACTCAATTTAAATTTTAATTTCCCTATGTGCCGTAAAGCAATAATTGTAAATAAAAGTCAATTTGGTTCCCTATCAACCTGTGTATGTGGTTCATATTACTTCAGCTTTAATCATTTGTCTTGGCGGTTTTCAAAAGAAGAATTACAAACCCTGATAAAAACAATTCATAACATTGACAAAGATGATTGGGAATTTACAACAGATACAATGCAATTTCATGTAAAAATACCTTTAACTTTAGATGTTGGTATGCGATATTTAATCTGTAATCAAAATGAATTCAATCACCTCAAATTTATTTTTACGGAACACCTGACTATCGATCAACTATTGAAAAAATCAACAGATCAATCTAAACTAAATTAAAATCCCATGCAATCATTTTTAAAATTTTTACTACTACCCTTTCTTCTATTCTTTTTGCCTGTTGAAGAAGAGGTTGAAATTAAATGTTTGGTCGAAATAATAGATTACCGTGGTGAAGGGGCTTATTTTGTAATCTCTGTTTTGGATAAAGAGGAAAAGTACATAAAAACAGTCTATGTATTAGGGGATGACAAAAGTTGGTTTTCTGAAATGAAATCCTTTTGGATACACCTGAGGGAAAATAATTTATTTTCGGATGAAGATTTTTATCCGTTGATCGATGGCATTTCTGGACCAACAATTTCAGGCGGAGAACGAAGAGTATTTCAAATTAAAGTTCCAAAAAATCTTTTCAATAATGGGTATCATCTACGCTTCGAATCGGCAGTAGAAGACAAAGCATATCATTTGAATGACATTAATATTTCCTTAAATACTGAAAGCTTAAAGCAAACCCACATGGGGCATGGTTTTATTAAGAAAATTCAATTCATAGCAACAGAATAATAATGAACGGAGTGTGGCGTAGAATTCATTTTTTATTGGCTTTTGGGAGCGCACTTTTTTTATTTCTGACTTCGGTCAGTGGGTTTATTTTAGGAATTGAGGCGTTGATGGATCAAACAAAACCTCAAGCTATTGATTCTCTCGAAGATTATTCCTTGAAAACAACTCTTGAAAAACTTGATACAAACATCAAAGAAGTCTTTGAGCTTGTAATTACAGAAAAGAACTATGTTGTTGTTCAGGGAATCTCAAAGGATGGGTTTGAAAACTTTTATGCCGATCCCGAAACAGGTTTGAAGATTAATAGTGTAACGCCAACCTCACCGTTTTTTAAACTAGTTAGAAGTTTTCATCGTTCTTTATTTTTAAAAAATACAGGGAGGATAATCGTGGGGATTATTGCTTTTTTATTAATACTTCTAAGTATCACTGGAGGGATATTATTAACCCGAAGAATAGGTGGTATCAAACAGCTTTTTTTTCTAACTAAAGAAAAAAACATCTATCGAAAGGGTCATATCATTTTGGGAAAATGGTTTTTTATTCCAGTTCTAATCATTGGATTTAGTGGAGCATATTTATCAATTGAAAGGTTCAATGTATTTACCAATCAGGAATCGAATACCAAAACATATGCTAAAGGAGAGAGAATCCTTGATCTAAACACAATTCGTCTCAATGATGTAACTCGTGTGTCTTATCCGTTCTCTAAAGCTGATGACGAGGTCTATAACATAGAATTGAAAGATCGAGTATTTACTGTCCGGCAGGGAGACTTCAGTATTCTCAGTGAAGAAGTCTATCCATTTCACAGCCTACTTAAACATTGGAATTACTACATCCACACAGGTGAATCCAGTGTGTTTGTTGCTTTGATACTTACCCTTGCTGCTTTAGCTATAGTCTTCTTTATGTTTACCGGGCTTAAAATTACCTCAAAAACAAGTTTGGACTTATTAAACCTAAATAAAAATAATCTCAAAGAAGCCTCATTAATTATTTTGTACGGAACCGAGACTGGAAATTCTTACCAATTTGCAAAAAGACTAGCCAAAACCTTGAGGAAAGAAAATCATTCTTTAGGCTTAACTAGTTTGAACAACTACGCTATTTTTCCAAAAGCGAAAACTATCCTTATCCTTACGGCAACTTATGGTGATGGGGAAGCTCCATCCAATGCTGAACGTTTTGAAAAAAGATTTGAGACAATGGTTCAACTGAACCCTATTAATTTTTCTATTTTAGGTTTTGGTTCCAAAAGTTACCCGAAATTCTGTCAGTATGCGATCACTTTACAGTCACGTTTAGAAAAGCAAGATAATTTCTTTAGCCTCATGCCACTTTTCAAGATCAATAATCAATCTGAAACTGATTATTGTTTATGGGAAAGTATGGTGGTCAATAAACTAAAATAAGATTAAGTCGTATTTCTTTTGTTTGGTTAACTACTATTTATCCAAACTGTCCAAAAGAAAACATACAAAAACATAGATCTTTCAAAAGTCATCTATTTTTTGTATATTAAGAAAACAAACAAAATTAAATCAGTATGCAACCCGCATTAGTTGTTATCTTAACGATTGCTTTTGTTGTTTTGATGAGTGTATTTGAACAGTTTACAGACTAGTAATGAATCTTGAATAACCTCTGAAAAACAATATTTTAATCTAAATGAATACTACGAATTTCATTTGGTGGGGGATATCTTTGGACCAAGAATATGTATGGTTTTCATCAATTGTAATGAGTTTTAACAATGTACAGGTAAAGTTACTAAATCCATATCAGAAAATTATAAGGTGTTCTTATAGAATGAGCTTATTTAACTTTTGTATATTGAAAAAAATTATTTAAATGAGAAAACTAGTTATTCTATTACTGTTAGTTCCTACAGTTTCTTTTGGGCAATCAGATACCAATGACTCGAGAAATGAAATTACTTTTGAAGAGGATGCCAAAGAAAATAAACTTAGCTTAGGTTGGGCATACTATGGAAGGGGGGATGGGTTTTCTTTTGTTTACGATAGAGAGTTTTCTAGTTTTTTTTCTGCAGGTATTGGTTTAGAAGAATATTTTATTGAAGATGAAATAGAACTATCTTATTTTTTAGTCACCGATTTTCATTTTTCAAGACTTTTAAAAATACCTAATCCAATTGATTTATATCAAGGTGCTGAAATAGGATTCTTTGACAATAATTTTGAAATCCACTATTATTTTGGAATCTCAACCCCTATTACTAAAAAAATTGGGGTATTTACTGAAATTGGTTCTAGGGGTGTCTTAGGGCTTTATTATAGTTTTTAAATTCTTAATTTAATCTTACTACAAAATACTAGGTGACTAAACCTGTAACACATTCCAATCTTTTCTATTCAGAGACTAGCAGAGTTTACTAATTATCTATTCCAATACTCTAAATTCAGCATCGGAAAAAACAACTAAATATGAATTGAAATATCCTCTAGAAGCCTCAATTCCTAATAACTCCCCATTGGCAGTTACCGCAGTAACATCGCTTTTTGAATTAACTATAAATTATTTAAAGAATTCTTCTTCGGTTATTTCAAACCCAATAATTTTTTTTGCTGC
>PAOB01000032.1 GCA_002708445.1 Candidatus Arcticimaribacter sp.
ATAGAGTATAGTCTGAATCTCCACGAATATCTCTAAGATCTGTCCCAACAGTAAAGTTTGTATTTAAAAATCCAGGAACATCAAAGTTGTATTGAACTTGAGCTTCAAACGAATCACGTTGAGCAACTTGTCTAAAACCAGAGTCATACAAGAAAGTGGGGTTGTTTTCATCACCTCCATCGTTGTAATTATAAAAGACTTGTGCAAATAGGCCACCAGACTGAACACGTGCTTGTGCCCAATAATCTTTACCATTTTGGTATCCTGATCCCTGGGAGTTAAAAAACAATGCTCCTCCTTCTGACATCCCTCCAGAAACAAAAGCACTAGTATTATCGTTTGGTCTTAATTCTAAGTGCGCGTTTACAGAAAAGTTTTCGTATTTAGTTGCAAGTGGGTTTCCATCATTGTTGTCATCTAAGTCTTGAAAACTTAATAATACATCACCTCTTTGAGTTGGGTCAACCATTTTATTTTTAACTACTGGCTGAGCTATGTCATTAGCGAACCCGCTTATAATTGATGCACTTTTGATAGGATCCATCTCGAAGTCATTTCCTGCTGACCACTTTGCATTTACTTTAAATCCAATTTTTTTATTTTCTGAAGCAAAAGCATGGCGTAAAGCTGCTCCTCGAGTGTTAAGTGTACCAGACAACAATTCAATAGTTGTTCCAGGATGATCAATAGCACTTTTTGAAATCCAATGAACTACCCCTGAGGCTACACCAGGTCCATAAAGAGCAGAAGCTGCTCCACGAACTACCTCTATTCTTTCAATATCGATATTGGATAAACCGGACTGTTGTGTGAAAAATGTACCTGCTGCTGGTGTTGCTAAGAATCGATAATCTAACATAGGTAAAGTACTAGTTCCAAATACACCAGAACCTGCTCTCATCTCAATATTAATACTATTCGCTGATTGTTGTTGAATTTGAACACCGGGAATGTTCTGTAAATGACGAACAGGGTCAACTGCAACTGCTGAGTTTTCGATGTCTTTCGCCGATATAAGACTAACAGACGATGGTGCATCTTGCACTTTTTGAGGTTTTCTTGAAGCTGTTACGATAATCTCATCTAAATTTTGTCCAGCATCTAAAAGCACTGTGATTTTCTGATCATTTTCAGTAACTTCAACAGATTTAGTCTCAAATCCAATTGAACTGATTTCAATAGTGAAAGGAGTTTGCATACTGGTCTTCAATTCAAAATTTCCATCAAAGTCGGAAACAGTACCCTCAGAAGTCCCCTGAATAACAACGTTAACCCCAGGGATTACCTCGTTGGTTTCACTGTCAGAAACAACTCCACTGAAGGAGGTTTGCCCTTGAAGAAAATTCACAAATAACAGCAAAGTAATTGCCAGTGCTTGTGTAAATAATTTTGTTTTCATAGTGTTTGTTTTTAATTATTATTGGTTTTAATTACATAAAAAAATTAATGGTATGGATTAAGATTCGAGGGTTTTATTTATTTGTAAATACCTATCTAACAAGTAATTTAATCTATTTGTAAATATAGTATGCTTTAAAAAAAAGTTTGGGTGCGGGCAATTTCTATATTTAATTTCATGGGTTAAGATTTCAATATTCTGATTATAGTTGAGCCTCGCAGGATTATTTGACCCAAAGAAATGACTGAAAAACAGGTTGTTTTTGAAGAAATTTAATAAATTATTTTCAATGATTTTATTTTTACATAAAATGCTATCAAAGTGTTTTTTCATAGACCAACTAACAGCTGTTATCCGCGGGAAATAATGATTCCCAGATAACATTATAGAAGTTAAAGATAAAGTAACTTTTGGAAACTCAAGCAAAAAACGCTTAGCAATCATGCCATGGATTAATGTTCTTATGTAATGAGGTTGGTTTATTCTCAAGAATTTTGACCCCTCCAGGGTATCATAAAAGATGTTTTCAAGGGCATAAAACATTTTTTTTATGCAGTTGATTACATAGGCAAAAAATTTATAAGACAATTTTGCATTACTGTTGTATGCATATCTGCTTTTTGGAGGGATGTTTGATTTAATGCAATTAAATTTTGTTTTGAAAATCAAATCTTCAATCATTAAATCAAATTCATAAGATTTAAACAACACCAATAATAGCGGGATTTGTGTATTAAAGCAAATTGTTAGCATTGTGTATGTTTATGATTCCCACAAAACTGATTCATTTGCTTTATGCCATTTTTCAAAATTTCTTTGATATTTTTGATCAACTTTATTTCTTTTAATCTTAAGAGTTGGGGTGACGAGCTCATTTTCAACAGACCACTCATCTTTTACAACAATCAATGTAGATATTTTTTTGTAATTGTCAAGTTTTGCATTGATGTCCTCTAATTTTTTTTCGAGGGTTTGAGTTAATTTTCTTGAATCAATTGTCTTTCCAACCTCTGAAAGTGCAGCCAAACAAATTGGTTGTGGGATTCCCATTCCCGTAACACATATTTGTTCAAATTCTATGATGTCTTCAAAATAATTTTCAATAGTTAGGGGTTCTATGTATTTTCCTTTTGTAGTTTTAAAATTATCTTTTACTCGTCCAGTTATAAATAAATATCCCTCTTCGTCAATGTGCCCTTGGTCTCCTGTGTGCAGCCAACCGTTTTTGAACACTTCAGCAGTTATTTCGGGGGCTTTGAAATATCCTTTCATCAAGAATTCACCTCGCATCAATATTTCATTGTTTTTTTGGTCAATCGAAATTTCAACGCCATCTTGAGCACGACCAACAGAGCCGGGTTTCCCAGTTTCTCTCGCATCCAATTGGGTACAAATAGCTAAATTTTCGGTCATTCCGTAGCCGTTGGTGATGTGGATGTCTATATCTCTAAACCACACCCTTTGACTTTCCATCAAGGGAGCTGCTCCTGAAACAATTGCTCTTGCTTTACTTAGACCCAAACTTTTTTTGAATTTCTTTTTTAAAAACCCTGAAATAAGGGGAAGATTTAAAAGTTTTTCTAGTTTTTTCTGAGGGATTTTTCCTAGAATTCCCATTTGAAATTTTGTCCATATCCTAGGAACTGCAAAAAATACAGTAGGTTGGGTATCGCTGAGGTTTTTTGCAAAAGTATCTAGAGATTCCACAAAAGACATGGTTCCTCCATAGCGGAAACAGGTATGCTCCACCACAACTCTCTCCGCGATATGATTTAAAGGTAAATAGCTAAAAAAGTTGTTGTTTCCATCCAGGTCTATTTTAAGTACATTAGTCCCCTCGATCAATATTTTTGTAGCATCGTATGCTCTGTAATCAATTACAACTCCTTTTGGGGTTCCTGTTGTTCCGGAGGTAAAAATAATTGTCCAGATATCATCCAGTTTTGGAATATTAGTTTTTTCAATTGGTTCAAAATTATCGATAAAATCGTTCCATTGGTAGGCTTTACTTATTTCTGAATGTTCTTTGTAGTGGGGAAATGCTATTACTGGCATATGATCTGGGACTCCATTTTTCATCTCCTCCCAATTTTCTAGTTTTCCAGCAAAAAGGGCATCAACTTCACCGAATTCAAGCAGATTTTTTATTTCATTTGATTTGAGCGTGGGAAAAAAAGGTACACTTACATAGCCCGCCATCATTATTGCAATATCAGCGATTACCCATTCTCTACAGTTTTTTGATACTAAGCCGATGTGGGCTTGATCTCTTAGGCCAAGGGATTTTAATCCAGCGGCTAATTTCCGAGCTAAATGTCCAACTTCACCCCAAGTGTAAATTTCCCATTGATTTCCAAAGGGTTGTTTAAGAAAAGGTCTGTTGTGTAGTTTTTTTTCACACTCATAAAATTTAAGTTCTAAAGTATCTGCATTATTCATTTGTAAAATAGTTTTTTTTAATTGTGCAATTCCAGTTATTTTTCTGTACCGATTTTCTGACGAATAAAAGATAGTATTTTTTTGTCATATGGGCATAGGAGATGTTAGAATCTCTCAATTTTTTCACTTTACAAAGGATCTCTTTTTTTAAATGTATCCTGTTGAAGTATTGAGTGCTTTGATTCGGATACTACCCAAAAAAAATTTATTGGATTGGTATGGATGGATTTTCTGTAGACACGAGTAAATCAAAAATTTGGCGATTGCTATCTGAAATAGTAACTTCGGATGCCCTAGATGGACGAACAAAAATATTTAGTGCAAGACTAAAAAATGTAATTGCATCACAGGATGTAAAATAGGGGTTGCGGTATTTAAATAAAAACGCAATCTTGTAGGAATTAATAATAAATACTAAAAAAATGAGAGAAGCTTTAATTGTATCAACCGCAAGAACCCCCATAGGAAAAGCATACCGAGGTGCATACAACAACACCAATGCACCAACTTTGGGGGCTATAGCAATAGAGGCTGCAGTAGAACGCTCAGGAGCTTCAAAGGATCAGATTGATGATGTCATAATGGGAGCTGCCCTACAACAAGGAACTACAGGAGGTAATATTGGAAGGATGGCTGCCATGGCAGCGGGACTTCCGTCAACGGTTAGTGGAATGTCTATCGACCGACAGTGCTCTTCTGGAATGATGGCTATTGCTACTGCGGCAAAACAAATCATAACCGACGGAATGGAAATTGCCATAGGTGGAGGAATCGAATCGATTAGTTTGGTTCAAAACGACAAAATGAATGTGAGTCGGATGGTAGATAAAGCTTTGGTTGCAAAACAACCTCATATTTACATGCCCATGTTACAAACTGCTGAAGTGGTGGCAAATCGTTACAAAATAAGTAGGGAAAAACAAGATGCCTATGCTTTGCAAAGTCAACAGCGAACAGCTGCAGCACAAGAGGCAGGAAAATTTGATGATGAAATAATAGAAACCACAACTTCTATGGGAGTTATGAATAAAGAAACCAAAGAGATAAGCTTTCATGACATTACCCTAAATAAAGATCAAGGGAATCGCCCCGATACAGCAATTGAAGGACTTTCGGAATTAAATCCTGTCATAGAAAACGGCTTTATTACTGCAGGAAATGCAAGTCAATTATCCGATGGAGCTTCTGCTTGTGTATTGATGGAAGCCGCAACAGCTGCAAAACATTCGGTTACTCCTCTTGGTATTTACAGGGGTATGGCAGTAGCAGGTTGTGAACCAGACGAGATGGGTATTGGACCGATTTATGCCATCCCAAAATTATTGAACCAACACGGTCTTAAAATGTCTGACATTGGACTGTGGGAATTGAATGAGGCTTTTGCTGTTCAAGTATTGTATTGCCAGGAGTATTTAGGAATTCCCAATGAGATCCTCAACGTTAATGGAGGTGCAATATCTATTGGACATCCTTACGGTATGTCTGGTTCTAGAATGGTAGCTCATGCACTTATTGAGGGGAAACGAAGAAATGCTAAGTATGTAGTTTCTACCATGTGTGTCGGTGGTGGAATGGGAGCAGCTGGTTTGTTTGAAGTAGTCTAAACACATATTCTAACAAAATTTTTTAGAACACTTTGATCTAAAGTTTTTGTTGGTCCAATCAACTGATCGATTGGAGTTACACTCCAAATTGATTTAAATGATGATCGAGGTGTTTGTAAAACATAATGCTCCACTCTTTTGGGGTTAATTTCCCCAATGAGTGTGACTCTTTATTTTCAAAATAATCTGCGCCAAGGCTCTGAGTTTTGACAATGTATTGAATCAAGTTTCTTTTTTCTTTCTCAAAATCTCTTTTGTCTAGTATTAAAAATTTAGGAGCAGTTCTCCCATTTCTAGCATAAAGTTTTTCTCCAACCACGGCCTTTTTACAAAAGTTTTGAGTGTGAATTTTTTGAGAACGCTTGGTTTTGGATGTTTGTTTGTAAAAACCATTTCGTAAGTAACGGAGCAGTGAGCTAACATTTGCTCAAGGGTCATCTTTCCCCACTTGAGTTTTGACTTTGGATTTAGTGAATTGATTCGTTCAATCGTTTTATCGGAAACTCTCTTGTCAAAAGAGTTTTTTAAATTAAAAGATTTGCGGGCCATTTAATTTAAATAAGCTTTAATATTTATTCGATTAGTGCAACTACTCGGGCAGGTGCTGCAGAAGCCCCAACAATTTTTAGTGGGAAAACAGCAACTTTAAATCCTTTTACTGGGAGTTCATCTAAATTCACGAGCTGTTCGATGTGACAATACTCTTTTCGTTGTCCAACTAAGTGTGCTTCCCAAAACAATTCAGAGTTGTTGGTTTCTTTGGCTTTTTTGATGAGGTGTTTCAAAGGCAAATCCCAACCCCAAGAATCAATTCCCATTACTTTAATTCCTTGATCAATAAGCCATTCGGTTGCTGCTGCGCTCATTCCGGTTCCTTTGTCTGGAAAGTCTTTTGTTCCATTGTAAATATCTCTGCCCGTTTTTATTAAAACGATCATGTCTTTTTTTAGAGATAATTTTTCTTTTTCCAGAAACCCTTGGATATCTTGAATTGTTATCGGATCAAAATCTTCTTTGTGTTTCATGTCGATTACAAGACCGTCTCCGTAGCACCATTCCAAAGGGATTTCATCAATGGTTTTGGCACGTTTTCCATTTACAGTTGGAGAATAGTGCCAGGGTGCATCAATATGAGTTGTAGCATGAACTCCCATTTGTTTTATGGTATCGTCAGCCCAACCCTTAAAACCTTTTGGGAATAATTTTTTTGGTAAACCCAAAAAACGCAGTAATAAGCCTGCTTTTTTGTGAGATTTATGCTTAATTCTCACTTTCATAAACCAAGGATCAGACTTATTGTATTGAATGGGTTTTGATAAATCTATGATTTTCATTTCAATTCTTAATTAAGACCAAAGCTATCTTCAAAACAGAAGTTTTGAAGATGTTTTTAAATTGAAGATTTCTCCTTTTTAATTTTTACTCAATACTTAAATAATCTCGCTTTTCATTTTTAAAGACTTTGTTGAATTCGATCACATCTTGGTCAATTATTTTTTTGTAAGCTTCCATGGTTTGATCAACTGTTGCAGACAACTCTTTGCGTACCGCATCGTCTTGAGCCGTGGGAGGGAAGTCATCCATAGTAATAAGTCCGTTGAGGTGTCCCAATTTGTTGGTCAATCGAATCGGGAAATTCAAAGGATCTTGATTGGATCGATTTTGAGTTTGATAAAGTATTTCTTCAATTTGTGTTAGACTTTTTTGAATTTTTTCGGCTTGCTTTACAAGAGCATTGGCTGTTGAGTCGGTTTTGTTCTGTTCAACAAATTCTTTTAGTTTTTCATTGATTGATCTGATGTTCTTGATGGCTTTGTGAGCCCGATCTACTGTTTGGTTTACTTTATTTACAAAGTCAAATTGTTTTTGCATGTCGGTTACTGAGGATTCTGAGTTTGGATTGGGTAGGATTGAAAAGGGCTGTTCTTGCTCTTTTCCATTTACGATTAAACTCACTTTGTATTTTCCTGGCACAGCTTTGGCACCAGAAAAGGAAGCGCTCCAAAAAATCATTCCTTTTAGTTTTTCAGCACCTTCGTAACGTGTGTTCCATACAAATTGATTCCCTCCTTTTTCGACATCCAATTTGTTTTTATCGTCCTTGGTAGAATAGGATTTTATCAGAGTTCCATCTTGTTCTTTGAATAGGAGTTCTATAACATCTTTTTCGGAGTCATAGGCTTCGAGGTAGTAATGAACAATAACCCCGTTGGGAAGATTGGTTCCTGCGGTTAGTGAAGTTTTTCCACCCCTTCCTCTGGAACGATAACTGTCTTTAGGTTCAAACAAAATCGTTTTGGCTGCAGTAGAAATTGATTTTAATTGATGAAGTACTGTTAAATCATCAATCATCCAAATACTTCTTCCTTGAGTAGCAACAATAAGACTATTTTCTTTTATAGCTAAATCGGTAATTGGAACAATGGGCAAGTTCTTTTGGAAAGACTTCCAAGAAGCACCATCGTCGTAGGAGACATACATTCCGTTTTCGGTTCCGGCATAGAGTAATCCTTTTTGACTAGGGTCTGTACGAACAACTCTTGTAAAGTCTTCTTTGGCAATTCCATTGGTAATGGTTTTCCAGGTAGCTCCATAATCCGTAGTTTTAAACAAATAAGGTGTGTAGTCTCCAAGTTTGTATCGAGTACCAGCTACATAACAGGTACCGGCATTAAAAGGAGAGGGTTCTATGCTGTTTATCATTGTCCATTCGGGGAGTTGTTTGGGTGTTATGTTGTTCCATGTTTTTCCTCCGTTTTGGGTAATGTGGATCAGTCCATCATCACTTCCAACCCAAAGTAAACCTTCTTTTAGTGGAGATTCATTTGCGGCAAAAATCGTACAATAATACTCAACACTAGTGTTGTCTTGAGTAATAGGACCTCCAGAGGATTTTAATTTTGCAGGGTCATTTCGGGTAAGATCTGGGCTAATGATCTTCCACTCTTGACCTTCATTTTCGGTCAGATGCACTTGGTTAGAAAAAGTGTAAAGTCGCTTGGGATTGTGTTTACTAAAGATAATAGGGAAGTTCCATTGGAAACGGTATTTCATTCCTTCAGCTCCGAGTCCCATGGGGTTGTCTGGCCAGACATTGATTCCACGTACCGATTTTTTTTCATGATTTACACGCGTAAGAAAACCATCATAGCTTCCACCATAAACAATTTCGTTATTTGTGGGGTCAATGGCTATGTGAGCCGATTCTCCACCAGCGGTAGGCTCCCAGTCGTTTTCTCCAATAAAACTTCCCGAACTGCGGTGTCTAATTCGTATTGTGGAATTATCTTGTTGTGCCACATAAATTCTGTAGGGAAATGCATTGTCCGTTGTAACCCTGTAAAATTGAGCAGTGGGTTGGTTGAAGTAAGTACTCCAAGTAGAACCACCGTCGTATGAAACTTGAGCCCCGCCGTCATCTGCAATAATCATGCGTTGATTGTTTTCTGGGGCAATCCAAAGATCGTGATGATCTCCATGGGGTGCATTATGGCTTTCAAAGGTAACTCCACCGTCGGTAGATTTATGGTAAGAAACATTCATAACATAGACTTTATCTTCATCTTGGGTATCAGCGAATATTTTTGAGTAATACCAAGCTCTTTGTCTCAGCGATCTACTTTCATTGACATGTTTCCATGTTGTTCCGCCATCATCAGAACGATAAACTCCTCCTTGATCTTTATTTTCAACGATTGCCCAAACCCGATTGGAATTTAAAGGAGAAACGGTTACTCCCATGATACCAAGTGTTCCCTCTGCAAATCCTTTATTTTTGCTAATTTCTTTCCAGCTAGCACCACTGTCTGTACTTTTCCAAAGTGCAGACCCTTTTCCTCCGCTGCTCAAACTGAAGGGGGTTCTTTGAATACGCCAAGTTGATGCATACAAATGTCTGGGGTTAGCTGGATCCATTACCAATTCTACAGCTCCTGCTTGAGGGTCTGAGAACAACACTTTTTTCCAACTTTTTCCGCCATTTATGCTTTTGTAAACTCCACGATCGTTGTTGGGCTTGTACAGGTCTCCCATTACTGCTGCATAAACAATATCTGGATTTTTTGGGTGTACCACAATTCGCGGGACATGACGTGAATTGGGTAGTCCAGAATAAGTCCAAGTAGCACCTGAATCATCACTTTTCCAAACTCCTTTCCCGGAAGATACATTTCCGCGAACTGTAACTTCTCCACCTCCAACATAAAGAACATTAGGATCACTGGGAGCTACAGCAACAGAACCGATACTCCCACCAAAATACCCGTCAGAAATATTTTTGTAAGTAATTCCACCATCAGTAGTTTTCCAAACTCCCCCTCCTGTAGCACCAAAATAAAATAGTTTGGGTTGATTTGCAACACCTACTACTGTTGCCGAGCGACCTCCTCTAAATGGACCAATGGAACGATATTGAACCGATTCGTGTAGTTTCGAAGAATAGGAGGTAGTGTTTTGTTTTTTTGATTTTCTCGATTGGGCATTTGTAATTTGAATTGAGAAAAAAAGTACACCGACAAAAAACAGGATTGCAAAAGCTGGTTTTATGGATTTCATGACAGTTTTTTTGAAATTGAATTTGAAGATACAAAAACTTGATTAAATAAAAATTGTATCTTGAAAATCTAAATCAAGTTATTATGAAACAGTTTAGTCGATTACTTTATGTGAGTGTTTTTCTCATTGGAATACAGGGAATTCAAGCACAAAACAAAGCAAAAATTAAAAAAGAAATCATAGAATCAGTCGAAACTCACAAAGAGAGAATGATTGAAGTAAGTGATAGAATTTGGGAAGCTGCAGAGACCTCACTCGAAGAGTTTAAATCTTCAGAATATTTAATAAAGTACGCTAAACAAAATGGCTTTAAAGTAGAAAAAGGAGTTGCAGGAATAGCTACTGCTTTTACGGCAACTTATGGGCAAGGCAAACCTGTAATTGGTATTTTAGGGGAGTATGATGCTAATGCTGGGATTTCTCAAAAAAGACAACCAACACGTGAGGCTAGAGTTGTTGGTGGAGCTGGTCATGGATGTGGACATAATTTATTTGGAACGGCAAGTCTTGGAGCTGCAGTTGCGATAAAAGAACAAATAGAAAAAGGAAATCTTCAGGGAACTATTGTTTTTTATGGAACACCAGCAGAGGAGACTATTTTTGCAAAAGTATGGATGGCACGAGAGGGTCTTTTTGATCAGCTTGATGTTTGTATGGATTGGCATCCTGGAGATGAAATTGAAGCCATAACCCAGAGTAGTAAAGCTTTGGTAGACTTTAGGGTTAAGTTTTATGGGAGTTCCTCTCATGCTTCATCTGATCCATGGAATGGACGAAGTGCTGTTGATGCTATGGAATTGTACACTACGGGATTGAATTACTACAGAGAACACATTAAACCTACTGCCCGGATTCATTACGACATCGAAAAAGCAGGTGATGTTGTAAATGTTGTGCCTGACTATGCTCAAATCTGGACTCGCCTGCGAGAAAACGATCGTCCAAATGTAGACGTACTTTATGAGCGTGCCAAAGAAATTGCAAAAGGAGCAGCGCTAATGGCTGGTGTAAAACATGAAATTCAATTGATTTCTGGAATTTATGAAATTCAAGTAAATCGAACTGGAGCCAAAGTAATGCAACAAAATATTGAAAGCCTCGGAGGGATCTCTTACACAGAGGATGAGGTTGAGTATGCAAATAAAATTTTAAAGGAAACCGGAAAACCTCTGGAGGGATTAGATGGAAAAATTCATCCTTTGCGTCCTTCCTTACCCGCTCAGGGAGGATCAACAGATGTTGGTGATGTAAGTCAATTGGTACCCACTATTCGAATGAGCGCAACGGTTGCATCCAAAGGAGGACCATGGCATTCATGGGCAGTAGTTGCTTGTACTGGAATGTCGATTGGTCACAAGGGAATGCTGTATGCTTCTGAAGCTCTTGGAATGACTATGGTCGATTTGTTTAAAGACCCTAAATTGATCGATCAGGTCAAAAAAGATTTTAAGGAAAACAGAACAAATCCAGCTTATGACCCAAGAATTCCAGCGGGTCCACCAAAACTAAATTAATCTCAAATGAATAAAATCGCTTACCTTTTACTCTTGCTGTTGGTTTCTAATGTAGGTATAGGGCAAGAAATTCTTTCGCTCAAAGATCGTGCAAAAGTTATTGATGAAATCCAAAAGGATCGACTGGATAACCTACTCCCAAAGTTGATGGAAGACACTGATATTGACCTTTGGGTTTTGATTACCAGAGAATACAATGAAGATCCAATTGTTAAAACGATGTTACCCCCAACATGGCTCAATGCCAGAAGACAAACAATTTTGGTTTTTTCAAAAAATAAAATCAATGGTGGTGTTAGCTCTGCTGCAATAACTCGTTATCCCTTTGGGAAGTTAATCCCATCGATTTGGAACAAAGAAGAACAACCGAATCAGTGGCAGGCTTTAGCGGATTACATTGTTTCGAAAGATCCCAAAAACATTGGAATTAATGTTTCAAAAGATTTTGCTTTGGCTGATGGCTTGGTAAAAACCGATTATGATGCCTTGATGAAAGTACTGCCTGATTCTTACAAGGATCGAGTAGTCTCCTCAGAAAAACTTGCTGTGGAATGGATTGAAACTCGAACAGCAAAAGAAATGGAGCTTTATGAAGAATTGGTAGAAATTACACATCAAATAATTGAAGAAGCTTTTTCTACAAAAGTAATTACCCCAGGAAAAACAACTACCGAAGATGTTGTGTGGTGGATGCGTGAAAAAGTATTGAGTTTGGGTCTAGATACTTGGTTTCATCCGACTGTTGATGTTCAAAGAGCAAGTTCTAGTGATCTCTATGCCTTTGACAGTAAGTCTAAATTTGATATCATTCAACCTGGAGATTTGGTTCATTGCGATTTTGGGATCAGTTATTTAACACTCAATACAGATTGTCAAGAGTTGGCTTATGTCTTGAAGCCTGGAGAGCAAAATGCACCTGCTTTTTTGGTTGATGCATTGGCAAAAGGGAATAGGGTACAGGATATTTTTACAAATAATTTTAAAGAGGGGGTATCTGGAAATGAGATTCTTAAAAAGTCCTTAGAAGAAGGATTTAGCGAAGGGTTAAGACCACAAATTTACACTCATCCTTTAGGGACTTATGGACATTCTGCTGGCACAACTTTGGGAATGTGGGATTCACAACAGGGGGTGCCTGGGAATGGTGATTATCCACTTCATTTAAACACCTCTTACGCTATTGAACTAAATACAACTGTTTTTATTGAAGAATGGGACAAGGATATTCGGATCATGTTGGAGGAAGCTGGTTTTTTTGGAACAGACGGTTTTAGATACATAAACAAAAGACAAGAGAAGTTGATACTTGTTGGGGAATAGAAAGAAATTTAGACTTTACTTTAAATCCAGTCATTAAGTTCAGAATTATTATCTATTTTTGCACCGCAGGGCCTCACACCCTGGCATTACTAAAAGGGTAGTTGGGCTATGGTTGGCTTTTCTATCCTTTTTTTTAATAGGAATAACTTAATGGTAAAAAACAAATTACACGAACGTATTGCAAGCCTTTTTGAAATTCAAAGGCAAGGAAAGAAATTGAATTTGGATCAAGAATTTTTGATCGCTGCTGTACTTGAAAATCAAGATGAAAAATTTGCCGAAATCAGCGAAAAGGCCTATGCTTTGGGAGAAGGGTTTACTTTCAAAATGTTGAGCTACACATGGGACTACATGCGAAATTCATTTGGTAAAGGTTATGAAACAGCTTTTTCAATACAAGTTGAAGACATGATTATTGACCGTTTTGAGGGAGACTACGAATACGCCTATGCAGCTGAGGAGGAAATAGAAGATCAGATGGATATTCAGATCAAAAACAGATCAGGAGTTTTGTACGATGCTTACAAGAAAGAATTGGTTAAAATTTTAACTTATTATTTCAATCAGCCTGAGAAGTAATAGAAATGATTTTATGGGTGTTCAAAATTTAATTACAGGGAAAGTAATCAAGCGTATTTTGAAGCGAGACGAGTTTATGATCAATGAAGTTTCAATTGCTGTCTTTGAACGAGATGAATACGGCTCAATTTTGAGAGGAATTGATGTGAAAACTATGGAGCAGACTCATGCTTTTTTGGAGTTGCCAGCTTCTGAAGATGATGTATTTCAATTTTTAAGAGCGCATTACCGCAGCCAAAAAAATAAGGTTTCCAAGAAATCACAAAAAAAATCACCCAAACCAAAACAAAAACATCAAGAACGTAAGGCCATTGAGGCTCAGCGAGTGAAAGAAGAAAGACACAAAAATAAATACCACAGTAAAAAACTCAGAAGAAAAAACTGAGATCAACTAGATGATTTCTTCTATGCGAACCATTTGATTGTTGAACTGAATGCTGTCTCCTACTTTTTTTCCTAAGAGTAAGCTCCCAATTGGACTTTGCGCAGAAATACAATAATATGTTTTGGAATTTAGGGTACAACTCCCCGCAGCTATGGAGATGTAATAATTGGCTATGTTGGTCAAAACAACTGATCCTAGTCTAACTGATGGAGATTTTTCAATTTTTTGAATGCTGCAAAGAATTTGCTGATGTATTTCAGTATTTTTTATTTGTTCACCGAGTTTTTCAAGTTCGAGCTGTATCATAGCTCTTTCGGTTTCGTGCTTATCTCCCGCACTGCTTTTATGACCGCTAAACAGGTTTTGATTAAGATCTCTTTTTCTAGCTTCGAGTACTTTCAATTTTTTTGTTAATTCGTTTTTGCAATGATTGAAAAGATTTTGAGTAAGCATACAGAGATTAGAACTTGATTTAAGTCATTTCACCTTGACCATTGAAAATCCACATCACATTTATTTCGGGAAAGACTTTGTTGATTTTGTATGCTAGTTCAAGGGAAAAGTTATTTCTACCAGTGAGGATGGCATTGATTTGATTGGAGTTGGAGAATCCTATTTTTTGACTAAGCTCGTTTTTTGAAATTTTTAATGTTTCTAATAATTTATTTATTCGTTCTTTATTCTGAGAGCATTTTATTGAATGGGTTTCTTTTTTGAAACCGTGAAAAAAATTAATAATACTGATGTTGTGTAATTTGAGAACACGATCTAGGCTTTTAAGGGTGCAATTTGTTCCCTTTTCCATTTTAAAGTATTGGATTCTACTGAGTTGGGTTTTGTCCGCAAAAACTTCGTAGCTCGAAAAACCAGCTTCTATGCGCAGTCTTTTAATTTCTTCGCCAATTTTTTCTTGAAGTTGTTCTAGGGGATTCTCCATCTAAATTAACATATAAAATTAATTTCCATAAGAACAAAAATAGTTTTATATGTTGTTTTTTGCAAAAAAATGTATTAGAGTGTATATTTTTTATTGAAAACACACTTTTTTAAATTAATAATTTTTGTTTCCACGATGAATCGCCTCAAGATATTTATGAAAATAGGTCAAGAGTTTTAAAGAATATCTTGAATGATTTTGTTTTGATGGTCGATGTTTTTGTCAAAGTCAACGGATTGATTAATGTTGGGAATCCAAATAAAGACACTTTTTGGGCTGCCGAAAACAACTTCAATATGCTTCGAACTCTTCTTGATTTTGTTCAAATAAAACGTGAAGAGCATTTGGTTATTCCTGAGGATATTGCTTTCTCAATTGCCACAAAGGATTATGGATTTTCTGTTGAGGAACGTGTTGATAAAATTCATGATGTATGGCATGAAAAAGTTTTAATTTTGAGAGAAGAACTTTAGGGTTAATTTTTCAGGACCCTTATTCCATGTTTTTTAAATTGAATTTTCTCTTATTTTTTGATGGACATTTTTTTAGTGGTCTCAATTTACCTGTTAATCCAATCTTAGCCGCAATTTTTAGTTTCACAAAATAAAGGTTGTAAAATGGTAAAGTTTAAAAAATATAGCAACCACTCAACTATTCTATTTTTCTTTGCATAAAATATTCTATTTTTATGAGAAATGTTTTTTTGTCCTGAGGACAATTTAATTAACCATATTCATGTCTTACAAGATTATTACAGCAAGTGATTTTATTTATGAGTTAAAACAAAATATTCATCAAGGAAAATATTCAATTCAGTTGTTTGTCAACGAATACGATTTTCTTGCTATTTCAGATGAGCTTTCTGCTGTTTTAGAAAATAAGGTTTCTTTGGATTTGGTAATTTCTTCATTGACAGAAAAAAAATCACTTCGGCTTGTTAATTTATTTAATAGAATTATCCAATTGGGTGGTTCTGTGTATTGGAAAATTGACCATAATCTTTACAAAAAAGAAGTTCATTTTATGATTGTTGACAAAACCTTTATCATCAATAAATCGGATTATTATTTTGGTGAGTCTGATGAAGAGAAGGTAAAGTATTTTAATAATCTATTTGATGGATTTAGAGAGGACTCTACTGAGATTAATCTTTTGACTGGAGGAATATCCATCCGATTAGAAGCAGATAAAACCTTCATCGAAAAAAGCCGCTATGTAAAAATATCTTGGGATGTTAAAAATGCGCATCAAATTTCAATGGTAGGGATCAATAATGACTTGGAATCAAAGGGTGAATTGGAGTTGCTAATTAAAGAGGATACCATTGTAAAACTAGAAGGGCAAAATAGAGAGCATAAAGCGTCAAAGCAAATAGTTATCAAAGTGATTAAAGATTCGGGAATTGAAATGACTGTTGAGGCTTTGGATCCCATATTAGAAGAGTATGTAACTCTGAAAGGGGTGGGTGT
Organism: Candidatus Arcticimaribacter sp.; assembly: GCA_002708445.1. Lineage (GTDB taxonomy): Bacteria > Bacteroidota > Bacteroidia > Flavobacteriales > Flavobacteriaceae > Arcticimaribacter. The sequence goes on from PAOB01000032.1 coordinate 16,201, forward strand.
GAACAAAGAGCAGCACTATGCTTTTTTTGAGCAAAAAATAAAGCTTACTTGGAATATTTCCAATATGGGGAATTTTAGTGAGTCTACTTTAGGGGATCTACCGTTAACTGGAGAATATGTTTTTAAATTAACGAACGACATTTCATTTAATTTTATTTTCGATTCTATTTTTGGAACCTTAAAAAAAAGAATAAAATTAACTCCTGTATTAGCTGAGGAGGAGGAGAATGAAGAAGAAAAGGATAATCTAAAAAGCAAACTGGGGAGATTTGCTGATTTTTTTTCTATTTTTAATAAATATATTAAGTAAACTATTTTTAATTTATTTGTTAGAGGAGAGATTGTTTTTCAATGAAAAATAGAAAAATGAATTTTATTGAGCGGTTTTTTTTAAGCTGTTCTGGGGCAAGCTTGTCAATCATAAACGAATGCCCTGAGTTTGAAAAAACAAAGTACGCGAGTATTGGTGCTACTATTTTTTTTACTTCTCTTTTGGCTTTTATTTCTTCATTTTATGCATTGACTCAAATCTTTGATTCTTATTTCCTTATTTTTCCATTGGCTCTGTTTTGGGGATTGATTATTCTTAATCTCGATCGCTACATTGTACAAAGTTTACGAGCTGGAGATTCTAAATATCAAAACTTGGTTATTTCTTTCCCTAGAATGGTTTTGGCTATTTTGGTAGCCATAATCATTTCGAAGCCTCTTGAGGTAAAGCTATTTGAAGATGAAATTAATGCTTACTTGATCCAGCAAAGGATTGAAAGCACCTTTGCTGTGGAGAAAAAATATGATAAAGAGAAAATAGCTTTGAATGAACAAAAAGAGTTTTATCAAAATAAATTCGAAGAGAAGCTTGAACTAAGAAACCGTTACTATGAAGATTATTTGTGTGAATGTAACGGTACCTGTGGCACAAAAACTAAGGGTAGGGGGATTGAGTGCGAGGAGCGAAAAGTAAAATATGAATCCTATTCCATTGAAACTGATAAAGAAAAGCTCAAGACTGAGGCTCTAATTGACGCAATTGTTCTAAAGGAAAAAGAAATTGCTCAAAAAATTATTGAAGAGCGAGAAATTGTGAGGGCGAATATGAACAATGGTTTTTTTGATAAAATTGGTGCACTTAACGAAGTTGGAGATGTATCCTCCCTTTTTATTATGTTGATTTTTATTTTGATTGAAACCGCTCCACTTCTTACTAAGTTATTGTCAAAGAAAGGACCCTATGATAATTTGGTAATGCAGGCAGAGTTTGAGTTCGAAACCAATTTTTTAAAGGTTAAAGATTTTAACTTAAACCAAAGAAAGAAAAACGAACAACTCAATAAAATTTCTTCAAGTCTAGAAATAAAGTCCAAAGAAACTCAAATCAAGAAAGAAATGAGAGAAAAGACTTTGCAACGATACGAGCAAATTATTAAGGAAAATAATCCTGCAACCAAGAATTAAATTAAATATGGCTGTCAAAAAACTTAGATACTTGCTTTTATTTTCCATTATTTACTCTTGTGGAACACAAGTAGAATTATTGGATGCCATAAAGGATGAAGTTGACAGTGTTAACATCATTCCATCGTCAGTTAATGCAATATCAGACGAGTTGTACACCGATCCAAAGAATTCGAAATTTATTATTGAATACGGAAATGTTGATACGGTTTCAGACCCACAAATTTTAGATAGTCTATTTGAGGTTTTGAAGAACGAAAAAAAGGTTTTGTTGGAGCTTGCTGATAAACAATTGTATTTAGATTTACTTTCAAAATACAACTCTGACACTACTTATCTAGCAAATATTTACATGAAAACTCCAACTGATGGAGTTCCATACAGCTATGCTTATGATGTCAAGAAAAACGATTTGATATTTTTTTCAGTTGAAAATTTGGGCAATCAAAAAGTAGAAGAGGTTTCTATTGTAGAGGGAAGTACCTACCGCTATGTAAAACAAGAGTTCCCGGGGAAAAGTAATGAAAAAGGTGTAATAAAAATCCTCGATGATAATTCACTAACTCTAAACATAGACAATGACAATTTTTTTAAGAACAAAGGTTTTTTCAACTCAAAGTTGAAGATTCAATTGAAAAAAATATCTCCTTTAAAAATCAATTATGAGGTGGTTACAGACAGTATTCTTGAAACTGCTAGTGTGATAGAAACGGTTTATGATACCATTTACAAAGCGAATTTCAAGGAGTCTTTAAAACTTCCTCCCTCTTTGGACATAACCCAGAGAAATGAGATTGTCATCCCTGTTGATATTGAACAATCAGAAAATCAATTGGTGGGTTGGGGTTATTGGATTGGATTGAATAAATTCAATTCTATCCTTTGGAATACTGATGATGATAATGATTTGGTGAAAATTGCCAGACAGGAACTTTTTGGAATAGACGAAGAGTTGTTGCTTCAAGATTCAGAAAATGACAATATTTTATTGAGGATCAATGACCTTAGTTTAGACACTCGAACCTTGAATTACAGTTATAATTATGCTTTTTACAAGGGCGATACTCAAATTAATAAATCTGGGAGAAGGGCTGAGTTGATTTTGAAGAATATGTCTAACATTTATGAATACAAAATACAAGTAGGGATGATTTCGGTTTTTCTCAAAAAGAGGCAGGTTGAGGTCGATAAAGACATTTTTGTTACCAAGGAATTTATCAAACTAACATTGAATGATGATGAATAAAATTTACAAGCTTGCATATGTTTTTATTCTACTGGTTTCTTTTTCGGGAATCGAGTCCTGTACTTACCTAAAAAAAGCTGATTCTGGAATACGAAAAGTATTTGGTACTGCAAACAAATTTAAACGACAACAAAAACTTTACACAAAAAGATTAGGGTTAGATGATAAAGGGGGGAATGCTTCTCAAGATGGTGAAAGTGAGGAAGGTCAAATGATAAGAAATCCCCTTCAGCAGAAAAATATGATTAATGAGTACGGATACATATTTGAAGGGGTAAACGGTTTTGATCCAGGGGTTGTTGTGAATTACAGTAATAATGATAGTGTTTCAAATGTTTATGAGCTTCAAAACGAAAATTTTAGGACCATAATTCCCGAGAGAGAAGTTTTTGGTTGGCATCCCTATTGGATGGGGTCAAGTTGGAAAAACTATCCCTTTGAGCTATTATCCACTTTAGCTTATTTTTCGTACAATGTGAACCCCCAGACGGGACTCAGTCAAAATCCCAAACATATCGAGGATTTTAAAACATCTGAGCTGATAGAGGTAGCTAAAGCTAAAAATACTCGAGTTTTATTAACGGTTTCATTACACGGTAATAAAAACAACAGTTTTTTTTTATCAAATGAACTTTTATGGAATAACCTTTACCAAGATGTATCCAAATTGATTTTGGAAAGAAATGCGGATGGGATTGACATCAACTTTGAAAATATACCCAAAAGTTTGAAATCTGAATTTACAAGATTCATGTCTGGTTTTAGAAAATCATTGTCATCAGCATTTAAAAATGAAAATAGGGAAGAACCATACATTTCTATTACACTTCCTGCTCATGCTGGACGACAAAATTTTGATATCTCCAAATTGAACGAGCATGTAGATTTATTTGTGATAATGGGATATGATTACAACAGTGATTCTAGTCTTGATGCAGTTTCACCTTTGCAATCGGAGGGAGTATTTAGTTTGAGTAACACTCTTGATTACTACAAAGAAATTGAAATGGATTTAAGCAAAACCATTTTAGCACTTCCTTATTATGGGGTTCTTTGGAATATTGATGTTAAGAATGATGGTGAGATGGATGTATCGATTGATCGGAAACTTACCTACAGCGAAATTAAAAAAGTGTTTTTAGAAAATCCAGATATTAAGGCTGAAGTAGAATTGAATCCAATTTCGATGAGTAAGGTTTATCGGGCGGCTTTTGATGATTTTTCGCTTAAAGAAATTCATTTTGATGATGTATTTACCTTGTCAAAAAAATATGATTTTGCAATGAGTAATAAGCTAAAAGGAGTTGGACTATGGGCTTTGGGTTACGATAATGGAAACAGCGAACTTTGGGGTCTTGTAGAGCGATATTTTTCAACGGATAAAATTAGTTTTAATGATCCAATTTCGGAGGTTAATGGTTTTCCGATTCGCTTTGCAAAAAAATTAGTACAAAACAAAGACGTTTTTATTGCCATGATAATTTATTTTGTGATGGCGGTGGTATTTGCTTTTGTTTTTTTACTATCGGATTGGAGAATCAGAGATTCTATTGTAAAAAGTCAAGTCAATCAGATAATCGTGATTTTTATTGGATTCATCTTGTTGATTCCTTTGGTGGTATTTATCAAAGAACTTTTTAATGACTTGGGTTATTACATAAATTCAAGTTGGGAAATATTCATTGCTTTTCTCATTGGTTTGTTGGTTTTCTTTATTGCCACTAAACTCAAATTTGATCGGATCATAGAGAAACCTTAATAGATAAATAAATGAAAGCAATTTTACTTAGAGAATTATTTTGGCTAGTGTTGAGTTCGGTATTATCACTTGTTTTAGCATTTTTATTTTTGGAAGTCCTTGATTTGACTTCTTCAGAAAGAGGACTAAAACCTATCGAAAAAGTTTTTTCCGTTCAGATGTATGTTTTTGGATGTATTTTTTCTTTCATCTCGATTTACATTATTCGTGTAATCGTCTCTGCAGTTAAAATGTTTTTATACTAATTTTTATGATTCATAATATTATTTCTGCTTTAGGCGCACGAACAAATCAATATGTAAAGAACAAACTTTCCATTGATGATGATATTGTAATTGTTAGAAATCTTGTAGATATCAAAGGGAATCTAAGCCAAGGAATTGAAAATAAAATTGTGTTGTTTCTGCTGAGTATTGAAGAAGAGAAACTTGCCAAAAATTCTACACTATCACATTCGATGAGTAACCCCTCCATAAATTTGAATATCAACATCATGTTTGCTACCAATTTTACGGATGTGAATTATGTTGAGTCTCTTCGGAATATTTCACTGATCATCGATTTTTTTCAACGGAATCCGATTTTTACACTTTCCGACACCCCTGGTCTTCCATTGAGTATTCCGAGGCTTCATGTTGAGTTGTACAATTTGAATATGCCCGATACAATGCGTTTATGGGGAGCAATTGGTACAAAATACGTTCCTTCATGTGCGTATCGAATCAAACAAGTTCTGTTTGATAGTGATACAATAATAGAGGATACTCCACCAGTATTAGGAAATTAAGATCAATTAATAATATTAATTCACAACAAAAATTTTAGCTCACGACTGATGTACAACCAAATTAATTACAGCTCGAACTTTAAAAAAATTGCAGAGGTAAAAATCATGCATGATTTTTTTAAAAGTAACAGGTGTAATTCTTTTGAAATAAGACCCAGTATGGAGACTCAGACACTGTTTAAAAACTACGGTATCTTATTTAGGATTACAAAAAATGGTTTTGTTTTGATCTCAAGTGGAGACCTCAGGTATTCGAGTAATTCTTTTAGCGGTTCCTTTGAGGCGAAGTTTGTTATGAAAAATAATGACCCTATTTTTCAGAATTACACAAACATATCTTTAGAAAAAGGAAATCGATTTTTATTTGAAAATAAATGGGGGAATGGATTGTTGCATGAATCTGAATTTGTTGATGAGAGAACAATTGATGGATTTAGCGACGATTTTTTTTCGGGAATTATTTCTCTGACTCTTAACGCGGCGAATGAATTTTTTGGAGAAGGATCCGAAAAAACAAACAGTGAGCCCGAGCTTTATTCAATCAAATTTTCGTCTAGAGAGATTTTGGTGCGATACAATTTTTTCAGTACTCAAGAGAATTTTGATTTTTCAAACTACTACATAACTGACGAAGAGAATGTTTTAAAATTGGATAAGGTGGAAGAAAGAACATTGTTTAGTGGTAAGAATGTTTTTTGTATTGAGCAAGCTAAAAGCATAACATGTTCACAATTTTATGAGGATTTGTATTACCTAAAAAAGGAAGATAATTTCTTAAATACGTTTTCAGTACGATTACCAAGTCCAGACCCAAAAAACATTGCATTAAGCAAGGAATCTGATAAATTTTTCGCTGAAGTATTTGTTTCTATCAATTAATTTTATAAATTTAGTAAATAATAAAAACACATTTTATGGCATCTAATTTAGCAACACCAGGGGTTTACGTTGAAGAGAAAAGTTCTTTCGGAACTTCAGTTGTTCCTGTTCCAACAGCTGTTCCAGCTTTTGTAGGTTACACCAGTAAGGCTCTTCGAGGAACCAAGTCATTATTAAACATACCGACTAGAATTTCAAACTTTGGAGAATTTGTTGAATTGTTTGGTGGAGCACCAGCAACAGTATTTAACATCTCAACTTCAACAAGCAGCGCACCTCCTGCTAAGGCAGGTGATGGAGACGGTAAAGCTCCAAAAGCAGCAAAACCACCAGCAGCTTCAAGCGATTATGTTTTGGAGATGGATATGTCTACGAGGTACTTAATGTATGATGCTTTAAGATTGTATTTTGTAAATGGTGGATCTGATTGCTATATAGTTTCTGTTGGAAGTTATGATGATAAGATTTCTGCTAAAGACTTAAATGATGTCGTTGTTGGTGGCGGAATTGCTTCACTAGAAAAATCTAACGAACCAACTATTTTAGTTGTTCCAGAAGCGACTTTATTACCTGAGGCAGATTGTTATGCTTTACAAGCTGCTATGTTGATGCACTGTGGCTACAAAATGAAAAATCGTTTTGCTGTACTAGATGTTTTTAATGGAAGCAAAGAAAGAACTTTTGATAATAACGATATTGTTGACAAATTTAGAGAAGGAGTAGGGTCAAACTTCCTTGCATGGGGAGCAGCTTATTATCCATCGCTAAACACTACCATAGTAAGCTCATCTGAGATCGACTACACTCGAATTAACAATGCCAAAGGTCTTGTTGATGTCTTGAATGCTGAGGTAGATGAAAATCTTGCAGCTGATGAGATTTCTGCAGCCCGAGCACAAGGAATTAAAAAAGAAATTGCTAAAATAACTACAACCACTGATTCAGATTTAATTAAATCTTTACATGCAACACTAAGCGTAATAAGTCCTAAATTAAATTCAATTTTGGCTGATATTGCTGAAGAGTTGAATACTTTACCTCCAAGTCCTGCAATGGCTGGATTGTATTGTATGGTTGATAATTCGGTTAATGTAGCAAAGTCACCAGCAAACTTAAGTTTAGGCTCAGTGATTTCACCTTCAGTAAATATCAACAACGAAAACCAAGAAGAACTGAACTTACCCTTAAATGGCAAAGCTGTCAATGCAATTAGAAGCTTTGCTGGCAAAGGAACTTTGGTTTGGGGTGCTAGAACACTTGAAGGAAATTCTAAAGACTTCAGATACATCAGTGTAAGAAGAACAATGACCTTCTTAGAGCAGAGTATTCGATTTGCTGCAGAATCATATGTGTTTTCACCTAACAATGCTACTACCTGGTCAAGCTTAAGAGCTACTGTTTACAACTTTTTAAATAACCAATGGGCTTCAGGAATTTTGGTTGGATCAACTCCACAGGATGCCTTTAGTATTGAAATTGGATTAGGTTCTACGATGACTTCCACTGACATTTTGGATGGAATTCTCAAAATGACAATTAAAGTTGCTATCGTAAGACCTGCTGAATTTATTGTTATAACATTTGAACAACAACAGCAAAAATCATAAATTAAAGTAATAAAAAATAATAGAATATGGCAACACCACAACAGGGTTCAGGAGCAGAGCAAGATCAATTTTGGCCTCTACCAAAGTTTTATTTTTCTGTCGATATTGGAGAATACACAGATCTACCTTTTCAAGAAATTAGCGGTTTAGATATTGAAACAGAGGCTATCGAATACAGACACGGTAACAGCCCAGCAATGTCGGCAATTAAGATGCCGGGAATGTTTAAGTTTTCTGATGTTACCCTAAAGAAAGGAGTATTCTCAACGGACAATGACTTTTACGATTGGATATCTTCAATCTCATTAAATACTTTTGAAAGAGTTACAGTTGTTATTAAGCTTCTTGATGAGAGCGGTACTCCCTCAATTACATGGACGCTTTTAAATGCTTTTCCATTGAAAGTAACACCGACTGATATGAACTCACAATCTTCAGAAGCTGGAATAGAAACTATTGTTTTTGCTCACGAAGGATTAACTGCTACTGCGGATTAATAACTGTTCTCAAGTAATATTTTAATTGCTCAATGATGTGCTCTACAGATGCATCGTTGAGCTTTTTCTTTTTTAGGAACAAACATATCTTATCCTCTACTCTATTGACTTTATCCAAGTATGAATCATTTGTGATGGTCAATATCGATTTTTCTGAAAATTTAAGTAAGTAGTAAAAGTCATCAAAGGAGATGAAATCTAGATTTAAGATTTGCTCAGAAACTTCGGAGAACAAGTTCTTTATTTTTGACGTAAGATCATCATATTCAGAACTTCCGTTGATAATAAGAATTAATTTATTTCCTTCTCGATTCATCATAATCCTTTTTAGAAGGTTCATAATGTTATCCAAAAAAAATAATTCTTCAGAAACGTCAAGATAAACAAAAATATATTCTAGAAAGTCCAATTGTTTTTGACCGTTACTTTCTAAAGTCCAATTGATTAACTTTTCTGTATTGATGAGTTTTGTTTTATCAATATTTAATTCTGGCTTTATCATTAAACCATTAATGTCTTTTAAAATCTTAGTCAAAATATTTTCAGCTAATACAATTTCAAAATCTGTGGCACTCAGGTTGGCGTATTTCCTGAGGTCTTTTTTATCAATCCCGATTCTTTTTTTCTTTGAAATGAATTGTGAATACAAAACTGAGCGAAAACTGGTGTCTAAATTTATGATTAAATCATAAGGATCGGTTCTTTTGTTCCATAGATCCTTTAATCCAAAACTCATTTTGATTTTGTTGAAATCTGATTTTTTAAAAAAAATATTTTCCGAAACAAATGATTCATTTTTGATGAGGTCAAACTTTAAATTTTGATCCTTGTAAAAGAAAATGAGGTTTTGTTTAATTAAATTAATCAGTATTAATTTTTCATATCCCTTAGATAATGAGCTGATTAAAAGAATGTTCATTTTAGAATATAACTGGATTAAACGATTTACATGTCATTGTATTTTTCAGCATGTATTTTTTTGATTTCATCAAATGTGCTTTCTAAATCCAAATCCCAATAGACCAGATTTCCTGATCGATCTGCTGTTACAAAATATTGAACCCCACCGTATGTGAATGATTCAATTGCATTGCCAAAATTATTATCTCCAAAATTTATGCTAACTGGAGTTTTTATTTTTACTTCATCTGAATTACTGCCATTTTTAGAATAAGGAATGACAGTTAAATCACCGTTTTCAGTAATAACATGGATGTTTTTTTGATCGTATAAAAGATCATTTATTTTACTGAAGTTTGCTCGGATTGAGTTTAGATATTTTAATGAATTATTTTTTTGATAATCATAAATGTAAATAGAACCTTCTTGTGTTCCAATAAAAACAGTGCCGCTGTA
>PAOB01000033.1 GCA_002708445.1 Candidatus Arcticimaribacter sp.
AAACATTAAAAATTTCACAAAAAAACAAGGAGTCGAAAATGTTTTTGGAGCAGGAAACATGGGCGATTCCCAAGGAATTTGGGGAGTAAACGACGAATCTCTTTTCGAAAAAGTATTAGCAAAAGTTGATTATCAAAAAAACTCACTCAATATAATACTGACCACTAGTTTTCATTCCCCCTATGAAATTGATGTTTTTTCAAAGGGTTTTCCTTACAGTTCAAAAGAAGAATTACCAGATAAAATAAGAAAAATTTATGATGAGGGTAATTTGAGTATTAAAGCTTTAGGACATCTTTGGTATGCAGATATGGCTATAGGAAAATTTGTGAAGAAAGCTGAAAAAAAATATCCAAACGCATTATTTGCTTTTACAGGTGATCATTTTGGAAGGAAATTTATTAATGGATCTCCAACCTTGTATGAGAGCTCTTCTGTGCCTTTTATATTATATGGTAAATCAATTAATGAAAAATCAGAGTCTAATTGTAATCCAGGAAGCCATATAGACATAGCACCAACACTCATAGAGCTTGTAGCTCCATCTAATTTCACGTATTATAGTTTTGGAAATTCATTGCTAAATAACAATAGAAAAAACAAACTTGGAATAGGGTACAATAAGGTAATAAATTCAAATCAAATATCAGAGTTCTCTAAAAACTATGGCATTAAAAAACAAAGCATAAATTCTTGTACACAAAAAAATGATTTGCTGTTTAAGGAAAATAAAAGAGAACACGATAGCTTAATGTCACTTGCTTGGCATTATGTAACAAATGGTGATCGCTTAGACTAAAAACTCTTACCTCATTTTTAGTCTTAATTACTCAAAATCAATTCCTTTTCTTTAATAATCAAGGTAAAAGAGCATAAATAATCTAAAAGAATAAACTTACCTTTATCAATATGCAAAAGAAAATCAACATTCAGAATAAAAAAGCCCGGTTTGAATTCGAAATTCTCGATCAATATACCGCTGGTATGGTGTTGACAGGAACAGAAATTAAATCCATCCGAGAAAGTAAGGCTTCAATAGCAGAAAGCTTCTGTGAATTCAACGATCAAGGAGAATTGTTTGCAGTGAATATGTACATCGAAGAATATTTGTTTGGAACACATTACAATCACAAACCTAGATCTACTCGAAAATTATTGCTCAACAAAAAAGAGCTAAGAAAACTCAATAATCAGGTAAAAAATGTTGGTCTTACCATTGTACCCCTCAAACTTTTTATCACGGATAAAGGTTATGCCAAAATGATTATTGCTTTGGCTCGAGGAAAAAAACTGTACGATAAACGCGATACACTTAAAGATCGAGACAATAAACGAAATTTAGATCGAGTCAAAAAAAACTTTCCTAAATAAAATAAGCTCTAGCCTAACTTTTGCTCTTGAGTAAAAAGAACTAGTTCTTATCCTTCAACATAGGGACAAATCTAAAAGTTCCAAAGGTTTCCTTGTCAAATTCGTTTTCAGACTTACGGGTAAACCGGGTCATTATTTGCTCATCTTTACCAATGGGAATTACTAAGTGTCCACCAACAGCAAGTTGTTGTAGCAAGGGTCTTGGTACATCAGGTGCTCCTGCAGTAACCACAATCCCGTTAAAAGGAGCCGCATCTGGCATTCCCAGATATCCATCACCAAAAACAACTTTTTTGGGTTTTAAACTTAATTTGGTAAACAAACGCTGGGTTTTTTTGAATAATTCCTGTTGACGTTCTACGGTGTACGTTTTAATCCCCAAGGCCATCAAAACAGCAGTTTGATAACCAGAACCGGTTCCAATTTCCAAAACTACATCTCCTACTTTTATCTCTAAAAGTTGAGATTGGAAAGCAACTGTGTAAGGATGCGAAATGGTTTGATCTGATGCTATTGGAAAAGCTTTATTGTCATAGGCGTGTGATTCTAGACCAGAATCCATAAACCAATGTCTTGGTACCTGAAGCATCGCTTCCAATACCTTGGGATCTTTAATTCCCATCGCTGCTAATTTGTCAATAAGTAATTTTCGTTGTCCTTTATGCTTGGCAGTATCCAAAGGTCTATTCATGAGTGCAAAAATAAACAATAAAATGGCTTTTCTAAGGAAGTGTTAAGAGAAATTAAGTCTAAAAATGTACCTTTGACTCATACTAATAAATCGCATAAGAATACTTATGAAAAAGCTGAAAGTAGGAGTTTTAGGAGCAGGACATTTGGGTAAAATTCATCTGAGATTATTGGAAGAATCTGAATTTTATGACTTGGTAGGTTTTTATGATTCCGATAAAAAAACGGCAAATGAATTGGCCAAAAAAGAAGGTTATTTAGCTTTTGAAGCCATAGAAGATCTTCTATCCGAAGTTGAGGTTGTTGATGTGGTGACACCCACTCCATTTCATCACGAAATGGCAATTCACTGTTTGAAAGCAAAAAAACATATTTTCATTGAAAAACCAATTACTCAAACCGTAGTTCAAGCAGAAGAAATAGTTCAATTAGCCAAAGAAAACAATCTCAAAGGTCAGGTAGGTCATGTAGAACGCTTCAATCCAGCCTTTAAGGCCATTAAAGAGCATATTGACAGTCCGATGTTTATCGAAACTCATCGTCTTGCAGAATTCAACCCCAGAGGAACAGATGTCCCTGTTATTTTAGATTTGATGATCCACGACATTGACATCATTCTGAGTGTTGTAAACTCTCCAGTTGTAAATGTAAGCGGTTCAGGAGTATCGGTAATCAGTGAAACCCCAGATATTGCAAACGCTCGAATTGAATTCGAAAACGGTTGTGTTGCCAATTTAACAGCCAGTCGTATTTCACTCAAAAACATGCGTAAAACCCGCTTTTTTCAGAAAGAAGCATACATTTCGGTTGATTTTTTGACCAAACAAGTTGAGGTTGTTAAAATGAAAGATGCTCCCAAAGAACCGGAGGAATTCGATTTGATTCTTCAGAATGCTGAAGGTGTTAAAAAACAAATCTACTTTGAGCCACCAACAATAGAAGAATCTAATGCTATTTTAGAGGAACTAAATACTTTTGCAAAAGCCATTCAAAAAAATACCGAACCCATTGTTACCTTAGATCATGCCACTGAGGCACTCAGAGTAGCACACCAAGTAATAGCTTGTTTTAAATAAATCGAGAATGAAAAATATTACCGTAATCGGCAGTGGTACAATGGGCAATGGAATAGCTCATTGTTTTGCCCAAAACCAATTCAATGTTCTTTTAGTTGATTTGTCCAAAGACCAACTGAAAAAAGCAATTACTACAATCAACAAAAATCTAGATCGCCAGGTTGCTAAAGAGGTTATTTCAACTCAACAAAAAGAGGAAACATTAGATCGAATACAAACTTCAACCGTTCTTGAAAATTCTTTGAAAGAAGCTGACTTAATTATTGAAGCTGTTTCAGAAAATATTACAGTAAAAGCAGATCTTTTTAAAAAAATGGATGCACTGACTCCTGCCCATTGCATTCTGGCTTCAAATACTTCATCGATCTCAATTACAAAACTGGGATCGTTTACAAAGCGTCCAGAAAAAGTTATTGGAATGCATTTTATGAATCCAGTTCCTATCATGAGGCTGATTGAAGTAATTCAAGGTTTTAAAACTGACAACGACACTTTAAGTCAAATCTTAACAGTCTCAAAAGCATTAGATAAAACTCCTCTCTTATCTCAAGATTACCCTGGATTTGTAGCCAACAGAATTTTATTGCCAATGATCAATGAAGCAATTGAAGCTCTTTTTCAGGGAGTAGCCGGTGTTTCAGAAATTGATCAAATCATGAAATTAGGGATGGGACATCCAATGGGCCCTTTACAACTTGCTGATTTTATTGGTTTGGATGTGTGTCTTTCCATCTTAAATGTGTTGGATGAAGGATTTAGCAATCTAAAATACGCCCCTTGCCCTCTGCTGGTCAATATGGTTCAAGCAGGAAACTTAGGAGTAAAATCTGGCGTTGGATTTTATGATTATCGAGTTGATTTAAAAAAACCAACGGTAGCAAGTCAATTTTTATCTCATGGGGATTAAAGAACAGTTGAAATCACTAAAGGCAGAACTCACGGAGAACATCAGTTTAGTTGCGGTTTCAAAAACAAAACCAAACCCTGATCTAGAACAAGCCTATGCCGCTGGTCAGCGAATTTTTGGGGAAAATAAAATCCAAGAAATGACCCTAAAATGGGAAAGTCTTCCCAAAGACATTCAATGGCACATGATTGGACATGTACAAACCAATAAAGTAAAATATATGGCTCCTTATGTAAGTCTAATTCACGGAGTTGATCGACATAAACTTTTAAAGGAAATCAATAAACAAGCTGCTAAAAATAGTCGAGTGATTGATTGTTTACTACAAATGCACATTGCCCAAGAAGAAACAAAATTTGGTTTTAATCTAGAAGAGTTAAAAGAGGTAGTTAACGAACTAAAGATCAGTCCCTTACCCAACATAAAAATCAAAGGATTGATGGGGATGGCTACGTTCACGGAAGATAAAGATCAAATCAGAAAGGAATTTAAAGCATTAAAACAGTACTTTGATTGGATTCAAACCCAACTTACTGAAATTACAGAACTGTCTATGGGAATGAGTGGAGATTACTCCATTGCGATTGAAGAAGGAAGTACCATGATCCGAGTGGGAAGTAAAATTTTTGGAAACAGAAACTACTAACCCATGTACGCAATTCTGGATATCGAAACTACGGGTGGTAAATTCAATGAAGAAGGAATTACCGAAATCGCAATTTATCGATACGATGGACAAGAAATTCTGGATCAAATATCAAGTTTAGTCAATCCAAATCGAGAGATTCAACCCTTTGTAGAGCGTTTGACAGGAATCAACAGCAAAATGCTTGTAAATGCTCCCAAGTTTTTTGAACTGGCTAAACGAATAGTAGAGATTACCGAAGGTTGTGTAATTGTTGCCCACAATGCAGAATTTGACTACCGCATTTTACAAACCGAATTTAGACGTCTTGGATATTCTTTTGAAAGCAAATCGTTGTGCACAGTTACCCTCGCTCAAAAACTGCTTCCAGAAGCAGAATCCTACAAACTAGGAAAACTCGTCCGTTCACTCGGAATACCCATTAAAGATCGTCATCGTGCTCATGGGGATGCTTTGGCTACTCTTGAACTCTTTAAGTTGTTACTTGAAAAAGACTCTGGGAAAGAAATAATCAGTACGTACATAAGAGAACTAAACAGTAATAAAGTAGCTCCAAAATTTCTAAATATTATTGAAGAATTACCCTCAGAAATAGGGGTGTACTACATTCATGATGTCGATGGCAAGATTATTTACATCGGTAAAAGCAAGAACATCAAAAAACGTGTTTTAAATCACTTAACGGCTGAAACTTCAAAAGCACAAAAAATTCAAAAAAAATTAGCTCGTGTATCCTTTGAACTTTGTGGAAATGAATGTATTGCACTTCTAAAAGAGCAGCACGAAATCAAAAACAATCAACCCGATCTAAACCATGCTATGAAATACCGTCACTTTGAAATTGGTATTCGAATTGACTGGTCAAGCCCTTACCATCATTTGGTTGTAGAGCAAGTAAAACAAGATGAACAGTATTTGGAGGTTTTCAAAAATAAAAAAGCTGCTAATAGAAAACTCCGAGCTTGGTTAGATGAATTTACCCTTTGTGAGAGCAAAACTTCCCTTGGAAATCCAAAGAAAGTATGCTTTGGGCATGGGATCAAGAAATGTAATGGAGCCTGTGTAGGCGACGAAACCACTGAAGTTTACAATCAACGACTTCTAAAAATTGAAAAAAGTCTGAGGTATCCGCACAAAAATATGCTCATTATTGACAAAGGAAAAATAAAAGGAGAACGAAGTTTTATTTACATAAAAAACACAATTTTTCAGGGGTATGGGTATTTTAATTTAAACCATCAGATTAAAACAATTGATGCGATTGAAAAACGCTTGATACCCATAAAAAACAACAGAGATTCACAAGCACTTATTCGCGGTTTCATTGGTAGAAATCGGTATAAGAAAATCATAGATTTAGATGCCTCATAAAATTTATTAACTTTAGTCTTTGAAATGCCTAATAATAACAAAACACCCTACTGGAAACACCGTCTTCATGAAATTGTTTATGAAGCGGATACCTTAGCCGGAAAACGTTTTGATCTAATTTTGTTGATCTTAATTCTTTTGAGTGTAATTCTAGTAATGCTCGAAAGTGTTACTTCAATTCACAACAGATTTGCAACAGAATTCGACATACTTGAATGGATCATAACGGGATTGTTTACTGCAGAATACATTGTTCGCTTGATCGCAATCAAAAAACCTTTTAGTTATGTATTCAGCTTTTTTGGAATCATCGATCTTTTATCTACTCTACCCAAATACATTTCGCTTTTTCTGGTCGGAACAGAGTCCCTAATAGCTCTTCGAGCGCTACGATTGCTTCGCGTATTTAGGATTTTAAAAATTACCCGATTTATTGGAGAATCTAACTTTCTCATCAAAGCCTTGTATGCAAGCCGAGCCAAAATAGGGGTTTTTCTTTTTGCAGTATTTATTCTTTGCATCATTTTTGGAACTCTAATGTACTTGATCGAAGGAGAGCCAAATGGCTTTACAAGTATCCCAAGAAGTATTTATTGGGCAATTGTTACAATGACTACTGTAGGTTACGGAGACATTGCTCCTCAGACCCCCTTAGGACAGCTTTTAGCGTCCGTTATTATGATTATGGGGTACGGGATCATAGCAGTGCCAACAGGGATTGTGTCAGCTGAAATGAGCATCCAGACCAAAGAAATAGATACCAATACCCAAGTATGTCAACAGTGCAATACAGAACAACACAAAGATGGCGCTCATTACTGTCATCATTGCGGTAGCATTTTGAACGATGAATTCTAAACAGTTGTTGTATGTTGCAGGCCCAACTGCCTCAGGAAAAACTACCTTAGCAATTGCTCTAGCAAAACATTTTAAAACTGAGGTCATTTCTTGTGATTCTCGACAGTTCTACAAAGAAATGTCAATAGGAACTACTGTACCTTCATCAGAAGAATTAGCTGCTGTACCGCATCACTTCATCCAACAAAAAAGTATTCAAAACCCATACAGTATTGGTGATTTTCAAAGAGAGGCTTTGGATTTACTAAAAACCTTATTCAAAAGAAAAGATAAGGTAATTTTGGTTGGAGGATCTGGCATGTATGCTGATGCCCTGATTGATGGATTGGATCATTTCCCTAAGGTAGATTCCTCTCTTAGAAATAAACTCCAAAAACAAGCAGAAGAAGAAGGCATAATTGCACTTCAGCAACTTTTAAAGAAACACGACCCAGACCACTACCAAAAGGTTGACCTCGAAAATCCTCATCGTTTGATTCGAGCCCTAGAAATTTGTTTAACCAGCGGTAAACCCTACTCTTCCTTTTTGGGAAACAAACAAGTACCTGATTTTTTTAGTACACAAAAACTTATGATTCAATGGGAACGAGAAGTTCTTTATGAGCGAATCAATCTTAGAGTAGATCAAATGCTTGAACAGGGTTTGGAAAAGGAAGCAAAAAACCTTTATCCTTTCAAAAAAATAAATGCGCTTCAAACTGTTGGTTATCAGGAATGGTTTGCGCATTTTGACGGAACTTACTCTCGCGAAACCACAATAGAAGAAATTAAAAAAAATACTCGCCGATACGCTAAACGTCAAACTACATGGTTTAGAAAATACTCCGATGCGATACTTATTAATGGAGCTGATCCAGTAGAAGAAATTTTAATGAAATTGTAATAAACTACAAAAGAGCTTGTAAGTTTTGCTTGAAATAAAGAGCGCTATCGGCGGCACTTTGCATGGATGATTTTGCAAAATTCCCTCCCTGTTCGATGTACAAATATTCCAAACCAGAGGTTTCTGGATCGGGCAAAATCTGTGTGTAGTCTATGGATCCGTTACCCAGTTCACTGTAATCACGAGTTACCTTGTCCATATCCTTAATATGCCACATCACATATCGACCGGGTTGTTGAGAAACCAAGTCTTTGGGAGTTTTTCCAGAATGAATCAACCAATACATGTCCATTTGTAATTTCACAAACTTGGGATCTGTTAGTTGAATCAAGATTTCATGTCCGGTAGTACCATTCCAATCCTCAAATTCATAGCCGTGGTTGTGATATGCAAAGCCTATCCCCGATTTTGATGCATGTTCACCAATTGCATTCAGTTTATCTGCTAAATGATTAAATCCCTCTGGATTTCGATTTTCAGGTTTTACAAAGGGCCAAGTTATGTAGGGTGAATTTAAAGTTTTTGCGGTTTGAATACATTTGTCAACATAAAAGAGCAGGTCTTCTGTAGAAGCATCAAAAGAATCAGGGAAGTTGTAATGACCACTCGTTGTTGAAAGTCCTAAATCATCCAAAATTCGTTTAAATTCAACGATTTTAAATCCATAAATGGTTTCTGTATCTACGTCAAATCCATAGGTTTCAAAATCCTGATACCCTATGGCTTTTAGCTTTTTTAAAGTGTCGAGAGGATCCAATTTCATTGCATCACGTACACTGAAAAGCTGTAAACCCATTTTGTAGCTCTTGGTCTTGGAAAAGGATAAATGCGGGAACCCTAATGTTAATCCTGCGCTTAGAAAGCCTGTTTTTTGGATGAATTCTTTTCGTTTCATCTTCTGATGTGTTTCAATTTTACAATCACAATTATTTTACTTACAATGATTAGCAATATTCGAAAAATGTACTTGATAACAATAGTGAATCATTTTAGGAATAGACCAGTCCCTCCTATCAATTTCATTTAAAAAAATCACTCAACCCATTTGAGTTCAATACTTTTTTGAATTTGTTTAATCTTATTGACATCGTCAACATCACTCGAATTTACCAAAAACCTGAACAATACCAGCCCTTTTTTTGTCCTAGATTTGATCAACTCAATATCTTCATCAACCGTTGACGGTAAATTACCTTCATGGGCGATCAAAAGATTTAATTTATTGGATTCAAATTGTTCATCATTCTTAACATAAAAATTCACGGTATTAGGTTCATAAAATGCAACAGACCAATAATTAGAACTTGAGATATTTGCTGACAAATTAAGGGGGCCGTCTTCCAAATTGAAAAAACAACTCACATACATAAAGTCTGGATTCGGTTTAACAATCATCTGACTTTTATCATCGGGTAGATTTCCAAGTCGTATTGTATTTTCAGAACCTCCTATTTTTCTCTCTGCACCTTTGAATAGAAGGTTAGGATAGTATTTGATAAAGCCTTTGTATCCCATTGCAAATCCAAGAATCAATGCAATACCAAAAAGTATTCGATGTGTTTTCATGGATTTATTTTTTTTAAAGTTGGCAACTCAATCACATCTTTATTCTTGTATACATATTCTGCAGGGTTGTAAAGACGTAACAAAACACTCATGTTGTTCGCATCTCCTGCCGGTAACCAATTTTCTTTTTTTGGGTCTTTCGAAATAATTAACTCATAAGAATTTTTAAGAGAATCTTTGTAAACTATATTATCCATATTATAGCTGAATACACTCTTATCATTGGGGATCAAAAAATGATCTTCCCCATAGAGTGTGAAACTCCAATACCGTGAGTCAAAACCGCTTCCTGTCAACTTGTAATCGTTTGAAGATGATAGTGGGTCGCCCTCTTGGTCAGAAGAAGCAACAAAATAAATTACTTCAGAATCCTGTAATGCCAGTAGTCCGATTCTACCTATATATATTTTTTGAAATTCATTTGTTGCTAAATCCATTGTAGGGAAATACCCCCAAACACCATTTTTGAGAATAAGATCACTGTCTTTGCCTACTTGATTTATTTTGAAATTAGCCCAAAAACCGCCTATTAGCATTCCTGCAAAAAGTAAAAGAAATGCAATTAAACTTTTTTTCATCGTTTTAAATTCTCCTTAAAATAGATGACAGATTGTTTACTTGTTTTGTTTTATTTTCTACAAGATAAGTTATAAATTTATTAATGGTTATTTATTACGAAATATTCCTTAAAGAAAATTAAAATAAATTGAGAAAACAGTTTTAAATTAATACATATACATTCAAACAAAAACACCCTTTACAGTTCTGTAAAGGGTGTTTGTTGGAAAATAAATTGAAGTTAATTCAATCTACTCTATTGTTAAATTAAATGTTACCTCTATGTCTGTTTCACCTCCTGCGTCATCAATACCCTCATTTGGTTTTTTAGGCTCGTGACGTAGTGTAAATGTTAAACCACCAGAACTTGCAGTACCTGCAACTAGAGTGAATTCTGTCCCTAATGGGTTCCCGGCAGAATCATAGTTTTCATATGATGTTGTTGCATCTAACCCACTCCCAACGGTGTAAAAGAACTGGTGATCTAAATCTTCTTCTTCTACTTCTTCAGTAATGGGTTCTGGTGGATTTTCCATTTCATTGAGAAGCTCAATTGTACCATTATAGGATACTCCAGCTGACAAATTTCCCGAAACTGTTACCACTGGAGCATTAGGGCCATCTCCATCCAAATCTTGAGATTTAAGAGTAATGGTAGTTCCCTGCCCTGCTGGCACAAGAGTAGCCGTGAGCGTAGTGATAACTTCCTCTTCATTTACTGGATCTGGTAAAGAAGATGGGTCATCATCTTTTGAACAGGATACATACAATAATGTTGTAAAAAGAATTGTTGCTAATAAATTTAATTTTTTCATTTTTTGTGATTTTAAGTTAATAATTGTATTTGATGTTTAATAAAAAATTTCTACCCAAGTCGTCTGCATAAAAACGCAAACGATTTAAGTAATTTCTGTAGGAGATATTAAAAAGATTTGAGATTCCAAAGCCCAAACTTAACTTTGATTTTTCTGAGAAATCAAAATCAATACTTGAATTGAAGTTGAATAAGTGATATGCGTCGGGAGGTGTACTTACATCAACCAATTCTATAGTTTCGGTTTGTGGAATATATATTTCAAAATTGGTGTCTGGATATTTATTTTGACGAAAGATATATTCGCTTTGTACTGCCAATCGTAAATTTTTGAGTTTAGAATTGTAATAAACAATCTCATTCATGGTGTTTACAGGTGGCATATTGATCAAAGGTTTGTCTCGAAAACGATCATATCCTTTAACCAGAGATGATCTATTGTTAAAACTCATATGATCAGAAAAAACATAAGAAGCATTGAAATCAATGCCCAAAAAATGAGCATTGGTTTGTCTGTATTCCCAAACAGGAAAAGTTCCTCTTATCGAATTATTAATTCCAACAGGCTCAATGAGAATAAAATCAGAAATAGTGTTTATGAATGGATTTATTGAAAAACTAAAGTTTTCATTAATCCGCTCAAGTGTAACAGTTAACTTATGACCAACTTCTGAATTGAAACCCAAATCACCGTATTCAACCCGCGTAGCAGAGTGGTGCAAACCTTCGCTAAAAAGCTCAGAAGGATTGGGAGTACGAGAAGCGAGTGAGTAATTAAAAAACAGTTTATAATCCTCACCAAAATCATATGTAGCCCCAAAAGTTGCTGAGGTATTACGGTAATTAAATTGAGGGCGGGTTAAAACTTGATTAACCAGTTCTTCGATTACCACATTGGGAAAGTTAACATCATAATTTCTCAATTCCCAAAAAGAGGTTCTATAAAACTTATAAACATCCATATGAGTAAAATCATAACGTGCTCCTACTTCAAAAAGCCAGTTACTATTGAGCTGGTAATCTGAAACAGCATAGATTCCAAAATCATATTTTTTGTAATCTGGAATCAACCTGCGAACTCCAGTATTGGCAGCGTAGTTTTTTTGATAGCTGCCCATAATTCCCGTTTTAAGACCAACGTTATTTGACAAGTTACTATCAAAATCAAGCAAAACTCTATGGGTTTGTAATTGCAAATCCAAAGATGCTTTACCCTTATCTGAGCCTCTTCTGATATCAAATTCTAACCGATCATTTCGTTGATAATCATACTGTAAGCTCAACTTGCCATGGCCTACTCTTTTAAAGACTACAAGTCTTGCCAATTGGTGAATAACATTCTGCTTGGGTGCCGAAAGATCATAAGTAAAATCTTCGGTTACCAAAGGTAAATCACTTTGAATTGCTCGAAATAAATCTTGTGCACTCCCCAAATGAGAAGCCCTCAAAATACCGATTTCATTTTTAAAGAATGAATAATAAAAATTCATCCCATAAGCAAAACGATTCAAACCAACTTTTACAGATAAATTATGTTGATTTTCTCCTGTGTTACTCAACACATAATCTGGTGTCTCAGAATCACCAGAACGTTTCAATGAACCCTGAAAATTTGCAAACCAACCACTTTCGTAACTCTTAGTCAGATTTGATGTAACCAAGGATCCCTTTCCATTAGAATTTGCGGCAACTAGTGTTTTTCCGTAAAGACTATCTTTAATGGGGACTTTAGAGCTTTCGACAATAATTACACCCCCCATTGCATCACCGCTATACTGAAGTGCTCCAGCTCCTTTGACCAAAGTTAGTCTGTTTACCGCATTAATATCAATATTTGGGGCATGTTCGGCTCCCCATTCTTGATCTTCCATGCGCGCACCATTGTTGATGATGACAACGCGACTACTGTGTAGTCCGTTAATCATTGGCTTTACGACTGTATTTCCTGTATACAAAGAGGAAACTCCACTCAAACTATTAAGGGCATCTCCAAGTGTTTTGCTGCTAAAACGTTCCAATTCCTCTTGAACTATATTGCTTTCTTGAAGTGTTTTGGATTGTTTATTTGTGATCTTTCCATCAATAGTGATCTCATTGAGTTCTTCCAAGTGATGTTCCAACTTAAAAGACTTGAAGGTATCTCCCGTTACTCTGACCCTAAAACCTTTGGTCAAACAATAAGGATGTGATACTTGAATAGGATAAATGTCATTACATAAATTTGTAATGATAAATTTACCCTCAAAATCTGTGACCACATCACGTTCAGAACCTGCAATAATTAGTGTTGCTCCCTCAAGTACAGATCCATCATGGAGATCTGTAATAATTCCGGTAAGTGTAAAATCACAATTTTGTGAAAAAGAAGGAAAACTGCTCATAAGCAGAGCAGCAAAAACACGAGTACGCATAGATTGTCTGAATTAACATAGAAAAATAGTCGATTATTTATGCTAAAACAGGCGGGGCACGAAGTTGGGTGTTTGTTATATTGAACGAATGAAACAATAAAAAAGCAAAGCTTATTTTGAATGTTTCTGGAATCAAAAAAACTTCTGTTTCTTTAAAAAAAGTTATGCTGTAATGAAAAGGGGAATAATTGAAAGTGCAGGTTTCGCACTCAACAATGGATTGATGAAAATGAGTTTTCTTTTCCGTACAATCAAAGTGATCGTGCGGTTCAAAAGTTGAAGCAAAC
>PAOB01000034.1 GCA_002708445.1 Candidatus Arcticimaribacter sp.
CTCCTGCATCATAAGTCCCATTAGCATCTGGTGTTACAAAACCTCCTTCTGAAGTAGTAACGGTTAATGTATATTGAGCAGGAGCTTGTTCTTCTGGAACTGAAGCGTCCTTTGAACAAGCTAAAAGCAGAAAAAGAATGAATATGGAAGTTTTACTCAATTTAAACATCAGTTTGCACCTCCGTAAAAATAAGAAAATTTAATAAAGATTCAAATCCTGTAATTCATATCAAAACCACAACACTGTGGGAACTTAATTTTTCCATCAAATTTTGATCATTTTATATTTGAACATTTGTAATATCATTCAAAACTAAAGCACCATCTATTAATGTTAGCGTGAGATGTATTTTCAGCCATCCCACACTCTTTACATTCATAACTGATTTATCTTACTTTATTGATATTTAAATTATGTCCTGAGCAAGATCAAGATTTACCCGAGATCTTAGTACGTTCATCCTATTTTTCATGTAATCTAATTGTTGATTGTTACCATGCTCTTTGATGAGATAAACAAACCTTTTAAAAAGTCCATGAATAAACTTAGAATCACCATAAAATGGATTTAATTGATTAAGGAAGCTACTTATAAAATTTTTCCAACCTAAACTTGATATTTCTTTGTCTGTCAAGATCTTTACGAATCTATCATCAAATATTTTTGTATTTCTTGAGAGGGTAAAATGACTTTCTGACAATAAATGGTCGATTAAGTAATTCATAACCAGATTAATAATCACAGAATTGAGATTTTCTTTAGTAGAAAAAAAATAAACTCCTGAAGTTGTGTTAAATACAAACAACTTTTCGTTTACTTTTTCACCAATTAATTTTGATAGATATTTAGATTGATTTCTATTTAAAATTAAACCACTTCTCAGTTTATTAGGAAGTAACGCACATACACATATCATTGAAGGAAGATTAAACTAAATCGAATCTATCTGCATTCATAATTTTATTCCATGCCTGAATAAAGTCTTTAATGAATTTTTCATTATTATCATCTTGGGCGTAAACTTCAGCAATAGCTCGTAATTCAGAATTTGAACCAAAGACTAGATCTGTTCGTGAAGCAGTTCTTACTTCACTTCTCGTTTTTCTGTCACAAGCAACGTATCTGTTGTAACCTTTAGCTTCCCATTTCACATCCATTGACAATAGTATTTTAAACCAATTATTGTCAAGTTTACCATCAGTCCATACACCATCACCAGTGTAAGATATTCCCATTGCTCTTAAACCACCAACCAAAACGGTGAGTTCAGTAGGTGTCAAACCTAACAACTGAGCTTTATCAAGAAGTATTTCCTCAGGAGATACAGCAAATTCTTTTTCACAGTAATTCCTGAAACCACAAGCTTTTGGCTTTAATAGATCAAATGAATCAATATCAGTCATTTCCTGCAAAGCATCACCTCTTCCTGTTGATGTAGCTACTTTATGACCACAAGCCATTTCTATGCCAACAGAGCCTCCAAGAACTACTACGTCTGCTAAACTTACATCATGTTCTTCAGCAATCGTCTTGTAAATACTTAAAATTCCTTGAAGTTCTTTAGGATGATTAACTGCCCAATCTTTTTGAGGTGATAAACGAATTCGTGATCCATTAGCACCTCCCCGTTTATCTGAGGCACGATAAGTGCTTGCACTAGCCCAAGCAGACTCTACTAATTTAGGAATACTTAACTCCGTATTCTTGATTGATTCTCGAACAGCATTCTCTTTTTCGACAGACATTTCTTTAACCATTGGGATAGGATCCTGCCAAATATATTCCTCATTTTTAAAATCCCCAGTTAAGTAGTTGGTCTTAGGTCCCATATCCCTGTGCAGTAGCTTAAACCATGCTTTTGCAAATGCTTCCTCGAACTCGACGGGGTTACCATAAAAGCGCTCACAAATTTCACGATATTGTGGATCAACTTTTAAAGACATATCTGCAGTTGTCATCATTGGCAAAACTTTTTTATCACTCCCATCAACTTCAGGAACCATATCTTCATCTGCACAATCAATTGGATGCCATTGCCATGCTCCTGCAGGACTTTTCTTACATTCCCATTCGTATTTTAACAAAAGGTCTAAATAACCCATATCCCATTGTGTTGGGTTGCTGGTCCATGGCCCTTCAATGCCACTTGTGATTGTATCAACTCCCTTCCCTGATCCATGACTACTAATCCATCCAAAACCCATTGATTCAAGGGCTGATCCTTCAGGTTCAACACCGACTAAGTCAGCATTTCCAGCACCATGTGCTTTACCAAACGTATGACCTCCAGCTGTTAATGCGACAGTTTCCTCGTCATTCATTGCCATTCGTTTAAATGTTTCTCTGACATCTTGTGCAGAAAGTGCAGGGTCAGGATTTCCGTTAGGTCCTTCAGGATTTACATAGATTAACCCCATTTGAACAGCTGCTAATGGATTTTCAAGTGACTGCCTTGTATCTCCGTATCGGTTATCACCAAGCCATTCATCTTCAGCACCCCAATAGATATCCTTTTCAGGATGCCAAATATCTTCTCTTCCTAAGACAGTTCCATGATTTGGTCCCCCCATGTCTTCAATGGCTACGTTTCCAGCTAAAACTAAAAGGTCTGCCCATGATAGTTTATTACCATATTTTTCTTTGATTGGCCAGAGTAACCTTCTAGCTTTATCTAAATTTCCATTATCTGGCCATGAATTTAATGGAGCAAATCTTTGAGCACCAGTAGAAGCACCTCCTCGTCCATCTCCGTTTCTGTAAGTACCAGCAGCATGCCATGTCATTCTAATAAAAAAGGGACCATAATGTCCATAATCTGCTGGCCACCATTCTTGACTTTCTTTAAGAACAGCTTTTAAATCATTTTTTACTGAATCTAAGTCTAGTTTTTTCACCTCCTCTTTATAAGTTATTTCAGGAATTGGATTACTCTTGGAATCGTGTTGCCTTAGGATATCTAAATTAAGATGCTTTGGCCACCAGTCTTTATTTTGTGTACCAAGGTTGGGTTGTGTAACAGCTCCGTGAAATGGACACTTACTTTCTTTCATAATTAAATTGGTTTTAATAGTGTGAATTTTGAAAATAAATTCGAATCTGATAATTAATATCAATCAATTATAATTATGCAACAATAAATTCAGCTTATAATTATGGTATTCTTAAATTTTAATAAAGGCTTTTCGATTTTCATCAAACTCGGAGCTTTTGTCTCGATGTCTCCCTGGGGATTGGATGTGTAGCTTTCAAGAGTTCCATTAGTCATCAAAAGGGTTAAATGTTCGTTCTAATAGTAATACTAAAAACGATACACCCCTAGATTCTTTGATTCCCTTATGTGAGTTTATTAAACAATACAATCCTAATAATAATTTAGATAGAAAAATCTTACTCTGCCTTACTTTGAAAAAAAGCTAGAACATCTCTGTTCGAATACAAGGTTACGGCAGTACGACAGTAACGTGCAAAGGCGCATCCACTATTATCAAAATCACTCCCTGACCATCTGGCAAACTCAAATCCATTGTCTGGAGTTGCTGAAATTGTTATTGTAGTTCCTTCATCATAAGTTCCAGTAGCTTCCGGTGATACTGACCCCCCTTCTGAAGCCATAACAGTCAAGGTGTATTGAGTAGGTGCAGAGGTTTCTTGAACCTCAGTATCCTTTGAACAAGAGTTCATCAATAGAAACAAAAATGAAATGAATACAGTACCTCTTTGAAAGTAATTCACATGATTAATTATCTAATCAAAAAAAATTTAATTAAGTAACTTTTAATTGATAACTAAAGGTAGATCTGAGTTTTTATCTGCTTCTTACTTCAATTGTTATTTTATTCGAACTTCCTGTGGGTTATACATATTTCAAGATACCATTATTCAGTAAAAGTATGTTGACATATTCATTTAAAACCATTCCTTTTGATTTTTAATGAATCAAGGAATCTCAAAATTCACCATATGAAAATGAGTTTTAATAAGCTAAGCGAATCAGAACTTGATCACAAAGAGACATGTTCATTACTCATGCTTTTTTCAAAAAGGTAAAGTGTAATAAATATTAGGTTCAATACAAGATTGTTAACAGGAGTTGACTTACTATTTGATAGTTCATTCAATAAATTTCTATCAGGATAAAAAGCTAAATGTCTAGAATTACATTTTAATTCCCTAGTCTTTTAAACGATGTGTACTCGGTAGTAATGTTTCTTCTAGTTTTAGATAACCTGTAACTTATCCATTTTCTGTAACCAACCATTACAGGTTGACCATCTTTTATTGCTGGCTTGAATCTCTGTAAATTCTTGATTATGAACTTTGCATTAAAGCGCATATCCAATGTCCCACCAACTGCTCTAATATTTTGAACAAATCCATATTCGTTTATGTTGAAGCTAACTTCCACAACACCTTGTCTGCCAGCTTCTTGATCTCCTAAAGGGTATCTAAAAAAATTTCTTATGTGACGATTAAAATTAATGTCAAAACAAGTTCTTAGTGCTTGTCTTGAAGATTTATCTGAACAAGCTATGAAAGCTGGAACTGAATCAAAATCAAACTCGTTGTCAAAAGAAGTTTGAGCATGAAGTTTGGCAATAAAAAGAAAAAGAATCAGAAGTGTTATTTTTTTCAATACACATGATTTATTTCTTACAATATACAAAATTGAATTCTACTTGAGATCAATTTCCTTTATTTAAAACCCTAATTAAATGCATTGACATTTTTCGGTATTAAATCGACCAAAGATTTTTAATGGAGTTTTGCGTATTTTATTTTTAAATTTGATTTGTGAAAAATCTAATTATTTTTATGGTTTTTGTTCCCTCCATTTCTTTGGCACAAATTAAATTCTTGCCAAAATCACAGGGAGAAATTGTAAAACATGCTTATTATTCCCTATCCTATCTAGAAGAACATGAACAAGCAGAATGGGTGCATTACAAACTTAATATTGAAATGTTAAAAGGGAAAACACCAAGAAAAAATAGTTTTAAATCAGATAAATTAGTTTCAACAAAATCTGCAGCACTTTATGACTACAAAAATTCAGACTATGACAGAGGACATCTTGTACCTGCTGGGGATATGAAGCTGTCAAAAGTGTCAATGAGTGAGTCATTCTGCATGTCAAATATGTCTCCTCAAAAAGCATCATTTAACAGAGGTATTTGGAACACTCTTGAAAATCAAGTCAGATTAAGGGCTAAAAAATCAGAATTGTACATTTCTACTGGTGGGGTTTTAAATTCAAAAAAACTGAAAAGAATAGGGAGCAACAAAGTGTCTGTGCCTGATCAGTTTTACAAAATAATTTATGATGCTAAAAATCAAAAGATGTTTGCTTATTTAATGCCAAACAGAAAACTTGAGTTTCTTGAAAAGTATGTTGTAACAGTTGATTTAATAGAAGCATTGACTGGGATTGATTTTTATCATCAATTAGATGATGACTTGGAAAACAAGCTTGAATCTACAAAAAACAATTTATCTTCTAAACTAAATTAGAGGGTTGTACAATATATAAAATACAGGGAAGAGACGAAGAAAAAATTTTTAAGGTTAGTTTTTTTGTCATTTATCTCTTCCATAGAAAATATCTAATCAAATGGATGAATTTAATTAAGATGCAGCGAGTCATTACAAAGCTTATCGCCCTCCTATTCACGATGACATTTTGAATAAATATTTGGGATCTAGAAGCTTTGATCTTGCTCTGGATGTGGGTTGTGGAGTGGGTAATTCAAGTGTTGCACTAACAGCATTTAGCAATAAGGTAATTGGCATTGATAACAGTGAGCATACGCTTCAAAACGCAATCAGCAAGGATCAAGTAAGCTATTTTTCAGAATCCTTGCGTCTAGATTTTACCTATAATTTATTGTCTTTTTTTGGTTCTTTATCTTATTTGAATCAAGCCTCAATCGAGCAATACACGAATCGTTTAGACCCAGAAGGAACCATCATTTGTTGTGACTTTAAAGTACTCTACCAACCCATTTTGGATTGTTTCAAATTAAAGCAAAACAACACAACTTTCAATCATCAAAAGAACCTTTTTTGAGTACCAGATCGATAGGATCGAATTGGTTGAGGAAGTGAGTTTTAATACAAGTTTACTTCTAACAGCAATCAACTCGCTCATTTACTTTTATCGGAGGTTGGTGTTACTAATCAAATCACACATATTTTGGATTCAAAAGACCCCATAATTCTTTAGTAGAGAGGTTGCTAGTCATTTCTCCGCCGGACGATTTTGTGCTGACTGTCGAATGTTATTACAGCCTTTATCAAAAAATTTGATCAATAATTATAACAACACAAATCATTTTTTTGATTTGAAGTTAGAATTTAGAACGAAATTCCAAACCCAAAATTTCCAACCAAAACTCCACCTGGACTGACTCCTGGAATGGGTGGGAATTCCTCTGTCTCTGTTCCATTATCTGTTTGTGTTACACCGTTTGAATCTTCGTAAGTAAAAGTCCCCTCAACCTCTAAAGTGTCAGGAATAGACCCAATACCATAACCCAATTCTAAACGGAAATAGACTTTTCCTCCAGTTTTTATTCCCAGTTTGAGGTTTGTTGTTTTGACATTGTATGAAATTTTCCCTTCTCCACTACCTTGGTTTCCATTTTCTTCAAAAGTTACATCTTTAAAAACAATATCCGTATTCAAAGCTCCAAAACCAATTCCAAAATACACTCCCATACCTTGATCTCCAAAATAAAAATTAGACCCAAATTCAGAGTATTTGAGATCAATGTCGGTTTCATCGCTATTAACTGGAAAGAAACTGTAGTCAAAAAAGGGAGCTACTCTATTCCCCAAGATGGGAGTAATACCCTCCATGGATATTCCTGCAATGTTGGGAATACCGAGTTTGATTCCCAATGAAACTCTTTTTACTTTGTAGGCTTCAAGAGAATCAAGATTTTGAATTTGATCGTACGTTTCATCAAAAACTTCAGTTTCCAATTCTTGACCGTAGACTTGACTTACAAAAAGGCATAATGTAAATAGGATCAGCTGTTTCATAAAAGTTGTATTGAGTTTAAAAGCTATTTATTGATCAATTGAATGCGGTTTTTTCTGTTTGCCAATTCCCATGCAGTTGCAAAAATTAACTGGGTTCTAGTTTTCATCAAATCAAATTCAATTTTTTCAACTGTATCTGTGGGCTTATGATAATCCGCATGGGTACCGTTGAAATAAAAAATTACAGGGATGTTGTTTTTACCAAAGTTGTAATGATCGCTTCTAAAATAGAATCGATTAGGATCATCATGTGCATTGTAGGTGTAGTCCAGTTCAATATTCACAGTAGCCTTGTTAACTTCCTCAGATAATTCATGCAATTCAGTACTTAAGCGATCTGAACCAATCAGATAAATGTAATCAGGGTTACTGCTTTCTCTTTTTGGATCGGTTCTCCCAACCATATCAATGTTGAGGTTAGCAATTGTATTAGCTAGGGGATAAAGGGGATTGTCAGTGTAGTATTTGGATCCCAATAATCCTTTTTCCTCTCCAGTGACATGTAAGAAAACGATCGATCTCTTAGGACCTTTTCCATCTTCAACAGCTTTTTGAAACGCTTCAGCGATTTCGAGCATGGATACGGTACCCGATCCATCGTCATCTGCACCGTTATTGATTTCACCATCGTGAATTCCTATGTGATCTAAATGTGAAGAAATGACAATATATTCATCGGGTTTTTCTGCACCTTCAATAATGGCAACTACATTTTCAGTGGCTACTTCCTTTTTGTTGATGGTTAAAAACATTTTTTGAAAATAATCTTCAGTTCCCTTAGCAGCTTTGATGCCTCTACTTTTGTAAAATTCTCTCAAGAAATCAACAGCTCTTTTTTGACCAAGAGCTCCCGTTTCTCTACCCTGGAAATAATCCGAAGCATACACGTACAACAATTGTCGTAAATCCTCAGATTCAATGGTCGAAAAATAGGTTTCAGAATCAGTTTTTTGAGCATAGAATAGGTTCGCTGTGAGAAGGAATACACAGAATAAAAGTGTTTTTATGGTTTTCATTTGGTTATTGGTTTTAAAATTAAATTTGCAATCCCATCCCACAGGGCAATTCTATGAGAGAGTGCAGTTTTTGAAGCCTCTAAAGCTTCGTTCCATTTATCTTGATCCTCTCCACACAAATCTTGAATCATTTTCAATGCCATGGGACCATGTTCTCCAGAATCCACTTCAATATGGCGCTCAAAATAATAAATCAAATGACTCAGATTAGCATCCGATTCTTTATTTATGTTTTTTACTACTTCGATGAACATGTCTGGAATCAAGTCTTCTCTACCAAAAGTAAAAACAGCAGCTATGACATGGGTTTTGTTGCTACCTATGACTTCGAATGTAAATTTTAAAAATTCTTTTATAAAATGAGGAAGTTCAGTGCTTTCAATCTGATCGATTATGGATTTTGATGACTCCAGATTTTTTATGAATTGATTTATCTCAGAGGTAGAGGCACCAACTTGATCCATGGCTTGAAGATACATTTCAAAATGACTCATTGGTAAACCATCTTTGTTTACATCGGTTTCTTCACCCCAAACAATTTCATTTATCAATCTTCCAGCTGAGGGAGAGCTTGAGGGTACCCATGGAAGCTTTGTTGATGTAAGATCTAGCTGGAGTTTTTTTACTAAGGACATAAAATCCCATACAGCAAAAACATGGTGTTCCATAAACACTTGAAGATCCTCTTTTTGTTCCATCATTTTGTACAATGGATGGTAAATGAGTTGGTTTTTTAGTGAATCAATTTCATTTTCAATTTGATCAATCATAATCTCTTTTAATAATTTTGTAAAGATACTCGTTATGCTTTTATTTGAGAAATTATTATTCCAAAGAAGATAAAGCTATGGAAGTTCTACTGTCTTTTTTATTGGCATCCATCTTATTGACCTTAGCACCTGGACCTGATGTTCTTTTGGTTCTCAGTGAAAGTGTGATTCGAGGGTCAAAGGCGGGTCTTTTGCTCGCTTTTGGATTGGTTTGCGGTTTGGTGTTTCATACCTCGATTATCGTATTGGGATGGGGTCAGTTTTTGGGAGCATATCCGCAGATAACACAAGGAGCCAAAATAGTGGGGTCAATTTATTTTATATACTTATCAATCCAAATCTTTAGAAATTTAGATCAAAAAAATCTTCCAACAGAACCCAATTCTCATAAAAACTTCAAAAAGGGGTTGATAATGAATTTATTGAATCCTAAAGTAAGTTTGTTTTTTTGGTTATTTTTCCCGGGATTTCTTTTTAGTGAGGAATTATCTCTAG
Organism: Candidatus Arcticimaribacter sp.; assembly: GCA_002708445.1. Lineage (GTDB taxonomy): Bacteria > Bacteroidota > Bacteroidia > Flavobacteriales > Flavobacteriaceae > Arcticimaribacter. The sequence continues at coordinate 9,324 of PAOB01000034.1, forward strand.
GAGTTCAATACACAATTTTAGGAGGTATTTTTATGTTGCAGGCAAGTATTGTGTTCTATTTAATTTCTGTAACTGCTTCAAAAATTTCACCCTTTATTTTGTCTCGTTCAAATTTTATGTATTGGGCTAATTTTGGTCAAGGGGTGCTCTTGATTTGTATTGCGATTTATTTCCTTGTTTAGATAAATCAAATATCTTTAAACCATGAAAAATCCTGTTCTTATCGAATGCCCTCGTGATGCCATGCAAGGCATGAAAAAATGGATCCCTACTCAAAAAAAAATAGGATACATACAATCATTACTTGAAGTAGGTTTTGATGTTTTGGATGTAGGAAGTTTTGTTTCCCCAAAAGCTATTCCTCAAATGAGGGACACAGCAGAGGTGCTTCAAAGCATTGATCTTACTCATTCCAAAACTGAATTATTGGTTATTGTAGCCAATCTCAGAGGGTGTAAAGAAGCGGTTTTACACAAGAAAATCACTTACATTGGATTCCCTTTCTCAGTCTCAGAGAATTTTCAAATGAGAAATACACATAAAACTCAAAAAGAATCATTATTACTTTTAAACCAACTTATCGAACTTTGTGAGAGTCACGGGAAAAAGCTAGTTGTTTATTTATCTATGGGCTTTGGAAATCCATATGGAGACCCCTGGTCAGTACCCATTGTCATGAATTGGCTAGACCTACTCATTGACAAGGGAGTTCAATTCATTTCCCTTTCCGATACTGTTGGAAAAGCAAAAGTTGAAGACATATCCTCACTATTTGAAGCCTCAATTGCTCAATACCCAGAGATAGAAATAGGAGCTCATTTTCACGCTCAACCCCAAAACTCATTCATAAAAATCAAAGCAGCTTATGATTCAGGATGCAATCGTTTTGATGGAGCAATCAAAGGATTTGGAGGCTGCCCCATGGCAGCGGATGATTTGACGGGAAACCTACCAACTGAAAAACTTATTTCATTTTTCAACCAGCAAAACACACCCCTTAAGATTGATCCTTTAAAATTTGAATACTCTTACAATAAATCACTTACTATTTTCACTTAAAGTTAGCCTAACAAAATTTGAGCTTGAGGTTTAGATCGTATATTTGTACTTTATTTTTTGATTAGAATCTTGGTTTTGGAAACCATCTTTATTGATTTTAAAAGACCTTTTAAGATTTGATAATTAAAATTTACCATTTTAAAGGCGGTTAAAAGGGCATAATTCCTTAATTTTGCTTGCAACTAATTTCTAAGCGGTTGCCATGACTTCAAACGATTCAAAATTCATAGAACAGGGTTTAACATACGACGATGTTCTTTTAGCACCGGCTTATTCCGATGTTCTGCCCCGTGATGTAAAGATCAATTCTTATTTTTCAAGAAACATTCCCTTAAACATTCCTATTGTTTCTGCTGCCATGGATACGGTTACAGAAAGCAAAATGGCCATAGCCATGGCTCGTGAGGGAGGGATTGGGGTTCTTCACAAGAATATGACGATTGAAGAACAGGCAAATAAAGTTAGAACGGTTAAGCGTTCAGAATCTGGAATGATCTTAGATCCGGTTATCTTACCCCTAACAGCTCTTGTTTCTGATGCAAAAAAAAGCATGACCCAATACAAGATTGGTGGAATTCCCATTGTTGATGAAAATGGAAAATTAAGTGGTATTGTAACCAACAGAGATTTGCGTTTTGAGAAAAACGATACTCGTCCTATTACCGAGGTTATGACTTCACAGAACTTAATAACCGTAAAAGAAGGCACCTCTTTAGCAGATGCTGAAGAAATTCTACAAAAACATAAAATCGAAAAACTTCCAGTAGTTGACGAGAATCAAAACTTGGTTGGTTTGATAACTTTTCGTGATATCACAAAACACACGACCAAGCCAATTGCAAATAAAGATGCCTATGGAAGGTTAAGAGTAGCTGCTGCTGTTGGGGTAACCGCTGATGCGGTTCAACGAACAGAAGCTCTTGTGAAGTCTGGAGTTGATGCAATAGTCATTGATACTGCACATGGTCATACCAAGGGTGTTGCATCGGTTCTAAAAGAAGTAAAAGCAAATTTTCCTGAACTTGATGTTGTCGTTGGAAATATTGCTACTGCTGAAGCTGCAAAATATCTTGTTGATTTAGGAGCAGATGCCGTAAAGGTAGGAATTGGTCCAGGTTCTATTTGTACAACACGGATCATTGCGGGTGTAGGATATCCACAACTATCTGCAGTGCTTCAAGTGAGTAAAGCCATCAAAGGAAGTGGTGTACCAATCATTGCTGATGGAGGTATTCGATACACAGGCGATATCCCCAAAGCCATTGCTGCTGGAGCTGATTGTGTAATGCTTGGAAGCCTTCTGGCTGGAACAAAAGAATCTCCGGGAGAAACAATTATTTTTGAAGGTAGAAAATTCAAATCATACCGAGGAATGGGTTCAATCGAAGCAATGAATAAAGGAAGTAAAGATCGCTACTTTCAAGACATTGAAGATGATATTAAGAAACTTGTTCCCGAGGGTATTGTTGGACGAGTACCGTACAAAGGAGAACTTGTAGAGAGTATCCATCAATTTTTAGGTGGTTTAAAAGCTGGAATGGGATATTGCGGTGCAGGTGATGTAGAAACTCTAAAAGAAAATGGAAAATTCGTACAGCTAACCGCTTCTGGAATTAGGGAAAGTCACCCCCACAACATACAAATTACAAAAGAAGCTCCAAATTACAGTCCTTGATAGCGCTTAGAAAATTAGATAATTTTGTTAGAATTGTTTAGTTACAAACTTGTAAGTTTTTATTGTTCCCATAGTTTCTATTTGAACAATGTACAAGCTTCTAGGTTTGAGTTGAATCGGTTTCTTGAAAACTTCAAGTGATTCATTGTAAAATCTCCCTTCAGGATTGCCGATAATGCTGTAGATGTAAACATTTCCAATCCCAGTCAACCCTTCGATATTGATTTCACCATTGTTGTAAATTAGTTGTACAATTTCTTGATTTGAATACAAGGAAATATTATTTTCGTCAGATGGGGTCGGGATACTGTTCGCTTGAGATGAAGCGAGGAATAAAAAAAATAATAAAAAAGAGTTTTTTATTTTCATTCCGTTCAATAATAGTTGCAAGTTATTAATATTGTTGTTAATAAAAAAATATTTATGAACAAATAAAACATTGTTAATCAAACAATTGATAAAGTTATTAAGAATTTTATTCATAAAAACCACCTTTTAACACAATAAACAAATATTTTTTCGTTAACGCTCAAGTAACACCAATGAAACAAAACCAGTATCAATATTAATTTTATGAGAAACAATTTCATATTACATTTTTTTCTATTGATTTCATTTTTTAGTTGTGATCAAATCTACAATGTAAATCAGGATCCTGTGGTTGCACGAGCTGGTAATACTTATTTGTACACTTCAGAACTTGCAAAAAACTTGCCAATTTTTTCATCCGATACCGACAGTGTTATTCAAGCAGAAAATTACATCAATAATTGGGCTAGAAAGCAATTGTTAATTGATCAAGCGATTATCAATTTAAATTTCGAAGACCAAGAGCGCCTTGAAGAACTTGTTCAATCCTATCGTTCTGATTTGTGGAGTAGGGCATACAAAGAATTTGTTGTAAAATCAAATATTGACACCATAATAAGCAAAGAAGAAGTGGAGTCTTATTATCTAGAAAATCAGAATAATTTCAAGTTGAATGAGGTTATGGTAAATTTTCGTTTCATAGCGCTACCATCGGAGAATATCGACTTACTAGAAATTAAAGATAAACTAATTCGTTTTCAAGAGGAAGATAAACGATTTTTAGACTCTCTTTCTTTTCAATTCAATTCCTATCAACTAAAGGATACTTTTTGGATTAAAAAAAGAAGAATGATCAAAACACTTCCTTTTCTTAAAGAAACAAACTTTGAAGAGTACTTAAAAAAAACACAATTTTTTCTTGTAGAGGATGCATTCGAGGTATATTTGCTTTTCGTTAATGATTTTATTTTAAGAAATGAGGTAGCTCCTCTAGTATCTATTGAAAATACAATTCGTAAAATAGTTTTTAATAAAAGAAAGTTAGATTTTATAAAACAATTTGATAAAGAAATATTACAAGATGCAATACAAACAAAGAAATTTGAATTATACCGCTAGCCAAATATTATTCTTTTTTACAGTTTTTACTTTTGGTCTCCAATCTTTTGCACAAGGACCATCAGAATCTTCCTCTGATTCTAAGCGAATAAAAATTGATGGCGTTTCTGCTGTTGTAGGAGATTATGTTATTTTGGATTCAGATATTGACAAAACCATAGCCGACATGCAATCACAGGGGATTCCTACTAAAGGTATCGAGCGTTGTCAATTACTGGGTAAATTAATGGAGGATAAATTGTATGCACATCATGCAGTTCAAGACAGTTTAGAAATTAGCGACTCAGAAGTTTACAGTTATGTTGATCAAAGCATAGAATACTTTACAGAACAGCTGGGTAGTATCGAAAAAGTATTGGAGTTTTACAACAAACCTGATGAATTTTCATTCAGAGAACAATTGTTTGAAATCAATAAGCTTCAAAAACTAGCTTCTTTAATGCAATCCGATATTGTTTCTAAAATTGAAATTACGCCCGAGGAGGTTCGAGCTTTTTTTGATCAGATTCCTAGCGATGAACTTCCAGTTTTTGGAACAGAAATAGAATTGGCACAAATCGTAATAGAACCCGAGGTTAAAGAAGAAGAAACTCAACGGGTTGTAGAAAAATTAAAAGATTTTAAAAATGATGTTGAAGAAAAAGGGTTAAGTTTTGCATCCAAAGCCATTCTTTATTCTCAAGATCCTGGATCCCGTTCCTCTGGCGGAAAATACACTCTTCATAGAAAGCGCCCAAGAATGGTAAAGGAGTTTAGAGATGCTGCTTTTAGTCTTGAAGAAGGGGAAATATCAAGACCTTTCAAATCAGATTTTGGATGGCATATTTTGACAGTAGATAAAATTAGAGGACAACAAGTAGATGTTCGTCACATTTTATTAACTCCAAAAGTTGATCCTCAACAATTGGAAGAATCCAAAAAAACATTAGACTCTTTACGAAAGCGTATTATTGACGAAGAATTTACCTTTAAAAATGCTGCATACAATTTCTCTGACGATAAAAAAACAAGGAATAGTGGTGGTGTACTTATCAATCCTGTAACTGGTGACACGCGTTTTGAGCTTACAAAAATGGACCCTGTTTTGTACAATCAAGTTAATAAACTAAAGGAAGGGGAAATTTCTTTACCCTTGCTGGAGGAAGATCGATCGGGTTCAAAAAAGTACAAAATCATCAAAATCTCTAATCGATACGAAGAGCATATTGCTGATTATTCACAAGATTACATTCGAATAAAAGAACTTGCATTAAAAGACAAGCAGTTAAAAGCCATTACCAAATGGACTAAAGAAAAAATTGAGGATACATACGTCAGCATAAGTAAAGATTATAAAAACTGTGAGTTCTCAAACAATTGGCTAAAAAAATAAACAGCTTCACTTAAAATATTTTAGAGGAACCCAAAGCATTCCAAAGCATTCTCCCCCACCTTTGTGGATGTTTTTGTGGTGTATTTTATGTGCTCTACGAAGACCCTTAGCGTATTTGGAATTTGTAGATCTAAAAATTTTAAACCGTTGATGAATAAAAATATCATGCACAATAAAATAAGTCACCCCATAAGTAAATATTCCAAGCGCCATAGGTAAACCCGCCCAAAAACCATATTCGCCCCAAAGGATTACCAACGCCATACTTACTACAGCATAAAAGATGAAGAACAAATCATTGCGTTCGAACCATGAGCTGTGGTCTTTTTTATGATGATCTTTGTGAAGACTCCACAAAAAACCGTGCATAATGTATTTATGTGAAAACCAAGCCATAAATTCCATAACCAAGAAAGTTGTAAGGTAAATTAAGATCCAAAAAAATGTATTCATTTTACAGAAAATTAAAACGGTAATTTAAGTAAGATTGAGCTAAAACACTGATTTTTTGATAATTGGGAACACGAACACGAGATTCCTTTATGTGATTCGATGGAATTCGTTTTAGTTTCTTGAGTAATTTATAATAATATTTGTAGGCGGTGTAAACACCAAATCGAGCTTCTTTCGGCAGATTTAGTATTCCATCATAGCTGGCTTTAAAATCCTCTTCAATTTCACGGATTATCTTTAATTTTGATTGTTCATCTAATTCTTTTAAATCAATTTCAGGAAAATAAGATCTTTCTAAACCTTCTTGATCTGCTTTCAAATCTCTTAAGAAATTAACCTTTTGGAAAGCAGAACCCAATGCCATTGCCGAATCTTCGAGAGATTCATATTTTTCCTGGTCTCCTTGGACAAAAACTTTTAAACACATCAAACCTACAACATCAGCAGAACCGTAGATGTATTCTTTGTAATCCTCTTGTTTGAGGTAGTTTTTTTTGTATAGATCCCAACGCATGCTTTTGAGAAAAGCTTCTACATGTTCGAGTTCGAGTTTATGGAGGTGATATGTTGATTGAAATGAATTTAAAATTGGATTCAAACTTATTTTATGCTCTAGGGCATGATACAGATCACTTTCAAAACGATCCAACAATACTTCTTTGTCAAAAGAATGAAAACTGTCTACAATTTCATCTGCAAAACGAACAAAGCCGTAAATGTTGTAAATGTCTTTTCGAATAGAAATATCCAACATTTTTGTCGCCAAAGAAAAAGAGGTACTGTATGAAACAGTTACAAGTTTACTACATTCATTAGACACATAATCAAATAAAGCTTTCATTTCTTTCTTTTAGCTTGCAAAAAATAGTTTGGGTTCAAGAGCACTAAAAATGATTTGAACATAATCAAATTTACATAAAATTAAGCAAAAACTTTGGGAGATAGGTAACGAAATTTAAATTCATCTAGTCCTTCGAACACAGTTATGTTTGATGGAAGATTATTTTGGTTTATGCTTTTGGTTCTGGGTCCGAACATTGATAAGCGGGAGTTGCTAAGGTCTAATATTTCTTTTTCAAAATTGAGGATAAAATCACTCATATTACTTTGATTGGGCTCTACAGTGCAAAAAGTAACAAAATGAAGGTTTGAATTTGTTGACAGGATTGTTCTTAAACTTTCACTTGGAACCGATTGTCCTAAGAAAATTGTTTTGTAGCCTTTGGATAAGATCAACTGATTTAAGAATAAAATACTCAATTCATGTATTTCATTTTCGGGTAAAAATAAAACAAAACAAGGGTCGTTTGGTTGGTGTATTTGGTTTAACTGAACAATTTCAGTTTGGACGTGAATTTTTTGTTTTATCAGATTTGTTATGAAATGCTCGTGAGAAGGACTTATTGCTTTGGTTTGCCATAGTATTCCTAGTTCGTGCATCAATACAGTGAAAATATTCATGTAGATAAATTCAAAATCTTTTTTTTGAATTAGCTCTTTAAAAGTCAGATCAAACAAAGCAGTATCAAAGTTGACCATTGATAACTTTAAAGCATTGATCGAAATCTGTTCTGAGTTAGATTTCAGAGCAACATTACGAACGAGATCGGGAATATCTCTTTCATCGTATCTAGCAATTTTAGAAATTTTAAAACCGTGATTGTACAAAAGGGTAATGTTCAATAATTTCCTTAGACTTTCTAGAGAATATCTGCGGATGTTGGTTTCAGTTCTTTCTGGAGAGAGTAGATTGTATCTTTTTTCCCAAATACGAATCGTGTGGGCTTTTATGCCAGAAATATTTTCAAGATTTTTGATGCTAAAACTACTCTTTACCCTATCCATTAGTTTAAAGTTAAGTTATAAACTTTAAACAAAATTACAAAATAATATTTAATAAGATGAAAATGAGGTGCAAAAGATGAAGTGCGCACGAGAAGACTCGAACTTCCACGGGAAAAATCCCACTAGCCCCTCAAGCTAGCGCGTCTACCATTCCGCCACGTGCGCTAAAGTGACCTGGCTGGGGCTCGAACCCAGGACCCTCTCCTTAAAAGGGAGATGCTCTACCAACTGAGCTACCAGGTCTTAAAATAATCGTGATCTGGCTGGGGCTCGAACCCAGGACCCTCTCCTTAAAAGGGAGATGCTCTACCAACTGAGCTACCAGATCGTTTTGGTATTTTAAGGCTGCAAATATACGTGCAAATATTAATAATTCATATTCTAAATGGCTAAATTTGTTTCTCAATTCTAAAATGATGTTTTGAAGAAAAAAATTGTTCTTTTGGGGTACATGGGTAGTGGGAAGTCCAGAGTAGGTAAAGCCCTTTCGCAATGTATTGATATTCCATACATTGACCTTGACTCCTATATTGAGATCCAAGAAAAATCATCTATTAAAAACATATTCAGTCATAGGGGTGAGGTGTATTTTAGAAAAAAAGAACGTCAGTATTTAGAGCAACTTTTATCTCAAAAAGAGCCTATCATTTTAGCTCTAGGAGGGGGAACACCTTGTTATTATGATACAATGGACTTTATCGTAAATTCTGGAGCAGTTAGCTTTTATTTAAAAGCAAGCATAAAGACATTAGCAACACGTTTAGGTAATGAAAAAAAACAAAGACCTTTGATAAGCCATTTAGAAAATGAAGCAGATTTACAAGAGTTTATTGGTAAACATTTGTTTGAGCGCCTAGCTTTTTACTCAAAAGCTTCTCATATCATCGATGTTGATGAGCTAACTCCTGAAGTAATATCTCAAAAAATAGATGAGCTAACTCAGATAAACCCCATTTGATTTCGAATCCAAGTTTACTTGAATGTGTTCGTTTATTGAAGTTGAAAGAGAGATTCCTTTGTAATCGGCTTTTATGGGATAATTTTTGTGATTTCTGTTAACTAAAACTGCTGTTTTTAATTGTTTCAACGGGACTTCAAGTAAATGCTTTGTTGCATAAATTAATGTGCTTCCAGTATTGAGAACATCATCAACCAAAACTACAGATTTATTTTTGAGAATATTTACTTCATCTGAAGTTTTTATAGGTAAATGAGGATTTTTTTTATTGATTTCCAACTGGATAAAATGAATTTCAAGATCAGAAATTTGTTTTAAAAATGAAATGATATTTTGAGCAAATAGCACTCCACTTTTAGCTATTCCAACAATGTAGATGATTTTGTTGTCAAAATTTGCCTCATAAATCTGGTAAGCAATCCTCCGAGTGCTGTGTTTTAATGTTTGACCATCTATTATTAGAGTAGTATCCTTTTTCATTTCAAATGATATTTGAGATACAAATTGAATTGTACAGTTACAAAGTTATGAAGTTTTACATACTCAAAATGCTTTTGCGTTTGCTTTTTTGCTCTATTCAAAAAAAGCAGCTGAACGGATTAGCTAATCTTCTTGTTCTCCATTGCTTTCTGTGTAATCTTCTAATTCTCTTCGGTCTTTTTTTGTATGTCTTCCTTCTCCTTTTTCTCGATAGTAATCTTGGGCTAAACTCTGAAGTTCATTCTGTTTAAATGCATCTTTTGGGGTTGTATTTAAACGATAAATATCCACCAATTTCGCACCGACTCGACTTTTGGGAATATCCAATACGTTAAAGCTATGATTTATTTGCTCTTTTCGAATAATAATTTTATCCATTGGAAAAATCTCTCGAGAGGGTTTTGCAACTTGATCGTTGACACGCACGTGACCCTTTTTACAAGCTTTAGCAGCTATGCTTCTTGATTTGAAATATCGTACTGCCCATAAATATTGATCGATTCTCATTCTCTAAAACTACGTTAAATTTGGCAAATAAATAAAGTAAAATTGTATCTTGCGCTGCAAAATTACCCTTATGTTTAGTTTTTCAAAACCTTATCTTATTTTAATTCTACTAGTTGTTTTTTTTAGTTCATGTGATTCTGATAATAATGGTTTAACCGTTGAATTAAATGACTATGCTGAGCAATTTGCATCAGACGATGCTTTACTGGTTGATTATTTGTCAACACATTTTTACAATTACGAAGATTTTCCTCGTTCTGAAAATGAAATAATATCGATCGAAATTGATACAATTTCTGGGGGAAATGCAAATAAAACTCCTTTAATAGACCAAGTAAAACAAATATCTGTTCCGGTAACGGATGCAAATAATACGATCATCAATCATACCTTGTATTACATTATTGCTCAACAGGGATCAAGATTAGAAAGCAAACCTTCTATTGTTGATTCTACATATGTTGCATACAAAGGCGAATTACTTTCAGGATTCAAATTTGACGAAAGAGTAAATCCAATTTGGTTTGATAACCTTACTGTAATTTCTGGCTTCAGACACGGTTTACAACATTTTGCACCAGGAACTTACTCAACAGATCAATTCGGAATTGTAAGTTTTCAAGATTTTGGACAAGGAATCATATTTATGCCCTCTGGCATAGGATACTATTCTGCTGGACAGGCTACAATACCTCAATATTCGCCCTTGGTTTTTTCTTTTTCTGTGTATACTACAAATGAGTCTGATCATGACAATGACGGTATTTTGTCTAAAAATGAAGATCCTGACGGAGATGGAAATCCATTGAATGATGATACAGATTCTGATGGTATTTTGAATCTCAATGATATTGATGATGATGGCGATGGAATACTCACTTACAACGAATTTGATAAAGACAAAGACGGTATTGCTGATGACACTGATGGTGACGGTATTCCAGATTACTTGGATTCGGATAACTAATACACATCAATAACTTTTTAATCTTTTAGTGGGATGGGATTTGAGCAAAGTATTCAAGTTTTTGTTACGGGAGGAACCTTTGATAAAACGTACGATCACATTAAGGGTACTTTAAATTTCCAAAAAACTCATTTACCTCAAATGTTAGTTCGAAGTAAATGCAGGTTAGACGTTGATGTAAAAACACTCATGCTTTTGGATAGTTTAGAAATGACTTCAACTCATTTTGAAACCATAATTAAGGCCTGTGAAACTTCTAAAAAGAATAAGATTGTAATTACTCACGGCACTGATTGTATGGTGGATACAGCTAAAAAAATAGCAGAAGAGGCAGTCGGAATACAAGACAAAACCATCATCCTAACGGGGGCAATGATTCCTTACACCTTTGGAAGTTCTTCCGACGGTTTTTTTAATTTAGGCTCTGCAATGGCTTATGTAAGAGTACTTGATCCCGGAGTTTACATTGCAATGAATGGCATGCTTTTTAATTGGGATGAAGTTCAAAAAAATAAAATCAAAGGAGTTTTTGAACAAATCAATCCCACAAATCCTATGCAAAAAAATTAGTTTTTATCTGAAGACTTTGACTTTACCTTTAATTTAAAGGAAGCACTCAGAATAACTTGATTGGGACGAGCATTGATCCGACCAGCAGCATTTACCCCATCAATACCAATTATCTTGAGATCATTATCCGTAAAACCACGCTCATATCTAATGCCCACTCCAAACCTTCCCAGAGAGAGGCGAGTACCAATTTGAGCGCCGACTGTAAAATTATTTTTTATTTCAGTTAGGGTAATTCCTTTAACTTTTTCATCTAATATGTACTGAAAACTGGGACCAATAAAAACACTTAAAGGACCTAATATTTTGTATCCCAAAAGAATAGGAACTTCTATTTTACTTAATCCAACATTCAAGCTCTCAACACTGGTATTAATTTTGGTAAATTGAATTTCTGGTCTAATGTAAAAAAGCACTAGGTTTAAATTCCCATAAAATCCAACATGATAACCAGTTTCTGATCCCTTTGAATCTATTGTGGTTGTGATGCTTTGATCCTTCAGGTCACCCAACGATTCGTAATTTAGACCTGCTTTAATACCAAATTCAAACTGTGCTTCAAGAGAAAAAGAAGTAACAAGAAAAATAATTAAGGTTAATATTTTACTGGATTTGGAGGGCATTTTTTATTTACGTTTAATTACTTTTTTTACGGCAGACACAACTGCATCTTTGTTCAATCCATATTTATCCAACAACTGAGCGGGTGTTCCAGACTCACCGAAAGTATCTTTGGTAGCTACAAATTCTTGTGGTGTAGGGTGGTTTAGAACCAGAGCACCAGCAACACTTTCTCCCAACCCTCCAAGGTAGTTGTGTTCTTCTGCAGTCACAATACATTTGGTTTTCGCAACTGATTTTAAAATAATATTATCATCGAGAGGTTTTATGGTATGGATGTTTATGACTTCGGCACTAATCCCTTGTTTATGAAGTATTTTTGCTGCTTCAAGTGCCTCCCATACCAAATGTCCAGTTGCTACAATAGTAACGTCTTTTCCTTCCTGTAAAAGGATTCCTTTTCCAACCTCAAATTTTTGATCAACAGCAGTAAAGTTTGCAACAGAAGGTCTACCAAACCTCAGATAAACGGGGCCTTCGTAATCAGCAATAGCGATTGTTGCAGCTTTTGTTTGGTTGTAATCGCAGGTATTGATAACGGTCATTCCAGGAAGCATTTTCATCAAACCGATGTCCTCTAAAATTTGATGAGTTGCTCCGTCCTCACCCAATGTTATCCCTGCGTGAGAAGCGCATATTTTCACATTTTTATCTGAATATGCAACCGATTGGCGAATTTGATCATAAACTCTTCCTGTTGAAAAATTTGCAAAAGTCCCTGTAAAGGGAATTTTTCCACCAATAGTTAAACCTGCCGCAATTCCAATCATGTTTGCTTCCGCAATTCCAACTTGAAAAAAGCGCTCGGGATTCTCTTTTATGAATTGATTCATTTTAAGGGATCCAATTAGATCTGCACAAAGTGCAACTACATTAGGGTTTGTTCTTCCAAGCTCTGTAAGTCCATCGCCAAATCCTGAGCGGGTGTCTTTAGAACCTTGATTGATGTATTCTTCCATAATAATTTCTTTGGTATTTCTGCAATGCAGAAGTTTTAATAATCTCCTAATGTTTCGGGATTTTGAGCTAAAGCACTTTCTAGTTGTTCGTCGTTTGGTGCTTTACCGTGCCATGCGTGGGTGTTCATCATAAAGTCAACTCCGTTACCCATTTCGGTTTTTAATAAAACGCAAATTGGCTTACCTTTTCCCGTCATTGATTTAGCTTTTTTGAGTGTATCGATAATTTTTGTAAGATCATTTCCATTTTCTACGGTTAGAACTTTCCACCCAAATGCAAGGAATTTATTTGACAAATCTCCCATGGGCATGACTTCATCTGTAGGACCGTCAATTTGTTTTTCGTTCAAATCTATTGTTGCAATAAGATTGTCTACTTTTTTGCCCGCAGCATACATGATTGCTTCCCAATTTTGACCTTCCTGAAGCTCACCATCACCAAGTAAGGTGTAAACTAAATGTCGATCATGATTTAGTTTTTTGGTTTGTGCAGCGCCTATTGCAACTGATAATCCTTGACCTAGAGATCCAGAAGCCATACGAATACCAGGCAAACCTTCGTGAGTTGTAGGATGTCCTTGCAATCTCGAATTGATCAGTCGAAAAGTATTGAGTTCTTCAACTGGAAAATATCCTCGATGTGCCAAAACACTGTAAAATACGGGCGAAATATGGCCGTTGGAAAGAAAAAAAACATCTTCGTTTTTACCATCCATGTCGAATCCTTCTTTCAACTCCATTATTTCATTGTAGAGACTAACTAAAAATTCTGTACAGCCCAGAGAACCTCCTGGATGTCCTGAATTTACCTTGTGAACCATTCTAAGAATATCCCTTCTTACCTGAGAAACGGTTTCTTTTAATGTTGTTTGTGTTTGCATGAATGTGAATAATATGTAATACAAAAATACAGCTTTGTTATGCTTAGGCAAACTTATGGGGAATACTTATTAACGTCTTCTTTAACATTTTTATAAAAGCCACAAACAGTAGGTTCAAGTTCGCTATATTTGGCAATATTTTTAGTTATGATTTTTGAACGTATCGCAAATGATCCTCAAAGTAAAGCGCGGGCAGGATCAATTACAACCGATCATGGTGTTATTGAGACTCCAATTTTTATGCCTGTTGGGACTGCGGCTACGGTAAAAGGTGTTCATCAAAGAGAATTGGAACAGGAGGTAAACCCTGATATTATACTAGGAAACACCTATCATTTATATTTACGCCCTAAGACAGAAATTATTGAACAAGCTGGAGGCCTTCATAAGTTTATGAATTGGAAACGCCCAATTTTGACAGATTCTGGGGGATATCAAGTCTATTCACTTTCAGCAAATAGAAAAATTAAAGAAGAAGGAGTCAAGTTTAAATCTCATGTAGATGGATCACTACATTTTTTTACTCCAGAAAACGTAATTGACATTCAACGTAAAATAGGAGCAGACATTATCATGGCTTTTGATGAATGTACACCTTATCCCTGTGATTATCGTTATGCAAAGACTTCGATGCATATGACCCATCGATGGCTCCAGCGTTGTTTAATTCAAAATGAAAAAAGTCCTTTTTTATACGATTATTCACAAACTTTTTTTCCAATCGTTCAAGGTAGTGTCTACAAGGATTTGAGGAAACAATCAGCAGAATACATAGCCAGTAAAGGAGCTGAAGGGAATGCTATTGGAGGTCTTTCTGTAGGAGAAGCTGCCGAGGAAATGTATGCAATGACTGAGGTAGTTTGCGATATTTTACCAGAGGATAAGCCTCGTTATTTAATGGGAGTTGGAACACCAATCAATTTATTGGAAAATGTCGCTCTTGGAGTAGACATGTTCGATTGTGTTATGCCTACTCGTAATGCTAGAAATGGAATGTTGTTTACAGCCAATGGAACCATTAATATTAAAAACAAAAAATGGGAGAGTGATTTCTCTTCAATTGATGAATCAGGATACACTTTTGTTGATACAGAATATTCAAAGGCTTATCTTAGACATTTGTTTAAGGTAAACGAAATGTTAGGAAAGCAAATCGCAACAATCCATAATTTAGGCTTTTATTTATGGTTAATGCGTGAAGCAAGAAAAAGAATAATAGCCGGAGACTTTCATGATTGGAAAGAAAAAATGGTTAAAAACATGGATAAACGTTTATAGTTTTGTTAAAAAAAATTGATCTCTACATCATTAAAAGATACCTAGCAACATTTTTCGTAATGATGCTTTTGTTTATTCCGATCGGAATCATGGTTGATGTAGCTGAAAAAATTGATAAATTCAAAGAAAAAGAAGTTCCTTTAAATGCTATTGTCGATTATTATTTCGATTTCATGTGGTATTTTGGAAACCTGCTCTATCCAATATTTTTATTTTTAGCGATCATATGGTTTACCTCTAAGTTGGCAAATAACTCTGAGATTATTGCAGTATTGAGTTCTGGAATTTCTTTTAATAGATACTTGAGGCCCTTTATTGTAGCAGCTGCATGTATTTCTACTTTGGCTTTTTTAGCAGGTATGTTTATTGTTCCCAAAGCCAGTAAAGGATTTAACGAATTTACTTACAAATACATCAGCCGTTCAAAAAATGCTAGAACGACTTCAAACCTGTACAAGCAAATCAATGATAACGAGTTTATTTACGTAAGCGGTTACAATGAAATTCGAAAAAGAGCAAACGATTTTACTCTTGAACATTTTGAGGGAGAAGAATTGAAATTCAAAATATTTGCCCAAACTATTCGCTGGGTGGAAAGTGATTCTTTTTTCCGTCTAATCAATTATCGTAAGCGTATTTTTTTGGAAAATAAGGAATTGTATGAGCAAAATAATCTTAAGGACACTTTATTCGATTTTAAAATTCAAGACCTTGCTCCACTAAATTACAAAGCTGAAACGCTTTCTTTGCCGAAACTCAATGAATTTATTGCAAAGGAAGAGCGAAGTGGATCACCATTAATTAATGTTCATTTATTGGTTCGACATAAACGTTACAGCATTCCACTTTCTGTATTTATTTTGACAATAATTGCAGTAGCTGTTTCTTCCTTCAAAAGGAGAGGGGGTATGGGAGTCAATCTAGCCTTTGGTATTGTTGCTGGTTTCACCTTTATTTTTTTCGATAAAATCTTTGGAGTTTTGGTAGATAAGACTGATTTATCTCCTGCTATTGGGGCTTGGTTACCACTGGGAATTTTTGGAACTCTTGCAATTGTATTGTTATCTTATGCTAAACGCTAGATTTAAAAGTCTTCTTCACCTGCATTTCTTGGTTTTTATTTGGGGATTTACCTCAATTTTAGGTGCCTTAATGAATAAAAATTCCTTTGAAATAGTTTGGTTTCGAGTAGTAATTGCATCAAGCTTAATTGCAGTGTACTTTCTTTTTTTCAAAAGGAAGTTATTCAAAGTCCCTACCAAAGCTTTGGTTTATTTTGCTTTAGGAGGATTACTCATTTCAGTACATTGGATTTTATTTTTTCACGCAATTAAAATATCCTCGGTATCCATAACCCTTTCAGTTCTATCTTCGGCCTCTTTGATGACCTCATTTTTAGAGCCTCTTTTGTACAAAAGAAAAATTAGAACCTATGAAGTGTTTTTTGGTTTTTTTGTTGTGATTGGATTGAGTATGATTTTTAAAGCAGAAAAAGATTCATCAATTGGTATTTATGTAGCTTTATTGTCCACATTACTATCCGTTTTGTTTACCCTTCTCAACGGAAAATTGATTGAACATTACCAATCCAGTTCAATTTCATTTTATCAGCTGTTATTCGGAACTTTGTTTTTGAGTTTGTGGTTAATTTTTGTTTTAGAAATACCATCAAACTTTTTTGTTCTTAAAGGATATGACCCCTTGTGGATATTTCTTTTAGCTTCTATTTGTACTGCCTATGCTTTTATTGCCTCGGTTGAGATCATGAAGCAACTTTCTCCTTACACCATTATGATTTCATTGAACATGGAACCCATTTACGCAATTTTATTCTCCATTTATATTTTTGGCGAAAAAGAAATTATGAGTGTAAACTTTTATTTCGGAGTACTGATCATTTTGGTTTCAGTAATTGGTAATGGAATTTACAAAGCACGTAAATTAAAAAAGACGAAATAAATAATTAAAAATTTATATTTTTACCCTCAATAAAATATTATGGAATATTTAGATTTTGAACTTCCGATTAAAGACATTATTGAACAACTTGATAAATGTAAAATTATTGGAAACAAAAGTGAGATTGACGTAACAGATACTTGTGATCAGTTAGAAAATAAATTACTAACCACAAAAAAAGAGATATACGGTAATCTAACTGCATGGCAACGAGTACAATTATCTCGTCATCCATCAAGGCCATACACCTTAGACTACATCAAAGCAATTTGTGGGGATACCTTTTTAGAGTTGCACGGAGATCGAAATGTCAAAGATGATAAAGCAATGATCGGTGGTCTTGGAAAAATAGAGAATCAATCCTTTATGTTTATTGGAACTCAAAAGGGTTACAATACAGCGACCCGTAAATATAGAAATTTTGGAATGGCAAATCCAGAGGGATATCGAAAAGCACTCCGCTTAATGAAGTCAGCCGAAAAATTTGGGATTCCAATTGTAACCTTGATAGATACTCCCGGAGCATACCCAGGACTTGAAGCCGAAGAGCGGGGTCAAGGTGAAGCTATTGCTCGTAACATTTATGAAATGCTTTCCATTAAGGTTCCAATTATCACTGTAATAATAGGAGAGGGAGCATCTGGAGGAGCTCTTGGTATTGGGGTTGGAGATCGAGTATTTATGCTTGAAAACACATGGTATTCTGTAATTTCTCCAGAATCTTGTTCTTCCATCTTATGGAGGAGCTGGGAATACAAAGAACAGGCAGCTGATTCTCTCAAGTTGACTGCAACCGATATGAAGAAGGCTAAGTTGATCGATAAAATAATAAAAGAACCACTTGGAGGGGCTCATTATGATCGTCAACAAGTATTTGATTCTGTTCAGGATGAGGTTCTAAAAACATTTAAGGTTTTAGATAAGTTAGAACCCCTTGAATTGATAAAAAATCGCAGAGCAAAGTTCAATGATATGGGTGTTTTCAAAGATTAATTTTAGCTTATCAACAAAAAAAAATAGTTATAAACGGTCTTTTGTTTACACTTGGGGTATATCTCAAGCTTGGTTTACAGCAAAGAATTCTAGTATTATAATTAAATTCGATTAATGGAAAAAAGAAAGCCTATCATTGCTCCAGCTGTTGCTGCTGGAAACCTTGTTAATCTTGAAAGGGGGAAAATACCTCCGCAAGCTATTGATTTAGAGGAAGCTGTGATAGGGGCAATGCTCATTGATAAAAAAGGAGTTGATGAAGTAATTGATATTCTTCAGCCCGAAGCATTTTACAAAGAAGCCAATCAACACGTCTTTTCTGCGATTCATGAACTTTTCAAAACTTCTGAACCTATCGATCTATTGACAGTTTCTGCTCGTTTACGTAAAATGGGCTTACTCGAAAAAGTAGGAGGGGATTTTTATTTAGTTCAGCTTTCTAAAAAGGTTTCAACGTCTGCACACATTGAATTTCATGCACGAATTATTTTACAAAAATACATTCAAAGAAGTTTGATTAAAATTTCGAACGAAATCATCGACAATGCTTACAAAGAATCTATTGATGTTTTTGATTTACTTGATGAGGCTGAATCTAAACTTTACGATGTAACACAAGGGAACATAAAGAAATCTTCAGAATCTGCTCAAAATCTTGTAATACAAGCCAAGAAAAGGATCGAAGACATTGCTAAACGTGATGGACTTAGTGGAGTTGCTACAGGTTTTGAAAAATTAGATGCTTTAACTTCAGGTTGGCAACCATCGGATTTGATTATTATTGCAGCTCGACCGGGTATGGGAAAAACTGCTTTGACATTATCCATGGCTCGAAACATAGCGGTAACAAAAAATATTCCCGTAGCTTTTTTCTCTCTTGAAATGTCATCAGTACAGTTGATTACTCGACTGATCTCCTCAGAAACGGGTCTTTCCTCTGAAAAATTGAGAACAGGAAAACTTGCCAGTCATGAATGGGAACAATTGAATGTAAAAGTAGGTGACTTAGAGCGAGCTCCATCGTTTATTGATGACACACCATCCTTATCCATTTTTGATTTGCGTGCAAAAGTAAGACGTTTATCATCTCAGCATGGAATTAAGTTAATCATAGTAGATTACTTGCAGTTAATGACCGCCGGAACATCAAACAAAACAGGCAATAGAGAACAAGAAATCTCTACAATCTCCAGAAACCTTAAGGCACTTGCAAAAGAATTGGATATTCCAGTGATTGCACTTTCACAACTTTCAAGGGCTGTAGAAACCCGAGGAGGAACCAAGAGACCTTTGCTTTCTGATCTTCGTGAATCGGGAGCAATTGAACAAGATGCCGACATTGTATCATTTATTTATCGACCTGAATATTACGGAATAGATGAATGGGATGATGATGAACGAACATCTTCAGAAGGACAAGCCGAGTTTATTGTTGCAAAACATCGTAACGGAGGTTTGGATAACATACGTCTCAAATTTATTGGTCACCTTGGTAAATTCGACAACCTAGAGAATTTTGAATCTCCATTCGAGTTTCAGTCCAAAATGAATGAAGCTCCAATCAATCCAACTTCCCTCCCGAATCCCAATGATGCTTTTGGAGAGGAAGACGACGATATGCCTTTTTAATTAGCCGAAGGCTGATGTTAGCGTTTCTAAAACTCGATTTTTTTAAATTTAGATAAAAAAAAATCAGCTAAAAGCTGATTTTTTTGAGTACTAAAGAATGAATATTTATTTGATTTTATCAACTACAGCTTTGAATGCATCAGGATGGTTCATAGCCAAATCAGCTAAAACCTTTCGGTTCAATTCGATTTCATTGGCTTTTACTTTACCCATAAACTGGCTGTAAGATAGCCCATGAAGACGGGCTGCAGCATTGATACGAGTAATCCAAAGGGATCTGAAGTTTCTTTTGTTGGTTTTTCTATCGCGGTAAGCATAAAGCATTGCTTTATCTACTGCGTTTTTTGCTACCGTCCATACATTTTTACGGCGACCGAAATATCCTTTTGCTTGTTTAAGGACTTTTTTTCTGCGTGCTCTTTTGGCAACTGCGTTTACTGATCTTGGCATAATTTTTCTTTTTTGTTAAAGGCGGTAGGTTGACCTACACTTTTTTTGCCCATAACAGGGTTTACATTTTTTGAACCTAAGCTAAACGTTATTCTAAACGTAATTGTTGCTTGATACTTTTCACATCGTTTTCATGAACCAAACCGGAATGAGTCAATTTAAGCTTTCGCTTTTTTGACTTCTTCGTTAAGATATGGCTCTTAAACGCATGCTTTCTTTTGATTTTACCAGTTCCTGTAAGCTTGAAACGCTTTTTGGCACTGGATTTAGTTTTCATTTTAGGCATTCTTGTCGTATTAAATTAGTACTCTTTTCTATTTTTTCTTTGGACTGATAAACATGGTCATCCGTTTTCCTTCTAACTTTGGAAGCTGTTCTACTTTCCCGAGTTCCTCTAAATCTTGAGCTAAGCGAAGAAGTAGAATTTGTCCTTGTTCTTTAAATACAATAGATCTTCCTTTGAAGAATACAAAAGCCTTGAGCTTTGCTCCATCTTTAAGGAATTTTTCGGCATGTTTCTTTTTAAAATCATAATCGTGTTCATCGGTTTGTGGACCAAAACGAATTTCTTTGATGATAACTTTTGTAGCTTTTGATTTAAGCGCCTTGTCTCTTTTCTTTTGTTCGTACAAGAACTTTTTGTATTCAAGAATTTTACAAACAGGAGGGTTAGCATTAGGAGATATTTCAACCAAATCCAATTCAAGCTCACGAGCCAATTGAAGTGCTTTACTCAAACTGTAAACACCTACTTCAACATTATCCCCGACGAGGCGAAGTTCTTGTGCAGTGATTTTTTGATTGATCTTGTGAGGATCAACTTTGATTACACGTCCTGGGCGATTGCTCCTTTTTCTCCGTATTGCTATGACTTTCTTTTTTTAGTTAAACTTCAAACTTTGAAATAGATTTAGCTATTTCGACACTTATGTTATTGATGAAGGAAGCAATGCCGATGCTACCTTGATCTCCTTTTTTCCGATCCCGAACAGATACTGTTCTTTCAGCGGCTTCTTTTTCTCCTACAATGAGCATGTATGGGAATTTATTCAATTGTGCTTCGCGGATTTTTTTACCAATAGTCTCATTTCTATTGTCCACGCGGGCGCGAATTTCGTGATTTTCCAGTTCATTTGAAACTTTTTCAGCGTATTTTTCATATTTCTCACTTACAGACAAGATAATTACCTGCTCAGGAGTTAACCAAAGTGGAAAATTTCCTCCTGTATGTTCCAATAAAATAGCCACAAAACGTTCCAAACTTCCGAATGGAGCTCTGTGAATCATCACGGGTCTATGCAATTCATTATCACTGCCCTTGTAAGTCAGTTCAAAGCGTTCCGGAAGGTTGTAGTCCACCTGAATAGTTCCCAGCTGCCATTTTCTTCCCAAGGCATCTTTTACCATGAAATCCAATTTAGGACCATAGAAAGCAGCCTCTCCATATTCGATTACATAATTGAGCTCTTTTTCATTTGCTGCATCTATGATCGCATTCTCTGCTAGGTCCCAATTTTGTTCTGACCCGATGTATTTTTCAGGTTTTTTTGGATCACGAAGCGAAACTTGTGCGGTAAAATCTTCAAAACCTAAAGAACTAAAAACATAAAGCACTAAGTCGATAACTCTTTTAAATTCTTCATCCAACTGACTGGGCATACAAAATATGTGAGCGTCATCTTGAGTGAAACCACGCACTCTGGTTAGCCCGTGAAGCTCTCCACTTTGTTCGTACCGATAAACTGTTCCAAATTCTGCATATCGCTTTGGAAGGTCTTTGTAACTCCATTGTCGAGCATTGTAGATTTCACAGTGATGAGGACAATTCATAGGTTTTAATAAAAAACTTTCTCCTTCTGCTGGTGTTTCTATGGGTTGAAAGCTATCTGCTCCATATTTTTCAAAGTGACCAGAAGTCTTGTAAAGTTCTTTGTTACCAATATGAGGAGAAATTACTTGTTCATAACCTGCTTTCTTTTGTGCAGCTTTCAAAAAGTTTTCTAAACGCTCTCTCAGTGCAGTTCCTTTTGGAAGCCATAAAGGTAATCCTTGACCAACTTTTTGAGAAAAAGTGAAAAGGTCAAGTTCTTTCCCAAGCTTTCTATGATCTCTTTTTTTTGCTTCTTCAAGAAGTTCCAAATAAGCGGTAAGTTCTTTTTGTTTGGGAAAAGAAATTCCGTAGATGCGGGTAAGTTGTGGTTTGTTTTCATCACCCCTCCAGTATGCACCAGCAACACTCAATAACTTCACAGCTTTGATGAATCCTGTGTTGGGTAGGTGACCACCACGGCACAAGTCAGAAAAATCTGCATGATCACAAAAAGTAATTGTTCCATCTTCTAAATTTTCAATCAACTCAACTTTAAAAGGGTTATTTTCTTTTTGATAAAAGGATAATGCTTCTGCTTTAGAGCAGGATCGCATTTTGAATTCAAATTTTTGGCGACTAAAAGTCAAGAACTGTTCTTCAAGTTTTTGTAAATCTTTTTCTGAGAATGAAGCCTCTCCAAAGTCTACATCGTAATAAAATCCATTTTCAATGGATGGACCGATAGTAAGTTTTGCTTGAGGAAATAATGCTAAAATGGATTGCGCCAAAACATGGGCTGACGAGTGCCAAAAAGCTGCTTTTCCTTCATCATCATTCCAAGTAAAGAGTTGTAAATTTCCACTTTTTGAAAGAAGTGTACTGGTTTCAACAATCGTATCATTAAAACGAGCCGAAAGTACATTCCGAGCTAATCCTTCACTAATATCTTTTGCTACATCTAAAACGGTTAATTCGTTTTCAAATTCACGAACAGAACCATCTGGAAGCGTAATTGCAATCATATGTTATTTAATAAGGTGTAAAGATAACGAGTTGAAGTTCTCAAAACAAAAACCAATATCATTAATCCTGTTTTTTTTTCTTTTCGTCAAAAAGTCCTCCAACGAGAGTAGAAACACCAATAAAACCCGAGCCTATGGCAAGGAATAAAAGGATCAAGCCAATAATAAGAACGGGCCAATACATTGGATGGTCTTGGTTTTTAAAGGCTTGCATGATGACAACTGGAGCCACAAAACAAATTCCAATTCCCCAAAAAACTTTTTTAAACCCTTTGATTACCTCTTTTTTGTTCATTTGGAGTTAAATTGATCTATTGCTTTACGGATACTTTTATGTTCATGCAGTAGGGCAGAGGCAATCTCCGAGGATACCAATAGTTGTTCTTGTATGATTTTAATAGCTCGTTTTTTTAACTTAACATTGGTCATTTGCATGTCTACCATTTTGTTTCCGCGAACATGACCTAAGCGAACCATGGTTGCGGTAGAGATCATGTTTAAAATCATTTTTTGTGCTGTTCCAGCTTTCATGCGAGAGGATCCTGTAATAAATTCTGGCCCTACGACTACTTCAACAGGAAAATCAGCAACTGCGGCTAGGGGACTATTTTTATTACAGCAAATACAAGCAGTAGGGATGTTATTATTTTGAGCTTCCCGCAGAGCTTCAACAACATATGGTGTAGTTCCAGAAGCTGCTATTCCAACAATCATATCTCGGGTTGATATTTTATGATCTTGCAAATCGATCCAACCTTGATTGGTATTGTCTTCTGCGTTCTCAACGGCTCTGTAAACTGCTGTTTTACCCCCAGCAATGATTCCAATTACTTGCTCTGGATCACTACCAAAAGTTGGAGGACACTCTGAAGCATCCAAAATCCCAAGACGTCCGCTAGTTCCAGCACCGATGTAAAACAATCGCCCACCCTTTTGAAGTTGGGCTACTGTTTTGATGATTATTTGCTCTACTTTAGGTAAAACAGTTTGTACGGCTTTTGAAACCTTTTGATCTTCTTGATGAATACCCTCTAACAATTCTTGAATGGATTTATCCTCCAGTTTGTCGTGTAAAGAATCTTGTTCTGTAATTTTTAAAAAATTCATTATTTAAAAGTAGCGCATATTTTTAGATCAAAGCAAAAAAAAACTCCACATTGTGGAGTTTATGCAAATTAAGAAAGTTTCTTATCAAGATTTTCTTTAAGAGCTCCAAGAAAGCCTTGGGTAGTTAAATAATCAGTTTCTCTTAGTGCGATTCCATGAATAAGAATTGCTAAATCTTTGGTCATTTTTCCACTTTCTACAGTTTCTACACATACTTCTTCTAGAGTTGTACAGAAATCGATCAATTCTTGGTTGTTGTCTAGTTTTCCACGATGGGCTAGGCCACGTGTCCATGCAAAAATAGATGCGATCGGATTTGTTGAAGTTTCTTTACCCTTTTGATGTTGTCTGTAGTGACGGGTTACTGTACCATGAGCAGCTTCTGCTTCCATGGTTTTTCCGTCAGGAGTAACAAGGGTAGAAGTCATCAATCCTAAAGATCCAAAGCCTTGAGCAACTGTATCGGATTGAACGTCTCCGTCGTAATTTTTACATGCCCAAACAAATCCTCCATTCCATTTCATTGCAGCAGCTACCATGTCATCAATTAAGCGATGTTCGTAAGTAAGCCTAGCAGCTTCAAATCGCTCTTTAAATTCATTGTCAAACACTTCTTGAAAAATGTCCTTGAAACGCCCATCATAAGCTTTCATGATTGTGTTTTTGGTAGAAAGATACAAAGGCCATCCTTTGTCTAGCGCACGATTCATACAAGAACGAGCAAATCCATAGATCGAACTGTCGATATTGTACATACTCATGGCTACCCCATTTTCTTCAAAATTGTACACTTCCCAAGTTTTGGCTTCGCCTCCATCTTCTGGAGTGAAAGTCATGGTTAGTTTACCTTTACCCTCAATGACAGTATCTGTAGCTTTGTACTGGTCACCAAAAGCATGACGTCCAATACAAATTGGTTTTGTCCAACCTTGAACATAACGAGGTACATTGTTCATGATAATAGGCTCTCTGAAAACAGTACCTCCAACAATGTTACGAATTGTTCCATTGGGAGAACGATACATTCTTTTTAAATCAAATTCAGTTACTCGGTCTTCATCGGGAGTAATTGTAGCACATTTTACACCTACATTGTATTTTTTAATAGCTTCTGCAGCATCAACGGTTATTTGATCATCAGTTTCATCGCGTTTTTCAATTCCCAGATCGTAATAAAGCAATTCAACATCGATGTAAGGTAAGATCAATTGTTCTTTGATGAATTTCCAGATTATACGAGTCATTTCATCACCATCCATTTCTACTACTGGGTTTGCAACTTTTATTTTTGACATAGGATATTTTTAAGGTTTTATCTTGAGATAGACTTCGTAAGATAAAGATGTTTAAATTTAATTAACAAAAAAGGTCGCGATAGCGACCTTTAAAATTTTATCTGTATTGACGCTCTTTAATACGTGCTTTTTTACCACGTAGTTCTCTAAAGTAATAGATTCGAGCTCTTCGAACGCTTCCACGTTTGTTAACTTCTATTTTTTGAAGTGCCGGAAGGTTGATAGGGAAGATACGTTCAACTCCTATTTCTCCTGACATTTTTCTAATGGTAAAAGTTTTGGATAAACCAACTCCTTTAATTTGAATAACTACACCTCTGTAAAACTGGGTTCTTACTTTTTCTCCTTCTCGGATTTCGTAATAAACAGTGATAGTGTCTCCAGCAGCAAATTCAGGGAATTCTTTTTTTTCGATGAATTGATCCTGAACAAAATTGATTAATGTTTCCATTATGTTTACTTAAAAATTTTTTACAAGCAACATGCACGATTTTCGTCAGAGGTTACATTGCGAGTGCAAAAGTACCAAATATTTTATTTTTTTGTTCTTTTTTACAATAAAATTTTAAAAAACATTTTTTTAAAATTTGAGCACATCAAACCTCCTTTTTCTTTTATGTTGTAACAACCGTCTGAACTGAAAACATAAAGTGGTTTTTGAATTTAGTAAGCGTATTTGACCACAAGTTCTGTATGTTTCTCAGTGCCTTATTTGATGAAAAAACTTTCATTTAGGATAGGGTAGAAGGTATCAGTTTCACCATATTCTTCAAAACGCAAATTATCTACATTAGAAGTTTGTGTACTGTAAAAATTATCAAAAGCAGATAGTTTAATTAAGTATTACTTTCAAAATTCCTTTTAAATTAATCGTTTAAAAGATCAGGTCGCAAATGTTTTGTTCTTTTTAAAGCTTGTTCCTCTCTCCATTGTTCAACTTTTGGTGTATTTCCAGAGGTAAGAATAGAAGGAACTTCCCAACCTTTGTAATTAGCTGGGCGAGTGTAAATGGGAGGAGCCAAAAGATTGTCCTGGTAGCTGTCGCTTAGGGCAGAAGATTCGTCCCCTAAAACTCCAGGGATTAGTCGAATGATACTGTCACAAAAAACAGCCGCAGCAAGTTCTCCTCCTGATAAGACAAACTCTCCAATAGAAATTTCTCTTGTGATGAAATGGTCTCTTACCCGATGATCTACTCCTTTGTAATGACCACAAAGAATTATTAGGTTTTCTTTTAGAGAACATTCATTTGAAATTTTTTGATTCAACTGTTCCCCGTCGGGAGTCATGTAAATGATGTCATCGTATTTACGCTCCTCTTTGAGTTTTGAAATACATTTATCAATGGGTTCAATCATCATTACCATACCCGCTCCCCCTCCAAAGGGTGCATCATCAACCTGTTTGTGTTTTGTTGTCGTGTAGTCTCTTAAGTCATGAAAAAAAACATTTACTTTTTTACCCTCAATAGCCCGCTTTACGATAGAAACCTCAAAAGGACTTTTTAGGAGTTCAGGAAAAAGGGTAATAATATCAATTCGCATGATTGTGTTTTAGAAAACAAAGATGCAATTTTTAATTTCTTTTAGAACAATTTATTTCTATTGCACTAAGAAACAGGTTTATCTTCGGAACGAAATACGTTCTTTTTCTCCCTCTGGATTTAGGTATTCAATATTACGAATGTTATTGTAGTTGTACTGTCTTAAATCATCAATTGAGTACAAGGGATTATCGTTAACCTCAAGAAGTACAGATTCTGGGTTTAGTTCTGTCATGTAATCACCTGAATCTACTACACGCAAGCCATATTTCAAATTCATTTTCTTTTTTTCTTCTTTACTGATATTCTGTAAAGTCATTCGGAGAAAATCTGTTTGATTGATTACATTCAAAGTGATCACAGTGTTATTAACTTTTCCATTTCTGTAGTATTCTACAGTAACTTTATCTCCTGGATGTTTGCTTTCAAGGTAACCAGTTAGGTCCGAAAAACTTTTAATTTTAATATCATCTACTACAGTGATAATATCTTCTTCCTTTAAACCAGCTTTTTCTGCACCCATGCCTTTTTGAATGTCAATGATGAATACTCCCTCTAAAATATCTAAACCTTCTGAATTTACTAGGTCTGGAGTAACTGGTGTTCCAAAAATACCAATCAATCCTTTTTGGACACTTCCGTATTCTACAAGATCTTCAAAAACTTTTCGAGCAATATTACTTGGTACAGCAAAGGAGTAGCCTTGAAATCCGCCACTCATTGAGGTAATAGCCGTGTTGATCCCTATGAGTTCTCCCTTTGTATTAACCAGGGCCCCGCCACTGTTTCCCATGTTTACTGCAGCATCGGTTTGAATGAAGGATTGATTTTTTTGATCTCCTTTATTCAAATCTCTTGATTTTGCACTAATAATTCCTGCGGTTACTGTTGAATTTAAATTAAATGGATTTCCAATTGCTAATACCCATTCTCCAATTTTAGTTTGATCAGAATCTCCAAAGTAAAGATAAGGAAGCGGTTTGTTGGTTTCTATTTTTAAAACAGCGATATCTGTGGTTGGGTCAGTTGCAATCAGAGTAGCTTGAAATCGTTTGTTGTCATTTGTTGTCACTTCTAGAGTTGTCGCATTTTCTATTACATGATTGTTAGTCATGATGTAGCCATCTGGTGATACGATTACACCAGATCCAGTTCCGACCCGCGGACGATCATCAACTCCCAAGAAATAATTTAAATAATCGTTCCCATAGTCACCTTTTGAAGTGTTTTTGACATGAACTACTGCTTCAATGCTGTTATTAGCTGCAACTACAAAATCTGTTGGAGCGATTGAAGAATTCCCAATATTTGATGAAAAGGTCACAGGGATTACAGGTGTAGTTTCAGATTCAACTGGCTTTGTGTCATAAAAAGAAATGAATAACACAATCGTAAATCCTGAACTTATTAAAGATACTAAACTGAGTTTTAAGATTGTTTTCATAAGTTTTATTTTTTTTCATAATTAAAAAAGTGTTTCTATTGTCTAAAGTGGTTTAACGTGTTTTTAACATCAATTTTTACAAAAAATATTGTGTAGATTTGTGGATAATATGGAACAGTTTTTTTTTAAGTATCAAGGAACAGGAAATGATTTTATTTTTATAGACGATCGTTCTAACACCTTTCCTAAGGAGAATATTTCATTGATCAAAAGACTTTGTGATCGAAGATTTGGAATTGGATCAGATGGTTTGATTTTATTGCAAAATAGTTCCAGCAGCGATTTTAAAATGGTTTATTTTAATGCAGACGGGAATTTAGGTTCTTTCTGTGGTAACGGAGCTCGATGCACTGTAGCTTTTGCTAAACACCTCGGATGTATTATGGATAATACAACATTTGAAGCTTCTGATGGACTTCATTATGCTCGAATTGAATCTGGTATTATCTCCTTACAAATGCATGATGTATTTGATATTAAAAATTTTAAAACACACAGTTTTTTGGATACGGGATCTCCTCATCATGTTCAAATGGTAAACGATTTGAAACAATACAATGTTTATGAAAATGGAAAGCGAATTCGTGAGGGAGAACCTTATTATGAAGCTGGATCTAATGTTAATTTTGTAGAACAAATTTCAGAAAATAAATTTGCAATAAGAACTTATGAACGCGGGGTTGAAAACGAAACACTTTCGTGCGGTACGGGTGCAACAGCAGTTGCTGTTGTGATGCATTTTAATAAAAAAACTACTGCAACTCAAGTTGTTGTTGAAGTTGAAGGCGGAACCTTGGGAATTGAGTTTGAACCCACAGAAAAGGGTTACCAAAATATTTTTCTTTCGGGCCCTGCTGAGCAAGTGTATTCAGGAACTTTAAATTTTTAACATTGAATCCAACTTTAAGTCTTCGATCTCTGGAGCCTAGTGATATTGATTTTTTATTTAGAATAGAGAATGATGAGAGTTTGTGGAAATATTCAAATACCAAAGAACCTTATTCTAAAGCTGTTCTACAAGCTCACATAGAAAATTCAAGAGAAGATATTTTTGAGGTCAAGCAGCAACGTTTTGTTTTGGTTGATAGTGAAACCAATATTTATGGTTTGATTGATTTGTTTGATTATGATCATCAGAATGCAACCGCAAGTATAGGTATTGTGATTGCAAATGAGTGGAGGAGAAAAGGCTTCGGTAAAATAGGATTAAAATTACTTCAAAAATATGCAGTTAATCAATTAAATTTGTGCCAACTTTATGCCCGTGTTGGCAAAGAAAATGTTCCAAGTAGAGCTTTATTTAAAGCAGCTAGTTTTGAAGAAGAAATTGATGAAAAGAAAAAACTTCAAGAAAGTGATCACACCGATACGATCTTACTTCAAAAAAAAATAAATGAATAGAAAAAGAATAATCACTTTTATTGTAATCCTTGGAATGGGTATTGGTTTATTCTTTACCTATTCTTTCTACCGGATTTTTTTTAAACCCAACACAGCTTTTTCTAATGAGGAATCCTATGTTTTTATCGAAAATGAATTTCGTTTTCAAGATGTTGTAAATGAATTGGAAAATTTACTAATTTCAGTAGATGACTTCAAGATTGCTGCACAAAAAAAAGGTTATAATCTCAGAATCAAAGGAGGTAAGTTTGTTTTGAAAAAAGGATTGAACAACCATGAAATAGTAAATGTTTTAAGAGGTGACAGTGCACCCGTTAGAGTCATTTTTAACAACCAAGAGCGGCTAGAAAATTTGGCTGGAAGAGTTGCCCAACAAATAGCTCCAGACAGCTTATCATTATTGAATGCTTTTCGAGACACTAAATTTCTCAAGTCAAATGGTTTTAATGAAAAGTCTGCACTTTCAATGTATCTTCCAAATTCATACGATTTTTTTTGGAACACAAGCCCTGAAGGTTTTAGAGATAGAATGTTGAAAGAGTACAAACGTTTTTGGAATTTGGAGCGAATAGAAAAGGCCAAAGCGTTAAACCTTAGTCCAATAGAAGTAATTTCTTTGGCAGCGATTGTTCAAAAAGAAACGGCAAAGGTCGATGAGCGAAAAAAAATTGCTGGAGTTTACCTCAATCGTCTGAAAAAAAGAATGAATCTGGATGCAGATCCTACTGTCGTTTATTCCTTAAGGGAAAAATATCAAAATTTTGACACCATAATTAGAAGAGTTTTAAGGAAAGATTTAAAAATAGTTTCTCCCTACAATACATACAAAAATAAAGGTGTTCCACCAGGGCCTATTACTATGCCCGATTTTTCATCCATAAAAGCTGTTTTGAATCCCGAAACACATAATTATTTGTATTTTGTTGCTAACCCAAAAGAACCGGGTTACCATACCTTTGCCAGAACGTACACAGCGCATATTCGCAACAGTAGAATTTACCACAGGTGGATCAATAGTCAAAGATTATTCCGATAGCGGGTCTTTGCTGATAATAAAAATTGCTGGTCGTTTATGCAAGGATATTTTTAATTTTTCCCACTCTTTTACCGTATGTGTTTTTATGTATTCTGTTGGAAGTGAGAGGTCACAGGCAATGCAAATTTCGGTATTCCTGTCTAGGGTTTTGAGTAAATCAGAAAATAATTGATCGTTTCTGTAAGGGGTTTCTATGAAAAGCTGTGATTGATTGTAGTCAAAAGATTTTTTTTCTAAGCTCTTTATCTCTTTTTTTCTTTTTAACTTATCAATAGGTAAATATCCATTGAAAGCAAAGTTTTGACCATTTAGTCCTGAGCTCATTAGCGCCAATAGAATAGAGGTAGGACCCACCAAAGGTTGGACAGTAACGTTTTTGCGATGAGCCATTTTTACAATTTCTGCCCCTGGGTCTGCAATTCCTGGGCATCCTGCGTCAGAAATCACCCCCATTGAAATACCTTCTATTGTGGGTTCAAGGTAGGTTAGGATTTCTTCGATTGGGGTAAATTTGTTTAAGGGGTAGAGATGAAGACCTCCTTGATCTTTTTTCGGACAAATTCTTTTAATAAAACGTCTAGCATCCTTTTCATTTTCAACAATAAAGTGATCGATGTTTTCAATTACCTTTCTTACTGTTAAGGGGAGTACCTCCATAGGAGCATTATCGCCTAATGGAGATGGTATTAGGTACAAAATTCCTCGATCAGAGGGTTCATCTATTGTTTCCATAAATCTAAAATATCTTTTGAGGCTTTTTCGATTTTATTAAAAACAATTTCAAAACCCTCATCACCTCCGTAATAAGGATCTTCAACCTCTTCATTTTTCAATAACAATTTCACCTTATTTCTCTCTACTTCTAATTGTGATAACTTTAAAACATCTCTTAGGTTTTGTCGATCCATTACAAAAATGTGGTCAAATGCATCAAAATCTGATTTGGTAAATTGTCTTGCTCTTTGATTACTGATGTCGATACCGTGTTTCATAGCGGTTTTGATACTTCTTGGATCAGGCGAACTTCCAATATGGTAACTAGCTGTACCTGCAGAATCAACAGTAATAGAAAATTCTTTTGAGAGTTGTTCAAAAATTCCATGAGCTAAAGGAGACCTGCAAATATTCCCTAGGCAAACCATAAGAACATTTCCTTTCGCCATCAACCAGAACTTACAAGGTTAGTTTTTGATTGAGGTCTTCTACGTACTTCCTGAATTGTTTATCAGTAAAGGTAAGGTTGTCTACTGTTTTACAAGCGTGCAAAACAGTTGCGTGATCTCTTTTACCGATTTGACTCCCTATGCTTGCTAAAGAAGCTTTGGTGTATTTTTTTGCAAAATACATTGCCAGTTGTCTGGCTTGAACAATGTGTCGTTTTCTTGTTTTTGATTGAAGGGTTTCAACATCCATTTGGAAGTATTCTGAAACTACTTTTTGTATGTAATCAATAGAAACTTCACGTTTGGTGTGTTTTACAAACTTTTCGACAATCTCTTTTGCTAATTCAATTGTGATTTCCACTTTGTTGAAAGACGATTGTGCAATGAGTGAAATGATAGCACCTTCAAGTTCTCTAATATTTGATTTGATGTTTTTTGCAACATACTCAATAATTGGTTCCTCAATTACTACGCCATCACGGTAGAGTTTGTTCTTAAGTATGGATATGCGAGTTTCAAAATCAGGGGGTTGTAGTTCGGCAGAAAGTCCCCATTTAAACCTCGAAAGTAAGCGCTGCTCAATATCCTGCATATCAACGGGTGCTTTGTCTGAGGTAAGAATTACTTGCTTGCCGTTTTGATGTAAGTGATTGAAAATGTGAAAAAAAACATCTTGTGTTCCTGTTTTTCCTGAAAGGAACTGTACATCGTCAATAATTAATACGTCGATAATTTGATAAAAATGAATAAAATCATTTCGATTATTCTTTTTTACCGATTCAATGTATTGCTGAGTAAACTTTTCAGCTGAAATGTAAAGTACTGTTTTGTTAGCGTATTTTTCTTTTATCTGAACACCTATGGCATGAGCTAAGTGTGTTTTACCCAAGCCTACGTTTCCAAATATTAGAAGGGGATTGAACGAAGTCCCTCCCGGTTTGTTTGCGACTGCAAATCCAGCAGATCGGGCTAAGCGATTCGAATCTCCCTCAAGAAAATTGTTGAAATTGTAGTTTGGATTTAGTTGAGATTCGATTTGTAAATTTCGAATACCAGGAATAACGAAGGGATTTTTCAGTTCTGTACTCAATGTGCTCAACGGTGCTTCTACATTTTGAGCGAGGACATGAGATTGTTGAGAACTAGGAATACTTTCTGTGAAGGGTTGTTTGCTGCCTGTGGTGTTTTCCATTTTGATTACATAAACCAAACGAGCATCTTCTCCAAGTTCTTGAGTTAAGGCTATTTTGAGTAGTTTAACATAATGCTCTTCAAGCCACTCGTAAAAAAATTTACTAGGAACTTGAATACTCAATGCTTTTTCGCTGAGCTTTAGAGGTACTATGGGTTCAAACCAAGTTTTGTAAGCTTGTGGTTGAATGTTGTCCTTTATGAAGGACAAACAATTATTCCATGAAGAAAGTGCAGTCTTTTGCATCAATATTGGTACTCAAAAAAAAAGGTTTAATGTTGTAATTTCTAACTAGACAACTACATTACAAATATTAATCCTTTTTTTTAAAAAAAAAAGTAGTTTTGCTATTGATTTTTAATTTCTTTTTTCGCAACTTATAGAATGAAAATAGAGCGCATTAAAATTTGACTAGTGAATAAATTTGTTTCAAAACCAATCCTTGTACGGTACGGGGAAACCGATCAGATGGGGATCGTTCATCACAGCAACTACTTACGATATTTCGAAGTCGCTAGACTTGAGTGGCTTAGCCAACTTGGGGTGTCATACAAGCTGATGGAGCAAGAAGGAATTATTATGCCTGTTATTGAGGTAAACTTATCCTACAAGACACCAGCACTTTTTGAAGACAAACTTATTGTGGAAGTTAATTTGGAGGAAGTTCCAAAAGTAAAGATGAAATTTTCTTATTTGATAAAAAACCAAAACAATCAGATTGTGTGTTTAGGAGAAACAACTTTGGCATTTTTAAATTCAAAAACCAGAAAACCCATGCGCTGTCCAGAAAAGGTTAAAATTCTTTTTTTCGGGAAGGAGTAGAAATTTGTAATTCATCTTTTTCAAGATGAATTCTATTTTCAATAACATTATTTAAAAGAGGACTTTTAACCCCATCATTAATTTTTTTTGTGGAAATGAAAGTTCGGGCTTCATCCCAAAGATTTTGATCAATAAATTTTTGAATGGTTTTTGTCCCTCCCTCAACAATTAAAGATTGAATGTTCCTCTCAAACAATACAGACATTATTTTTTGCAATACATTTTTGGGATCAGAAACTACAATTTCTTTATTTGAAACCTTTTTTTTAGATGAAAATATCAGAGTAGGGTTTTCATCATTGAGCAGAATTGAATTTTTTGGTGTTCTGTCATTTAAGTCAATTACAATCCTTAGTGGTGAGCTTCCTTTTACTTTTCTATTGGTTAGTTTGGGATCGTCATCAATTACAGTCTGCACTCCAACAAGGATACTTTGTTCCTGAGACCTCCACAAATGAGAATGTAATTTTGAAGTTTCATTGGAGAGCCAAAAGGGTTCTTTGGGCATTCGATTTATTTTAAGTGGAGCTATGAAACCATCTGAACTTTCTGCCCATTTGAGTATTATGTACGGTCTTTTTTTGAGATGATAGGTAAAAAAACGTTTGTTCAACTCCTTTGCTTCTTTCTCAAGTACTCCAAAAATCACCTCACATCCATTAGCTTTTAATCTTTCAATTCCTTTACCATTGACCTTCTCAAAAGGATCAGAACATCCGACAACAACTTTTGGGATCTTTGATGAGATAATCAAATCACTACAAGGAGGAGTTGCTCCATAGTGATTGCAGGGCTCCAAATTTACATACAAAGTGCATTGATTGAGTATGGATTTGTCTTTAAGATTTTGGATCGCATGAACCTCAGCATGGGCTTCCCCTTTTTTTTGGTGCCAACCTTCACTTACTATTTTTTCTTTGTGTACAAGAACACAACCCACAAGAGGGTTGGGATAGGTTTGTCCAAGACCTAATGAAGCAAGATCCAAACAGCGTTGCATAAATTTTATGTGAATCGGATCTTTTTTATTCATGTCAAGAAATGAAATAGTATTATTTTTAGAAAGTGTAAAAATACTAAAGTATTAAATGAAGGATACAATAATAAGAGAAGTTTTAGAAAAAGACAATTCATCACTGGCCAAGGTAATTCGGCTAGTTCTTCTCGAAATTGGTGTTCCCAAAGTAGGAACAGCTTATGCGGATCCTGAACTTGACTTTATGTATCAAGCTTATTTGAAAGAAAAGTCCGCTTATTTTGTGTTAGAAGAAAATGGATGCGTTACTGGAGGGGCAGGAATATCGCCCTTACAAGGTGGAAAGAGAAGTGTATGTGAATTACAGAAGATGTATTTTTTACCTGAAGCTAGAGGAAAGGCTCTCGGTGAAAAAATGATAGATCATTGTTTGAATTACGCTAAAGAACAAGATTTTGACATGTGTTACATTGAAACACTGCCTTACATGAAAGCTGCTCAAAAGCTTTACTTAAAAAAAGGATTTGAATACATTGATCATCCTATGGGTTCAACAGGGCACACTTCTTGTAATGTTTGGTTAATTAAAAAGCTTAAATGACTTTAATTGAATACAGATCTTATTTCCGCCTAGAATTAAAATATATTTACAAGGTTGAAGAGTCAGATGATTTATTGAAAAGAATAATTAAAGCATATTTTAATTGGGAGCCTATTAAGATTGGATTAGAACCCAATTATGTTCTTTCACAAGAGGAAGAAGAGCGTTTGAATTTGGCCTTGAATGAATTAAAAAAAGAAAAACCTCTTCAATACATTTTAGGTATTGGTACATTTATGGGTTTAGAGTTTCAAGTCAATAGTAGTGTATTGATACCACGACCAGAAACTGAAGAATTGGTCAAGTGGATTGTCGATGATGAAGAAACAATTCGGCCAAAAGAGGTTTTGGACATAGGTACAGGAAGTGGGTGTGTAGCAGTGTCATTGAAGCACTTGCGGCCTCACTTACAAATTTCGGCACTTGATGTTTCTGAAGTAGCTCTAGAAGTTGCTGAAAATAATGCCAAGATTAATGCTACCGATGTTGAATTTTATCAAACAGATATTTTAACAAAAAAAGATTGGGGAACCCCTTTGGATATTATTGTTTCTAATCCACCTTATGTTCTTCTATCTGAAAAAAAGCAAATGAAAACAAATGTTCTTGATTATGAACCTTTATTGGCTTTGTTTGTACCAGAGGAAGACCCCTTACTTTTTTATGAAAAAATCATAGAATTTGGAAAACAAAACTTAAAACCAAGAGGGGTAATCTATTTTGAAATTAACCCTATTTTTGTAAATGAACTTAGTGCTTTTTTAAGAGAAAATGGATTTGATTCAGTTGAGGTGCGTAGTGATTTTCTTGAACGTCCCCGAATGATTAAAGCCAAAAAAAGTTAAGAAATAAGATGATGAGTATTCAAGAAAAAATAGAATCCTTACGAGCAAAATTACATCTTTATAATTTTGAATATTATGTGAACGACACCAGTTTGGTCAGTGATTTTGAATTTGATCAGCTGATGAAAGAGCTTCAGGAAATGGAAAACAACCATCCTGAGTTTTATGATTCAAATTCCCCTTCACAAAGGGTAGGTGGTCAAGTCACTAAAAATTTTAAAACCGTTGAACACAATGAAAGAATGTACTCTTTGGGGAACACTTATTCGGAAGAAGAAATTCAAGATTGGATCAATAGAATTGAAAAAAAATTGGAGGATAGAACCCCGTCTTTTACTTGTGAATTAAAATATGATGGAGCTTCAATTAGTTTGACTTATGAAAAAGGGGTTTTGGTTCGTGCCCTAACCCGCGGTGATGGAACAAAAGGAGACGATGTTACCCAAAATGTAAAAACAATTCCCAACGTACCTCTGAAGTTGAGAGGGAATTATCCTGATTTTTTTGAGGTTCGAGGAGAAATTGTAATGCCCCTCGCTGGTTTTTCTGAGCTTAATAAAAAACGTGTTGCAGCAGGAGAGGAGCCTTACATGAACCCGCGGAATACCGCATCGGGTTCTTTGAAGCTCCAAGATAGTTCTGAAACTGCACAACGTCCCCTAACCTGTTTAATCTATGCTTTGGTTGGAAAAAATTTAGAATTTAAAGAACACTACCAATCCCTTGTCGAAGCAAGATCGTGGGGTTTTACGATTCCAAAAACTTTAATTCAAGCATCTTCAAAGAAGCAAATTTTGGAGTACATTAATTCATGGGAAAAAAAGAGAGGTGATCTTTCATATGAAATAGATGGAATTGTAATCAAGGTAAATGATTTAAAAGATCAAGAACTGTTAGGTTTTACTTCAAAATCTCCCCGTTGGGCAATTTCGTACAAATACCAAGCAGAACAAGTTGCCACAACATTAGAAACGGTAACTTATCAGGTAGGAAGAACTGGAGCAGTAACTCCTGTTGCTAATTTAACACCTGTTTTGCTTTCAGGAACAACTGTAAAAAGAGCTTCACTGCATAATGCAGATCAAATCAAGAAACTTGATTTAAGAATAGGAGACCAGGTTTATGTTGAAAAAGGAGGAGAAATTATCCCAAAAATTGTTGATGTTGATCCCCAAAACAGAGCATCTGTTGAAAATCGAATTTTTTATATAAAAACCTGTCCAGATTGTGGTACTACGCTTGTTCGTATTGAAGGTGAGGCACAACATTATTGCCCCAATGTTGATGGATGTTCAACTCAAATAATCGGCAAAATACAACACTACATAGGTAGAAATGCCATGGATATTGATGGACTGGGCAGCGAAACAGTTTCATTGTTATTTTATGAGGGATTAATCAAGAACACTGCCGATTTGTATACATTAAAGGAAGAGCAATTAATGCCCCTGGAGCGCATGGCTCAGAAGTCAGTTGATAATTTACTTTTGGGAGTTGAAAACTCAAAAAAGCAACCCTTTGCTAAAGTTTTATTTGGTTTGGGTATACGATTTGTGGGTGCAACGGTTGCAAAGCGACTTACAAACCATTTCGGAACAATGGAAAACCTGATGAAAGCCAATCAAGAGGAATTGATTGGGGTTGACGATATTGGTAATCGTATCGCACAAAGTTTAGTTCAGTTTTTTGAAAATTCAAAAAACATAGAACTCATTGAAAGGTTAAAGAGTTATGGAGTAATGATGGAGGAGGAAACCAAAACCTTATCTTCTGAAACCTTGGTTGGAAAAAATATTGTAGTAAGCGGAGTTTTCGAGACTCTTTCAAGAAATGATCTTAAAGTATTAATTGAAGAAAACGGAGGGAAAGTTTCAAGCTCAATTTCGTCTAAAACTTCATTTATCGTAGCAGGAGATGGGATGGGGCTGAGTAAAAAAGTAAAGGCAGAAAAATTGGGGATTCAGATTATCTCAGAAACTTCCTTTTTAAATTTGTTAGAATCATAACAATTAAGTTTCTTTTTAACAAAAACACTTTTTTATTATGATGGTTCTCGAGTTTTGGTATTTTTGTAATTCAAAATATTATAGGGTTTGATTCAAAATTTTTGGCGTAAACGAGTTTTTGAAAAAGAGTTGAACAGGAGGTTATCCTCACGTAAACTTAAGGAATTATTTAAGGTTCAAAAAATTGCCATTCTCATTGATGCAAGTATTGGAATTGAAAGTGAATTTTTTCTTAGACTTTCAAATGATTTTAATATTCCAGAGTTTCAACTGAGTTTATTTTTATTTGGTAATAACTCTCAATTAGATAATCAATACAACCAAATCCTCAACACAAAAGAAGTAAACTATTGGAGTGGCTTTAAAGGAGAACTATTGGACTTTTGCAAAGGGGATTATGATTTGATAATCAATTATTACAATACAACAAACCTTCTTTTTTCGCTTGTAAGCATCCGAACAGATCATAGGTTAAGTGTCGGTTTTAGGGGGGCAGACCCCAGGGTTAATGATGTCGTTTTTGATATTGATCCTACTGATAAGATTACCTTTAAAAAGGAGTTGATAAAGTACATGACGATTTTAAATAAAATTTAGGTGAAATTTTTAAAAGGTTCCGGAGTTGCCATGATTACGCCCTTTAGGGAAGATGGCGAAGTTGATTTAGAAGCCGTGGTTAATGTTTTTGAGTACATTATCAGAGGAGGAATAGATTATGTAGTCGTAATGGGAACAACTGCAGAAACGGCTACCTTAAGTGATCAAGAACGCAAACAAGTTGTGGAGACAATAATAAAAACCAATAACAACAGAGTTCCATTGGTTTTGGGAATTGGAGGGAACAATACTACTGCTGTTGTTTCTTCAGTAAAAAATACAGACTTAACAGCATTTGAGGCTGTTTTGTCCGTTTGTCCATACTACTCACGCCCAAGTCAAGAAGGGATTTATCAGCATTTTAAGCACATAGCAGAAGCCTCACCCAAACCAATAATTTTGTACAACGTTCCTCCTCGGACAGGGGTTTCTATCAGTAACGAAACCACTATTCGTTTGGCAAAGAATTTTTCAAACATCGTTGGGATTAAAGATGCTACTGGTAATTTAGAGTCTGTAATTTCTCTCATAAACACTGCCCCACAGGGACTTCATATAATTTCTGGAGATGATGCATTAGCCTTACCCGTAGTTTTATCAGGAGGTTCTGGAGTGATTTCAGTTATTGGAGGTGCTCTTCCAAATCAAGTTTCTCAAATGATTCGGTTGGCATTGGAAGGAAAAGTTGATGCCGCCACAGTCTACCAAAATCAAATGAAAAGTTTGATTGAGTTGATTTTTGAAGAGGGAAATCCCTCTGGGGTTAAAAAATTATCCGAACATCTTGGGCTTTGCTCATGTTCCGTAAGACTTCCCTTGATCGAAGCTTCTTCTAAATTGAGTCATTCAATTTTGGAGGCCCACAAAACATTGGCTCAGTCCATGTAGTTAAAGTTTTGATAAAAACACGGACTCTTTTTTTTTAGAGGTTACATTTGAATTTCACTAGCTCACATTGATTAAATTTTAGTATTTTTGCATCATGTTTTTAAAAACCATCAAATCGGCCTTAGTTTTTGTGTTATTGATTTCATTTACGAGTTGTAGTGAATACCAAAAATTATTGAACAATACCGATGTGAACACCAAGTACAAAGCTGCTGAAAAATACTACGATTCAGGAGATTATCGAAAAGCAAATCGTCTTTTCGAACAAATAACGCCCTCATTTAGAGGGAAACCTCAAGCTCAGAGAATTGTTTTCTTTTATGCAAACACTTATTTCCAGCTAAAGGACTACAATCTTGCTGCATATCAATTTGAAAGCTTTGTAAAGTCTTACCCCAAAAGCGACCGAATCCAAGAAGCAACTTTTTTAGCAGCCAAGTCGTACTACATGCTCTCACCGAAGTATAGTTTGGATCAGCAAGACACTAATAAGGCCATAGACAAACTTCAGATATTTCTTGACAATTATCCCACAAGTGAGTTTAGTGAGGAGGCAAACACCTTGATAGCTGAGTTACAAGTGAAACTAGAGAAAAAGTTTTTTGAAATCTCAAAACAATATTACACAATTCGAGATTACAAAGCAGCAATGAACTCCTTTGATAATTTACTTAACGATTACCCCGGAACTCAATTCAAAGAAGACGCATTGTATCATAAATTCCTTTCCAATTACGAATTAGCAGTAAATAGTATCTTTACTAAAAAGAAAGAACGCCTTGATGGTGCGCAAGAAATTGGGAATACTCTCTTGCGATATTTTCCAGAGACCTTATTCATGGAAGAATTAGACGAAAAATTTAAAAAAATAGAAAAAGAGTTGAATCAAGTTGATCAATCCACAATCACCACTAAATAAGTTAAGATGACAAAGTACAGAAAATCACATGCGCCAATTTCTACTACAACTTATGATAAGAATGAAGTTGAAGCGGAAACAAAAAACATCTATGAGGCTTTATCGATAATCGCTAAACGTTCAATGCAAATCAATTTAGACATCAAAAAAGAATTGCACGAAAAACTTGAGGAATTTGCAACTCATAATGATAGTCTAGAAGAGATTTTTGAAAACAAGGAACAAATCGAAGTTTCAAAGTTTTATGAAAGCCTACCCAAACCACATGCACTAGCAGTGGAAGAGTGGCTTCAAAACCGTGTTTACCACCGCAATACAGAAGAATAAAGCTTATGTCTTTGTTCAGAGGGAAGAAGATTCTCTTGGGAATCTCAGGAGGAATAGCTGCCTACAAAACTCCTGAGCTCGTACGAGCTTTTATCAAACAAGGAGCAGAAGTTAGAATTGTTATGACTCCAGCATCAAAAGACTTTGTTACTCCTCTGACTTTAGCTACTGTTTCTCGAAACCCTGTACACTCCTCCTTAATTGCTGAAGATCATGATAATCCAACCTGGAATAATCATGTAGAACTGGCGTTATGGGCAGATTATTTTTTAATTGCCCCAGCTACATCCAATACACTTTCTTCAATGGCTCATGCTCGTTGCAACAATATTGTATTGGCAACTTACTTGTCCTCTCAATGTCCAGTTTTTGTTGCTCCTGCAATGGATTTGGATATGTTTTCGCATCCAGCAAATCAAAAGAACCTTAGTACTCTTTCCAAAAATAATGTAATTGTACTTCCTACAGAGGAAGGCTTTTTGGCAAGTGGTCTAGAAGGTAAAGGGCGTATGCCAGAGCCTACAGATATTCTTGCTTACATGGAAAACCACATAAGCAAGACACTTCCTTTATTTGGAAAAAAAGTAGTTCTTACCGCTGGACCAACTTATGAACCGATTGACCCCGTTCGATTCATAGGAAACAATTCATCAGGTAAAATGGGATTTGAACTTGCTAAAAGAGCTGTTGAACTGGGAGCTAACGTTATTCTCATATCGGGTCCTTCGGCTATCAACATAAAAAATACAAGTGTAAAGCTACTTTCTGTTGTTACTGCAGATCAGATGTTTGAAAATGCTAAACTGCATTTTGAGGATGCAGATATTTTTATTGCATCTGCAGCCGTTGCTGACTTTAAGCCAGAAACAAATGCCCGTCAAAAAATAAAAAAGGGAACAGGTTTTAATCTGATAAACTTGGTGCCTACCCCCGATATTTTAGCTCATCTGGGATCTACTAAAAAGAACCAGTTTTTAGTTGGTTTTGCTTTAGAAACAGAAAATGAATTAGAAAATGCATCTGAAAAATTAAAGAAAAAAAATCTAGATGCGATCGTATTGAATTCTTTAAATGATGCGCATGCAGGTTTTGGAGGTGATCAGAATAAAATTACCTACATTCAACCCAATAAAGCACCTCTTTCATTTGAATTGAAATCAAAAACTGAGGTTGCAATCGATATTTTTGATCAAATCCTTGAAGCTCATGAAAAACTATTTTAATTTCGCCTTCTTTTTTTTAATTGGTTTTATTGGTGTAGCTCAGGAAATTAATTTCCAGCTTACTGTCAATTCCGATTTGGTGAATCAGACCAACCAACAAATATTCAAGACCTTAGAACAAAGTATCAATGAGTTCATGAACAACAGAGCATGGACAAATCAAGAGCGATCAAATGAAGAAAAGCTAGATTGCAGTATGGTATTGAACCTTACGGGTTACAACAATACTCAATTCGAAGGAACCCTTCAAGTGCAGATTCAGCGCCCCGTTTACAATACCAATTTCAAAACCCCAATTTTAAATTATCTGGACAAAGACATTAGTTTCAGTTATCAAGAATATCAGCCCCTTTTTTACAATACATCAACCTACGAATCAAACTTAATTTCTTTGTTAAGTTTTTATGCTTTCATCAGTTTGGGTATGGAAGCAGATACTTTTGAAGAAAAAGGAGGAAGTGTTTTTTATGGAGTAGCCCAACAAATTCTCAACTTGACAAATCAAAACCAAAAAAAAGGATGGAATCAAGCTGATGGAAATCGTAATCGATATTGGTTAATAGACAACCTATCATCAAATACTTTCAAAGAATACAGAACAGCTATGTATGGGTATCATCGCTTGGGGCTTGACATGATGACAGAAGACCCTGTTACAGCAAAGCAAAATATTATGAGTTCAATTGAAAGTCTCAATCGTTTGTTCTCCAGGCGTCCCAATGCTTTTTTAAATCAAATATTTTTTGATGCGAAGTCAGATGAAATTGTAGATATTTTTTCGGACGGACCTGAGGTTGATTTTCAAAAAACCTTGAATTTACTTAATAAAATTGCTCCTTTTTTTGGTCCAAAGTGGAAACGCATCAAATACTAAGCAATTTACTTGAAATTAGGGAGGATGTAATTTATATTTGAACTTCACAAACTGCAATTGAAGTGATCACTGGACTGGTAATAAAAAATTTCGCATTAATAGATCATCTGGAGGTAAATTTCTCAGAAGGAATGACTAGTATTACTGGAGAGACTGGAGCTGGAAAGTCAATCTTGTTGGGTGGGCTTGGACTAATTTTAGGTAAAAGGGCGGATTTATCCACACTTAAAAACCCTGATGAGAAGTGTTTTGTGGAAGCAACCTTTTCTATCAAAGAATATCAACTTGAACAATTGTTTGAAGAATTGGACTTGGACTATGATTCGATTTCGTTTATTCGAAGAGAGATATTGCCCTCAGGGAAGTCTAGAGCATTCATCAACGACAGTCCAGTAAACTTAGATGTACTTCAGCGTTTGGGGCAAGAATTGATTGATGTTCACTCCCAACATCAAACCTTATCGCTCACACAGTCGGACTATCAATTGGAAGTTTTAGATGCTTTGGCTGAAAATAAAGAGCTTTTAAAAACGTACCAAATCAAGTTGAATACCTACAAAAACTTGCAGAAGCGGTTAGTTGAACTAAATGCTTTACAAGATTCTCAGAAACAAGATTTAGATTACACAAGTTTTCTTTTGGAAGAGCTGAACG
This sequence comes from Candidatus Arcticimaribacter sp., assembly GCA_002708445.1. Lineage (GTDB taxonomy): Bacteria > Bacteroidota > Bacteroidia > Flavobacteriales > Flavobacteriaceae > Arcticimaribacter. The sequence continues at coordinate 53,153 of PAOB01000034.1, forward strand.
ATGCTGCTCTTGAAGTAGGCATGTTAGCTCCACTAGAAGAAGAAGAGCAAGAATTGGTTAATGCTGAGGAAATAATCACCAATTTGGTTAAGGCCAATCAAATAATTGAAGAAGAACAGATGGGTGTTGAAGTTCAGGTGAATGAAATTCGGTCAGCCTTGCTCAAAGTATCTTCTTTATCAGAGAAACTTTTGCCTTTGTTTGATCGTTTGGAAAGTTTAAAAATAGAACTAACTGACTTGAACCAAGACATTCAGTTTAAATCGGAGCAAATAGAGGCCAACCCTGAACGCTTAGAGCTTGTTCAAAGTTCTTTAAAAAAAATTTATGATCTTCAATCGAAGCATCAATGTCAATCCATAGAAGAACTTATTTCCATAAAAGAGAATTTGGAAAAAAAAGTTGATTCAACAGCCACACTCGAACAAGACTTAATTGTATTAGATAAAGAGATCAATCAGTTGGAACAAGAACTTCATGAATTAACTGAGAGTCTGTCAAATAATAGAAAAAGTACCCTACCTTCTTTTACTGAAGAACTTGAATCTCTTTTGGAGCACTTGGGAATGCCTAATGCACGTTTCAAGATTAATCTTTCTCCAAGTGATCGCTTTTTGTCTCACGGAAAAGACGAGCTTATTCTTGAGTTTTCAGCAAATCAAGGATCCAATTTTGGGACGTTAAAGAAAATAGCGTCTGGAGGAGAATTATCACGTATTATGCTTTCAATCAAGGCGATATTGTCTCGTTTCAAAACATTACCTACCATAATATTTGATGAAATTGACACTGGTGTTTCTGGGGAGATTTCTTACAAAATTGCTGAGGTAATGCATCAAATGAGTCAGTACATGCAGGTCGTGACTATTTCTCATTTACCTCAAGTTGCTGCTAAGGGATCACATCATTTTAAGGTTTTTAAAGAATTTAAAAATGAAAGTACTTTTACCCAGCTAAAAAAATTAAACCCTACCGAACGCATTCAGGAAGTTGCCCAAATGCTTGGAGGTGAAGAAATTTCTGAAACTGCAATTCAACACGCCAAAGAATTATTGAATTAACCTATCTTTGCTTTTTTATAAATCAAAACAATTAAATATGTCTCATCAACTTCTAGCTGGGAAAAAAGGAATCATTTTTGGAGCACTAGACAACCAATCAATCGCATGGAAAACTGCCGAAAGTGTTCACGAACAAGGAGGACAAATCGTGTTGACTAATGCCCCCGTTGCGCTTCGAATGGGAACAATCAATAACTTAGCAGCGAAAATTGACGCACCAGTAATACCTGCAGATGCAACATCAATCAAAGATCTTGAAGATTTGATCGATCAAGCTGTGACTCATTTAGGAGGGCCTTTAGATTTTGTATTGCATTCTATTTGAATGTCTGTAAATGTTAGAAAAGGAAAGCAGTACACCGATCTAAACCACGATTGGATGACCAAAGGATGGGATGTTTCTGCAGTTTCTTTTCATAAATTGCTACAAACATTGTACAAAAAGGATGCTATGAAACCTGGAGGAAGTATTGTTGCTCTAACTTACATTGCAGCTCAAAGAACGTTTCCTAACTACAATGATATGGCAGACAATAAGGCTTATCTTGAATCTATTGCGAGAAGCTTTGGCTATTTTATGGGTAAAGACAAACAAGTTCGTGTGAATACCATTTCTCAGTCTCCTACCTTAACCACAGCAGGGCAGGGGGTCGAAGGTTTAGATGGATTTCTAAACTATGCAGAAAAGATGTCTCCTCTGGGCAATGCATCAGCAAAAGAATGTGCTGATTACACTGTAATGATGTTTTCTGATTTTACTCGAAAAGTTACTATGCAAAATTTATTTCATGATGGTGGATTTTCAAATACAGGGGTAAGTCAAGATATTATTGATATGCTTCAAAAAGAATAGTTTTAAATTATGGAACAGCGATTTCCTTTTCTCCATGCACTTCAAGATTTTTCTTTGGAAAGAGGCAGGTCACGTTCTTTTTTAATTTTTCTGTCGCTTTCATTCATATTTTGGTTAACTACTAAGTTTTCTAATCAATACACAGAGGTACTTCCTTTAGAGGTAAGCTTTAATGAATATCCAGCTGGGGTAGTACCTACATCAGACACTTCCTCGGAGATTCAATTAACCTTGACAGCTTCAGGTTTTCAACTGTTTTTTTATAAAATTTTGGGAACTAAATTAGTTTTAGACTCAAGAAAAGGTGCTTTTGATGATGGAATTGCTACTCTTTCATTGGAGTTAAGTCAACAAGAAATTCAAGATCAGCTTTTTGGGTCTTTGGTTATCAATTCTATTTTTCCTAATACTGTAAGTTTTGAATACACCCAACTGAGCAACAAACGTTTAGCTGTTGCTCTTCAAAACAATCTAGATTTATCGGCAGGCTTTGGAATTTCCGAACCTCTTCAATTTATTCCCGATAGCATTAATGTCATCGGAGCCTCTATTATCTTGGATGCTTTAAAAGAAGTTTATCTCAACACGGAGCAAAAATCAAAAATTAAAAAATCTTTTACAGATCAATTCAAACTCGTAAATCCACTGTCAAATCAGTTGGAGTTTTCAGAATCCACCGTTACTCTCAAAGCTATTGTTGATCGATTTTCAGAAACCTCCCTTAAGGTTCCCATTCGATTATTAAATGTTCCTGACTCCATAGCTTTGAAATTGTTTCCTGCAGATGTTGAAGTTGTTTTTTCTGCTAGTCTTTCAAAAATTAAGACTATCGATGCCAATGACTTCGTTATTTCTTCCGATTTCAACAATTTAAGAAAAGAAGATTTAAAGATGAATTTGCAATTGATTCAAGCTCCAGATCTTCTCCAAAACATTCGATGGAGTCCAAAAGAAGTAGAATACTTAATTCGCAAATAGTTATGCCTAGAATTGTTGGATTAACGGGAGGTATTGGTAGTGGAAAATCGCGGATAGCGGGGCGTTTTGCTGAACTTGGAGTGCCATGTTACATTGCAGATGATCGAGCTAAAGAATTGATGAATTCTAGTACAAGTCTTCGAAATGCAATTCTTGAAAATTTTGGACCACAAAGTTATGCAGATGATAAGCTTAATAGAGAGTTTATTTCTAACCTTGTTTTTAAGGATATGGATCGTTTAGTCTTGCTTAACGCTCTTGTCCACCCAGCTGTTGCACAAGACTTCTCGGAATGGATTAGCGAGCAAAATTCCTCATATGTCATAAAGGAAGCAGCTATTTTGTTTGAAAGTGGTGGAGCAGAGCAATGTGATGAAGTGATCTTGGTTACTGCTCCCATGGAAACTCGAATAGAACGTGTTTTGGCACGAGATCATTCTACGGTAGATGCGATAAAAAGTCGCATGTCAAAACAATGGGCAGATGAAAAGAAAATTCCTTTAGCAGACTACCACATTGAAAACATTAAATGGGAGGATACTTTAACTAAAATTGATGTGTTGCATCAAAAATTACTTCAAAACCTTTAACTGCTTTGTTTCAGCTATTTTTCATTAAATTGAGTTAAATTTGTGGTGTGCAAAACAATTTTTTCAAATGAAAAAAAAACAATTTTTATCTCTGGTAATATTCATGCTTTTTTCCCTTTCTGGGATTATTTTTATTCAAGGGTATTGGATTTACACTTCAATGAAAAATATTGAAGAAGAGTTTTCTCTTACGGTAAGACAGGCGCTTAGTTCTGTTGCGGAAGAAGTTCAAGTGCGTGAGCTTCGTTATTATTTTGATCAGTTCGAAACCGTAATTGATTCTGCTGGTTCTCCCGAGACCTCAGAGTTTAGAGATGTATTTTTGTTTTATGATAATGATGCACCATCAAATTTATCAGCTCTTCACGCATTTGGAATTTTAGAAGAGGAGTACAACGTTCCCGTAAATAGTTTAGATAATGTTTCAAAATCGAATAAAAAATTAAAAGACTTTAAAGGGGTAAGGACTACCACCATCTTAAAAGAAACCTTTGATCGAGAAAATCGAGTTTCTTTGTCGATTAAAAAATTAAAAGACATTGAACGGATCAACGCTTTTGAACAAGCGACCTACAAAGCTTTTTTTTCAGACTTAGCAAATACATTCCCTATTCATAAACGATTAAATTCTTATGAATTGGAAGTGATTTTGCAAAGGTCTTTTATCGAAAGAAACATTATTACTCCATTTGAGTTTGGAGTTTTTAGTGATGGTTTAGCAACCAAAGTCAGTTCAAATAATTACATCGAAAATCAGATAGGGCCTCAATATTCAGTCCCGTTATTCCTTGAAAATGAAGGAGTAAACACTTATGATTTGGTAGTTTCATTCCCTAAAAAAAACAGTTATTTAACTTCTTCAATAATTGGAATTACGCTCCTTTCATTAGCTTTAACACTATTAATTATTATTGTTTGTGCTTATTCGATTTACGAAATTGTACAACAAAAAAAGATTTCTGAAATTAAGTCGGATTTCATCAATAATATGTCTCACGAATTCAAAACTCCAATTGCCACAATCAATTTGGCAATTGATGCTTTGACAAACAAAAGCGTAAAAAATGATCCCGAAAAGGTAGATCGTTATCTGACCATGCTTAGAGAGGAAAATAAAAGAATGCAAGATCAGGTTGAAAATGTTTTGATGATTTCTCAGTTGGACCGCGGTTCAACTCCTCTTGAAGTTCAATCTCATGCAATTAATACTCTTGTTGAAGAGGCAATGAGCCATGTTGCATTGATTATCAAAAGTAAAAATGGAACTTTAAAAAGTATGTTGATGGCTGAAGATCAGAATGTTGCTGTTGATAAAAATCATTTTATGAATGTATTTGTCAACCTCTTAGACAACGCGATAAAGTATTCTTTAGAAGCTCCACTTGTTGAAGTTAAAACTTTTAATGAAGAAGAAAGCTGGGTTTTTGAAATAAAAGATTATGGAATAGGGATGGATTCTGACACAATGAAATTGATTTTCAAGAAATTTTATCGTCAACAAGGAGGGAATATTCACAACATAAAAGGACACGGTTTGGGTCTTTCTTACGTAAAAAAAATAGTTGAATTGCATAATGGCACGATTCATGTACAAAGTGAGAAAGGTAGGGGTACAACCTTCCAGGTGCGTTTACCCCTTGTAAACGATAAAATCAGTGTTTAATTTGAATTAACCTTCTAATTATGAAAGTAGAAAACAAAAAAATACTCTTAGTAGAAGATGATCCAAACTTTGGTAACATCCTCAAAGAGTACTTATCCATAAATGGATATGAAGTTACTTTGGCTAAAAACGGAATCGAAGGTTTCGAGAAGTTCAAAAAAGACCTGTTTGACCTTTGCCTCCTTGATGTTATGATGCCCTACAAAGATGGTTTTACACTGGCGAAAGAGATCCGAGAAAAGAACGATCAAGTACCATTAATCTTTCTGACAGCAAAATCCTTAAAAGAAGATGTTTTGAAAGGTTTTAAATTGGGAGCTGACGATTATGTTTCAAAACCATTTGATTCTGAAGTTTTGCTTGCGAAAATCAAATCCATTCTGTCTAGAAGAGTAACACAGTCTCATGTAGAATCTGAAGAAATTGATTTTAAAATTGGATCATTTGACTTCAATTCTAAGTTGAGAATGTTAACTTTCAAAGACGATGACCCCATTAAATTATCCCCAAAAGAAAACCAGCTCTTACGTTTGTTAGCCTTACACGTGAATGATTTACTCTCGCGAGAAACCGCTTTGAACAGAATCTGGAATGATGATAATTATTTCACATCCAGAAGTATGGACGTGTACATTGCCAAATTGAGAAAATATCTTCGACTGGATCCTAATGTTGAAATTCTAAACATTCATGGAGAAGGCTTTCGTTTGGTAGTAAATGTACTGGCAAAATAATTAGTTATTTCTCGGATGAAAGTTTTCTAAAACTTGTGATAGCTGTTGGGTATCTAAATGCATGTAAACCTCGGTTGTGGTAATGCTCTCGTGTCCCATAAGGGTTTGAATTGTCCTTAGATCAGCTCCATTTTCCAAAAGATGTGTTGCAAAAGAATGTCGAAAGGTATGGGGACTTATTTTTTCATCAATGTTCGCTTTTTTGGCTAGTTGTTTTACAAGGGTAAAAATCATCGCACGAGTAAGTTTTTTGCCATTCCGATTGAGAAAAAGAGTGTCGCGATCTTCATTGTCAATTTTGTTAAGTACTCGAACTTCATTTTTGTAGTATTTAATGTATTTTTTGGCGTAAGCTCCCAGTGGAACCAAACGTTGTTTGTCTCCTTTCCCAGTAATGAGCATCATATTTTCTTTGAAATAGAGATCCGATATTTTGAGTTCTACCAATTCACTTACACGCAAACCACTTCCGTAAAGGGTTTCAATGATGGCTCTATTTCGATGACCTAGAGGATTCCCCAAATCAATGATACTAAGAATTTTCTCGATTTCATCTAAAGATAATACTGTTGGTAGTTTGCGTCCCAATTTTGGGCTTTCGATTAGGTCTATGGGTGATGATTCTCGATATCCCTCAAAAATCAAAAAATTAAAAAAACTTTTTAAACCCGAAATGCGGCGTGCTTGAGAACTTGCCTCAACAATTTTAGCCTCTTCATATAAAAAGTGCTGTACATCCTCTTTTGAGCAATTTAGCGGGGTACAAGAGTTGTTTTCTGAATAAAAATTCATCAACGCCTGAACATCTAAAACATAACTTGCGATTGAGTTCTTCGATAAACCGCGTTCAATTTTGAGGTAGTGTTCGTAATGCTTGAGCGATTCTTTCCAGTTCATAGCTCAAAAATAAGCTTTTTGTTCTTCTTTGATCGTAGCCGAGCATTCTAAAAAACTTTGACTATTTTTGTTTAAAATCTTGTAAATGAAAATCAGCATCATCAACGGTCCTAACCTTAACTTATTGGGTCAACGCGAACCTGGTATTTACGGGAATCAAACTTTTGAGCAGTATTTTGCTGATCTTCAAGTAAAGTTTCCTCAAATCGAATTTGACTATTTTCAATCGAATATTGAGGGTGAACTCATTGATCAATTGCATCGGGTTGGATTTTCTTCTGACGGGATCATACTCAATGCCGCTGCTTACACTCACACATCAGTAGGATTAGGTGATGCAATCAAAGCTATAGACACTAGTGTTATTGAAGTGCATATTTCAAACACATTTGCACGCGAGGATTTTAGACACACCTCTTTCATAACTCCAAATGCAAAAGGACTGATTCTCGGTTTTGGTTTGGATTCCTATCGTTTGGCTGTTGAAAGTTTTTTGTAAGCCTTCTAATCCTCTGGTAATGAATCAAACACTTTTTTTCTCTCCTCATACCATTTTTTCATACCGTCGGTGTCTTTCACCAAACTTCGCATTTGTTGCATTGCATTCAAATGCTCAGCATCTTTTTTTTGAAACATTTTTTTTCCGTGTTCTTTACTAAGTGCAGCGATTTCTTCAAAAGTATTAGCGCTAAATTTTTGGTAGCAAGCTCCACCGAGCTCTTTGCAGGACATTGTTTTCATGGTGTTTGGGTTTGTTTTTTTGGTTTGTATTTAATTTCAGTGCCTCAATCTCATTTTTAATAAATCGGGTTTAAATCCAATTTTCTCATAAGCACTGATTGCACTCTCATTCTCTGCGTAAACATCCAATTGAACTTCTGTCAATTTTTTTTCTTTTACCCACTTCAATAGTTCATTGATGATAAGTCTATTAATCCCTTTTCCACGCTGATTGGGAATTACGTACATAAATCCAAGATAAGCATACTTTTCAGGTGTTTTGAATGTTTCAGAATCTTTGATCATGGCGTATCCAGACCCCACGGGCTTGCGTTCTAGGGTGGCAACTAATACCTGAACATCTGATCTTTCAATGTAATCTTCGAGCTCGTAATACACAATAGGATCTTGTTTTAAGTTTTTTGCAAAGGCTCGCTCATAACGAATTACTTCTTGCTCAAATTCTTTCAAGATTTTAAGATCATTTGGGACAGCTACTCTTATTTTTATGTTGGATTGTGACATATGTTTCTTTAGACAGCAATTGGAGAACACTACTTTTATTCCTTGTGAATTCTGGTTTTTTATTAACCAGTTCCAAAGCTGAGGAATATTAGCTTTAATGTTTCATGCTGAATTCTACATTTGTTATTTTTCAATTTTCGAAACTCATTATACATGCACTTAATTCCTTTGATATCGAACACAACATTGGCGCACGTAGTTTGAAATTAGTCTACTTCTCTCTCCTGAAGGGCATGAAAATGGAATCTCTGTTTACTCCATCTTTTCGTCCTTTTCTGTAAACATAATGGTTCTATTGCTCTTAGGAAGCTGTGATGAATCCACTAATTTAAAAAATGCATCGACATCTTCCAATTTGTCTACATAGTAAATTAAGGCGTCATAATTTTCTTTTGTATATGAAAGGATAAGTCCAGAGATAATAAGTAAGACTAACGTTTGCTCTAAAGTTTTCATTATTATTCAATTTAAAATCCGCACTTCAACATTTTTTCAGGAGTATTGAGACTTACAAAATGCCACTAAAGAAAAACGTATTTTTTTGGCTTAACCCACTACAGACAATCATTTTTGTTTTCTCTTCACTTTTTTCTCCCAAGCAGAAAATGTTTTCTCGGGTTCTATTAGACTTAGGGTTTTAATTGCCCATAACGTCCATTCCACACTAAAACGTTAATTTGGTTTAGTGTGACGTTGTAATCAATTTTCCTAGGGTCGGGGCTTTGCTTTAGCAAAGTATAGCAACTAGGATTCAGCTTTTGCTGAAATTGATTACAACTTGTTTATATCCGCATATTGCGTTTATTTCCTTTATATGTTTTTATACTTTTTTTATCTTAATGCTCTCATTATCATTACCTTGATATTCAATGATATGGTCTAGTATACTTTTAATATTTGCAAGAGATTTTTGACTCACATGCGTATAAAACTCTGTAGTTTTGGAATTTCCATGCTCCAACAACTCTTGAACATATCTTAAATCTGTTCCTTTTTCCAACAAATGAGTTGCGAAAGAGTGTCTCAACATATGAGGATAAATTCTTTTTTGAAAACCTGCTTTTTTTGCTGATCGCCTCAAGATAACTCGTATGCTAGATGCTGAATATTGTTTTCTGTTTGGGCTTTCAATCAACCAATAATTGGGATTGTATTTGTGAATATATTTCCTCAACAGCAATGCAATATTATCAGCCAGTAGTGTAATTCTATCCTTTTTCCCTTTTCCACCCCGAAGAAGAGATAGTTCTTTTCTCACACGATATCTTGTTCTCTCAGCCCAATGAGATCGCCTACTCTCAACCCACTAGAATATATAAGCGACAAAATGGTTTTGTGTTATAGGTTTGATGTTTATTTGAAGATCAATAAAACCTCTTGTTCTGTCAATATTTCTGGTAGCTTTTTAGTTTTGTTAGGTCGCTCTAGTGTAAAAACCATTTTAGTTTGCTTAAGCACTTTTTCATAATAAAACTTAATGGCATTGATATATTGATTTTGTGTCGAAGAACTAACCTTTTTTTCTTGAATTAAATACAACAGAAATACCTGTATATCTTTTTTGGAAAGACGGTCAATGGACTGACCCATAAAAAAATCAAAAATTTTAAAAATACGAACAATAGGTTTTTATTGTATTTTACTGTAACGTTTTAAAACCAATTGTTCTCTATATAAAGACGATAGTCTTGGGATGGATTTTGGCTCATAGGGAATGATCTTTTTCTTTATGATATGGTTTACAGGTGAGTGTTTTTTAAGTTGAGAATAATCTATTAGAACACTATCCTCAAACGTTTGATAAAAAACATCCAATTGAAATTCTTTTGCTGGGAAATACCATGATTGTTGCGTTTGACTCCATCTCGCTCTCTTTTGCGACTTTACAAGTGCAATCAATTCTCGATCAAAGGCAAAGTCTAGCCTGACAATCTTTTGTTGTCGATGGAGGTCGGGTAAAAGCCGTAGGTTTTTCATGATTAAAGTACAGATTAGGGACTGTAACTACCTCAAATATAGTAAAAAAGAAAAAAGCTCGCTAAAAGCGAGCCTTATTTATGCTAGTTATTTCAATGGGGATTTACAAATGGATTACCTCGTCATAGGCATCGGCCACAGCCTCCATCATGGCTTCGCTCATGGTGGGGTGGGGGTGAACGGCTTTGAGTACTTCGTGGCCGGTAGTTTCGAGTTTACGTCCAAGTACTGCCTCGGCGATCATGTCTGTAACACCGGCTCCAATCATGTGGCAGCCCAACCACTCTCCGTATTTGGCATCGAAGATCACTTTCACAAAACCTTCGGGAGTCCCACCAGCTTGTGCTTTTCCGGAGGCAGAAAACGGGAATTTTCCAACCTTGATGTCGTATCCTTGCTCTTTGGCTTGAGACTCGGTCAATCCAACAGAAGCAATTTCAGGCGTGCAGTAGGTACATCCCGGGATGTTACCATAATCTAAAGGCTCAACTGTATGTCCTGCAATTTTTTCTACGCAGAGTATTCCTTCTGCAGAGGCAACGTGTGCAAGAGCCTGTCCTGATGTAACGTCTCCAATGGCATAGTAGCCCGGAAGGTTGGTTTGGTAGAAGTCATTAACTAAAATTTTGTCACGGTCTATAGCAATTCCAACCTCTTTTAAACCGATGTTTTCAATGTTGGTTTTGATTCCAACAGCAGATAAAACGATGTCAACCTTGAGCGTTTCTTCGCCCTTAACAGTTTTTATAGTTGCTGTAACTCCTTGTCTTTTGGTATCCACATGGGTAACTTCGGCTTGAGTCATAATATTGATTCCAGCTTTTTTGAAGGATCGCTCCAATTGTTTCGAAATTTCTTCATCCTCAACAGGAACGATACGATCTTGGAATTCGACAACGGTAACTTCGGTACCCATTGCGTTGTAAAAATGAGCAAACTCAATTCCAATAGCCCCAGAACCCACTATAATTAGTTTTTTAGGCTGTTTTGGCAAGGTCATAGCCTCTCGATAACCAATAACCTTTTTTCCGTCTTGAGGAAGGCTAGGAAGCTCTCTGGAACGCGCTCCAGTTGCAATAATGATGTGATTCGCTTGGTAGGTGGTGGTTTTGTCGTCTAAAGTAACGCTCACTTGTTTTTTGGGGAGAATTTTCCCAAAACCATTTAAAACGTCAATTTTATTTTTTTTCATTAAAAACTGAACTCCTTTACTCATACCTGCAGCTACGTTTCTGCTGCGGTTGACTACCGCATCAAAGTCTTTGTCATAATCGGTAACTTTAAGACCATAGTCCGATGCGTGTTTGAGGTAATCAAAAACTTGAGCTGATTTGAGAAGCGCTTTGGTTGGAATACATCCCCAATTGAGGCAAACTCCTCCAAGGCTTTCCTTTTCGATAACAGCAGTTTTTAATCCCAGTTGTGAGGCGCGAATAGCAGTAACATATCCACCTGGACCGCTTCCTAAAACAATTACATCATATGTTGTCATAAGTTCAAGTTTTTGATGGTGCAAAAATACAAAAAAACAAGGGGAAGAAAAAACCCCTTAAACTTACTTTTTGGATTCAAAACGGATACTTGCCGAATTTACGCAATAACGTTTTCCCGAAACGGTTGGCCCGTCATCAAAAACATGACCTTGATGTCCGCCACAGTTCGAGCAGAGGATCTCTACGCGTAACATTCCCAGACTGGTATCTTTGCGGTATTCTATGGCACCCTCAATGCTCTGGTCGTAACTAGGCCATCCGCAACCATTGTCAAACTTAGATTCGCTGCTGTAAAGCGGTTGACTACAGCCTTTACAATTGTAAGTCCCTGCTTCGTAATGAGTGTTGTATTGCCCACTATTTGGAAATTCGGTGCCTTGTTGGCGAAGTATTCGGTATTCTTCATCCGTAAGAATTTTACGCCATTCTTGATCAGACCTGTAGAAAGGATAGTTTTTATTCATCGGTACCGAGTACAAAATAAAGAGCGGCAGAATTGATGCAGTGGCGTTTACCAGTAGTTTGTCGAGGGCCATCGTTAAACATATGTCCTAAGTGACCACCGCATTTATTGCATTTGAGCTCGGTTCGGGCATAGCCCAATTTATAATCTACATCATATTCGATGTTTTCATCTTCTCCTCGGTCAAAAGAAGGCCAACCACTTCCAGAGTCATATTTGTGCTTAGATTGATACAAAGGAGTTGCACATGCAGCACATTGATAAGTTCCCTTTTCATAAAATTTATCGTATTTACCCGAAAAAGCTTGTTCTGTTCCTGCTTCTCTCAATACATAAAATGCCTTTATGGGAAGCTCAGCTTTCCATTCGGATTCGGTTTTTTCAAAAAGATATTTAACTTTTTGTGCAGGCTTTTTTTTAGAGTTTTGACAGCTCAACAAAAGAGGAAAAAAGAATAAAGAGAGCAAAAGTTTTCTAATGATTAATTGGAGTTTTCATAAAGATACGAATCTTTTGAATATGTTTTTAAAAATCAAGACTTGCATAGTTTTAAATGCAAATAACACGGTGACTTTAAACTTAAAGCTTTACTTTAATTTTAAAAAACAAAACCACTAAATATAATCAAACTATTGATATAATATACTAACCACAGATAATTGATTTTAAGTAATTTAAAAATAAGTATAAGTTTTACTTATGCTAAAATATTAGAACATAAAAACAGTATTGGATTTCAATTTTTAAAAAAGAAAAATTAATTTTTGTCTGAACTGCTGTTAATATCTTATCTTGAACTTTCAAACTAAATTTATGTTTAAACCAAAAGTTGCTTTAGCGAAAGGGAGTAAAAAATTAATCAATGCTTGGGCTTTTTATGACTGGGCAAATTCGGTTTACCCCTTGGTAATATCATCGGCGATTTTTCCTATCTATTACGGAATGATTTTTGCTGAAAACAATCAGATTGATTTTTTTGGCTATTCGGTCAAAAACACGGCGATGATAAGTTTTGTAACCGCAACTGCTTTCGTAGTTGTTGCCCTAATTTCTCCAATTCTTTCTGGGATAGCTGATTACATTGGCAATAAGAAAAAATTCATGAAATTTTTTGTTTTCATGGGTTCACTGTCTTGTATTGGTTTATTTTGGTTTGATTTGGCTAACATTTATTTGGGATTTCTATTCTACTTTCTTGCAATGATTGGTTTGTGGTCTAGTCTGGTCTTTTACAATTCGTATTTACCCGACATTGCTTATGAAGATCAACAAGACCGTGCCTCTGCTCAAGGTTATTCTTTGGGTTATGTTGGTAGTGTTCTTCTTTTATTGTTCAATCTGTCCATGATAATGAAGCCTCAATGGTATGGCATTGAAGGTACAGAAATTGAATCAGCAATGCTTGCCATGAAGTACTCCTTTGTTTCAGTGGGAGTTTGGTGGGCTTTTTTCAGCCTTTTTTCTTTTTATTATCTCCCACGAGGCAACAAAGGTCAAAAGATTACACAGGACATTCTTTGGAACGGATACAAAGAGTTGAGGTTGGTTTGGTGTCAATTAACAATGAATTTTCGTTTGAAACGCTATTTGGCGGCCTTTTTTGTTTACAGTACCTCTTTACAAACAGTTATGCTGGTTGCGGCCTATTTTGGGGAAGAAGAAATTGATTGGGGCTCTGATTCTGACAAAACAATTGGTTTGATTGTAAGTATTCTTTTGATTCAGCTAGTTGCCATTGTTGGAGCAATTATTACTGCCCGTTGTTCAGAAAAATTCGGGAATCTGAAGACCCTTTTTGTGATCAACTTGATTTGGGCAGCTATTTGTGTGTATGCCTTTTTTATCAGTACTCCTGATCAATTTTACATGGTGGCTGGTTTTGTAGGTCTGGTTATGGGTGGATTGCAGTCATTATCTCGATCTACTTATTCCAAATTCATTCCCGAAACTGAAGATACCACTTCTTATTTTAGTTTTTATGGAGTAACCGAAAAAATCGCTATAGTCATCGGGATGCTTCTTTTTGGGTTCTTAGACCAGATTACTGGAAGCATGCGCGTCTCCATTTTATTTTTCTTTGTATTTTTTGTTTTGGGTGCGTTAATGCTTCTAAGGGTTCCTAAAAAAGAACACTAAAGATTAACGGTTCTTAATTTCTCGGATCGAACCCGATCCAACTACTTTACTCACTACTCTTGTAGAGGGTTTAGCTTCATAACGAATACTTCCAGACTCAGAAACTTGTGCTTTTAGTCTACCAGAAACATTCACAATCATTCGGCCAGAGCCACTCAGAGAAAAGTCACCTCCATTTACTTCCATTGCTCTGGCTCGTATGGATCCCGAACCAGATAGTTTTACTTCAAATTCTTCGCTCGACCCCTGAAGTTCAATACGTCCAGATCCAGATAAATTAGCTGGTCTATACTTTTTTTGTTCAATTTGGACTGCATTTCATAACATAAGATGAAATTTTGATTATTTGTTACACTTTTTAAATTAAAATTAAGTTTCTTTCAATTGGCATAACTCTTGAACAGGTTCTATTGATTTTGATCTTTTGTATGAATTGGTGCGAAAATTACCTCCAAGCTTATGATTGAATGACACAATGACGCATAAAAAATATTATGGCCAAACCAATCTTTTCAAATTTAGACAATCTGTCACTCCAAGATATTGAATCAGAAGCAGATTTGATCCCTTTATTAACCCCAGAGGACGAAGAAGCGCTTGAAAGAGAGGACCTTCCAAACGAGGTTCCTATTTTACCGCTAAGAAATACTGTGCTTTTTCCTGGTGTTGTTATTCCAATCACAGTTGGGAGAGACAAATCCATTCAACTGATCAAGGATGCAAACCAAGGCTCAAAAGTTATCGGTGTGGTTGCCCAAAAAGATCAAGCAGTTGAAAATCCAAGTTCTAAAGACATTTATTCTTTAGGTACTGTTGCACGTATCTTAAGAGTTTTAAAAATGCCCGATGGTAATACTACCATAATTATTCAGGGTAAAAAACGCTTTGAAATAGAAAAAATAATTTCTGATTCACCCTATCTAAAAGCTTCAACCCGATCGGTTGAAGATGAATTGACTTATGATAATTCAGAGTTCAAGGCTGTTGCAGAATCCATTAAAGAACTTTCACTTCAAATTATCCAAGAAAACCCGAATTTACCTTCGGAAGCTTCGTTTGCGATCAAAAACATTCAAAGCTATTCGTTTCTGATCAATTTTGTTTCATCAAATATGAACCTCTCTGTGAATGAAAAGCAAAAAATTCTTTCATTAAAAAACATCAAAGAACGCGCTTTGCTGTGCTTGAAGTACATGAACGTAGAGTTCAAGAAGTTAGAGTTGAAAAATGACATTCAATCTCGAGTTCGCCACGATTTGGATCAACAGCAACGGGAGTATTACCTTCAACAACAAATGAAAACCATACAGGAAGAGTTGGGGGGTATTTCATATGAAGAAGAAATTGAAGAAATGAAAACCCGAGCCAAAGCTAAGGTTTGGACTAAGGAGGTCGGCGCTCATTTCGAAAAAGAATTGATGAAAATGCAACGAATGAATCCTCAAGTAGCCGAGTATTCTGTTCAGCGCAATTATCTAGATCTTTTTTTGGATCTTCCATGGGATCATTTTTCAACCGATAAATTTGATTTAAAAAGAGCTCAAAAAGTATTGGATCGGGATCATTTTGGTCTTGAAGAAGTTAAGAAACGCATCATTGAATATCTTGCTGTTCTTAAATTAAGAAACGATATGAAGTCTCCCATTCTTTGTTTGTACGGTCCTCCGGGAGTCGGAAAAACTTCTTTGGGAAAATCCATTGCTGAAGCTCTGGGAAGGTCTTATGTTCGTGTTTCTTTAGGAGGACTTAGAGACGAAGCAGAAATTCGTGGACATCGAAAAACATACATTGGAGCTTTACCGGGACGTATCATTCAAAGCCTAAAAAAGGCAGGAACTTCAAATCCTGTTTTTGTGCTTGATGAAATTGATAAACTTGGAAATAGTGCTCAGGGTGATCCCTCTTCCGCAATGCTCGAAGTTTTGGATCCTGAACAGAATAATGAGTTTTACGATAATTTTCTTGAACTGGGATATGATCTATCCAAAGTGATGTTCATTGCAACTGCAAATAACATTGGGAATATCCATCCTGCTTTGAGAGATCGTATGGAAATCATTAACGTAAGTGGTTACACCATAGAAGAGAAAGTTGTTATCGGAAAACAACATTTACTTCCAAAACAATTAATTGAACACGGTTTAGATAAAAAAGCCATACAACTCGGAAAGGGAGTTATGGAACGTATTGTTGAACTCTACACACGAGAGTCGGGTGTTCGAGGTCTAGATAAACAAATTGCGAAAGTTACCCGTTATGCCGCCAAATCTATTGCTATGGACGAGGAGTATGCCGTAAAACCCGAATCATCTGATTTAACTGAGATATTAGGACCACCCAAAGTCACTCGAGATTTGTACGAAAATAATGAGGTGGCAGGGGTTGTAATCGGATTAGCATGGACTTCTGTTGGAGGGGATATCTTATTCATAGAATCTGCACTTTCTCCAGGAAAAGGGGTTTTGAACATTACAGGAAACCTCGGTAAGATTATGAAAGAATCCTTTACAATTGCTATGGAATACATAAAAGCAAATGCAAAGCGGTTAGGACTTGATGACTTTAAGTTTGACAAATACAACATTCACATTCATGTTCCTGAGGGAGCTACCCCAAAAGATGGGCCAAGTGCCGGAATTACCATACTAACCTCTTTGGTTTCTTTATTAACTCAAAAACGGGTAAAAAAGAATTTATCAATGACGGGAGAAATTACCTTGAGAGGGAAAGTACTTCCCGTTGGAGGAATTAAAGAAAAGATACTTGCTGCAAAGCGATCCAAGATCAAAGAAATCATATTGTGTGAAAGTAACCGAAAAGATATTGAGGAAATTAAACCCGCTTATTTGAAAGGATTGACTTTTCATTTTGTAAAAGAAATGGAAGAAGTTTTAGCCTTGGCTTTAACAAATCAAAAAGCTAAAAATGCAAAAAGCTTGTAGCTACTTATGTGTACAGTGAGTTTTATTCCTCTGACCCGCGATGGTTTTGTTTTTACTTCTAATCGAGATGAAGACCCCGCTAGGGCAGCAACTGTTTTACAAGAGCTTTTTGTAGGGGAGAAGTCGCTTTATTTTCCTCAAGATACACAAGCAAAAGGGAGTTGGTTCGTTTTTTCAAACACCAATCAGTTTGTTTGTATTTTGAATGGAGCATTTAATCCCCATCTTTCTGAGGGAACCTACAAAATGAGCCGTGGGAAGATGGCACTCGAGTTTTTTGAGTACAAGGATTATCAAACCTTTGTAAACAATTTTGAGTTTGAGGGGATGGAGCCTTTTACCTTTATTGTTTTTGATCAGGGTATTTTGACAGAATTGCGTTGGGATGAATTAAAACTCCACATAAAAGAATTATCAAACTCAGAAATTCATCTTTGGTCTTCCAGTACTTTGTATCCAGTCACTTGGCAAATCGATCGTCAAGAACAGCTAATAAAATGGTTGTCACAAGGGGTTCGATCGCAAGAAGAGGTAATGGATTTCCACAAAGTACAGTTTCCTTTCAAACGAGATGCCTTGGTTGAGATTTATGGTAGTGGGGTTCCAGAAGAATTACCTGTTCAAACTTTAAGCGTTTCTTCAATCAAGGGGAATCAAGCGGTTTTTGATTTTCAGTACAAACAAATAAAAACTCCAGTAAATTTTCAAAAGTCAATACAAATTCAAGGAGCTTAGCAAAATTCTCTTTCTTATCTTTGCCCTATGAAAACTTCAGTTATTGCAGTTGATGGATATGCATCAACCGGAAAAAGCACCCTTTCTAAACGTTTAGCAGATGTACTCGGATTCACTTACATTGACACGGGATTTATGTATCGGGCAGTAAGTTATTTTGCTTTGAAAAATGGTTTTCTAAAAGAGGAGTACATTCAAGAAGATGCATTAAAAGAAGCCCTTCATAAAACAAGTTTTAGTTGGAGTAAGGATATACCCTCCAAGCTAATGTTGTTCAATGGTCGCCCTTATGGAGATGAGTTGAGGACTTTAGAAGTCTCTTCATGGGTCAGTAAAATAGCTGGTTTGGGTTTTGTTCGTGATCATTTGGTTCATCAGCAACGTATTTTATCTCAACTTGGAGGTGTGGTTATGGACGGACGTGATATTGGCACAGTTGTTTTCCCTGAAGCTGATTTTAAATTCTTTTTGGTTGCCGATGCTGAAGTTCGTGCGACACGGCGTTTTGATGAATTGAAAGCCAAGGGAGAAAAAGTGGTTTATCAGGATATTTTAAAAAATGTAATCGACCGAGATCATCAGGACAGCACTCGACTTATTTCTCCTTTGAAGAAAGCCGAGGATGCTCTGGAAATTGACACCACAAATGTTTCTGTTGAAACTGTTTTAGAGCAAATGTTTTCTACGATCAATTCAAAATCCTAGGTATTTAGGACGTTCTTTTAATTAACGAATTGGAAATTTTAATAAAAAACGAGCATTGACATCTTTTTCAATTGATATTTTTTGTTTCATTGCTTCCCAATTTATCCCTCATTAGCTTCAAAATTTAATTTGTAGTCAGCAAAAATCGATTTGCTTATCTTGTTGGATTATTTTCAAAGCAGGGAAACTTTAAAAATAACACTCTTGACTTTGTCTATCAACAGATTATCCCTACATTTGCGGTCTCTTATGATTAAGTTGAACGAGAGACCACAAAAACTATTAAGAATATCTTCTGTTTGTTTTCATTTAAAGTTCTACAAAACAGCAGAATACAAATTTTATCGGCAATGGCTGAAGAAAACAATACACCGCCAGAGGCTAATGAGCAAGCTGCTCCACAAGAAGCCCAAGCACAACCCACTGCAAACAACGCAGAGGATTTTTTAACAAATTTTAATTGGCACAATTACGAAGAAGGAATCGACGTAATAGAAGATGCTCAATTGTTAGAGTTTGAAACTTTAGTAAAAGAAAATTTCGTAGACACAGCTGACGAAGATGTGATTGAGGGAACAGTTGTTTTTATGACTGATCGTGAGGCAATCATAGATATCAACGCAAAATCTGAAGGAGTTATTTCTCTAAACGAATTCCGTTACAATCAAGACCTTAAAGTTGGAGACAAAGTAGAGGTTATTGTAGATGCGCGTGAAGACAGAACAGGTCAATTGATCCTCTCTCACCGTAAAGCTCGTGTTATCAAAGCATGGGATCGTGTAAACAATGCTCATGATACAGGTGAAATAGTCAATGGTTTTGTAAAATGTAGAACAAAAGGAGGAATGATTGTAGATGTTTTTGGAATTGAAGCATTCTTACCTGGATCTCAAATTGATGTAAAGCCAATTCGTGACTACGATCAGTATGTAAATAAAACAATGGAGTTTAAGGTTGTCAAAATCAACCAAGAATTCAAAAATGTTGTTGTATCACACAAAGCATTGATTGAAGCCGATATAGAAGAGCAGAAAAAGGAAATCATTGGACAACTTGAAAAAGGTCAAGTTCTTGAAGGTACAGTTAAAAACATCACTTCATACGGAGTATTCATAGACCTTGGAGGTGTAGACGGACTAATCCACATCACAGACCTTTCTTGGAGTCGAATCAACCACCCCAACGAGATTTTAGAATTGGATCAAAAACTCAATGTGGTAATTTTAGACTTCGATGATAACAAATCAAGAATTCAATTAGGATTAAAACAATTGAGTGCTCATCCATGGGATCAACTGGGAGATACTATCAAAGAAGGAGAAAAAGTTAAAGGTAAAGTAGTTGTAATCGCAGATTACGGTGCATTTATCGAAATAGAAGACGGTGTTGAAGGTTTGATCCACGTTTCTGAAATGTCTTGGTCTACGCACTTGCGTTCGGCTCAAGATTTCGTGAAAGTTGGAGACGAAGTAGAAGCAGTTATTTTGACATTAGATCGTGAAACTCGTAAAATGTCTCTCGGAATCAAGCAACTAACTCAAGATCCATGGACTGATATTACAAGTAAATATCCAATACAATCTAAGCACTCTGGTATTGTAAGAAACTTCACAAACTTTGGGGTATTCATCGAATTAGAAGAAGGAATCGATGGTCTAGTTTACATATCAGATTTATCATGGACCAAGAAAGTAAAGCACCCATCAGAAATTTTGACAGTTGGAGACACAATCGAGGTTGTTGTTCTAGAATTGGATGTTGAAGGGCGTAAACTAAGTTTAGGACACAAACAAACTATGGATAACCCATGGGATAAATACCAAACTGAATTTGCTGTAGATACGACACACAAAGCTCAACTAACGGAAATCGTTGACAAAGGGGCAACCATTAACTTTAACGAACACGTTAGAGCTTTTGTACCCTCTCGTCATCTTGAAAAAGAAGATGGAACTAAACTCGGTCTTGGAGAAGAGACAAGTTTCAAAGTTATTGAGTTCAATAAAGAATTCAAGCGTGTTGTAGCATCTCATACTGCTCTATTCAAAGAAGAAGAACGTGATAACATACGTAAAGCAACTAAGAAAATGGCAGCAGCTAACTCTGAAAAGACTACTCTTGGAGATTTAGATGCTTTGGCAGATTTAAAACAAAAGATGGAAGGAAAATAATTTTTTTCTAACACATTTTAAAAACCCTCTTTGTAAAAGAGGGTTTTTTTTATTCCCAGAAATCAAGATCACTAGATAAAAAAATAATATTTTTGTAAATAAAACCAAAAGCATGCGGCCCAAGCTTCTTCTTAATGAACATCAAATAGACATCCTTCTGCATCGTCTAGCTTGCCAATTGATAGAGAAGCACCAAGACTTTTCGAATACAGTACTGGTAGGTCTACAACCTAGGGGGTCATTTGTTCTGGATCGATTGATCGTTTTGCTAAAAAAAAATTATGGAGTTAGCGAAGTAGCTTTTGGGAAACTCGATACTACTTTTTTTCGAGATGATTTTAGAAGAGGCGATAAACCACATGCCGCAAATGCAATGCAGATGAATGTTCTTGTTGAAGATAAGTGTATTGTTTTCATTGATGATGTACTTTACACTGGACGAAGTATTCGTGCTGCCTTGACCGCTATTGAGTCTTTTGGTCGTCCCAAAGAAATAGAGTTATTGACTTTGATTGATCGCAGATTCAGTCGTCACCTTCCTATTCAACCGGATTATGTTGGGAGACAAATAGATTCTTTACAAAATGATAAAGTAGAGGTGAATTGGAAAGAATTAACAAACGAAGATGCTGTTTACTTGATTAAAGAAACCATATGAGCCAATTAAGCGTCAAACACCTACTGGGAATCAAGTATTTAAATGAAGACGATCTTCATTTAATTTTTGAGACTGCAGATCATTTTAAAGAAGTAATCAATCGTAAAATTAAAAAAGTTCCTACCCTGCGGGATGTTACAATTGCGAATCTTTTTTTTGAGAACAGTACACGGACAAAACTTTCTTTTGAATTAGCCGAAAAACGCTTGAGTGCTGATGTAATTAATTTTTCGGCAGCTCAATCTTCTGTTAAAAAAGGAGAAACCCTCATTGATACGGTCAACAATATTTTGGCGATGAAAGTAGATATGATTGTTATGCGTCATCCCAACCCTGGGGCGGCTTCCTTTTTATCTAAGAATGTCGATGCCTGTATCATCAATGCAGGTGATGGAACCCATGAGCACCCCTCTCAAGCTTTACTAGACACCTTTTCTATTCGTGAAAAATTTGGAGAGGTAGCTGGTAAAAAAATTGTAATTGTAGGGGATATTCTTCATTCACGCGTAGCATTGTCTAATATTTTTGCACTAAAAAAATTAGGTGCAGAGATTAAATTATGTGGACCCAAAAGCCTATTGCCAAAGCATATTGAATCGTTGGGAGTAACAATAGAAATGGATTTAAAAAAGGCACTCCAATGGTGTGATGCTGCCAATATGCTCAGAGTTCAGAATGAACGAATGGATAAAAGTTACTTTCCTTCTATCAGAGAATACACTCAGCTATACGGTTTAGGGCTTCCGCTTCTTAAAAGTTTAAACAAAGAAATTGTTATTTTACACCCTGGCCCCATCAACAGAGGTGTAGAAATAAGTTCGGAAGTAGCCGATTCTGATCAAGCAATAATTTTAGACCAAGTAGAAAACGGTGTAGCCATTCGTATGGCAATAATCTATCTCTTGGCTTCAAAAATAATGACTCCATCTGTATGATTACCAAAGATGAAAATAACATAATTGAAATTCAAATTGATAAGGAAGTTACTTCCAACCCTGAAGGTTTTTGTCAGGCATATCAAGATAAAATTGGAGAATCTGATGTTATTTTAGAATGCATGAAGCTTTCTTTTTTAGATGAGCATAGGGAGGCATTAAGCATAATTTTAAATACATTAAAAGCAGATAATCAAAGTATTGTTTTTGTAGCGACTCCAGAGCAATTCAATTCACTTCCAGAAGTTTTGATTGTTGTTCCAACCCTTGAAGAAGCCCACGATTTTATTGAATTAGATCGAATTCAACGTGATCTAGGATTTTAATTTTATGGAGTTAACCATTTTAGGATGCCATGCTGCAACGCCTCGCAAAAAAGCTCAAACCACTTCTCAGTTACTAGAGGTAAAAGGTCATTTAATCCTAATTGATTGTGGAGAAGGAACTCAAATGCAACTTCGAAAGCTTGGTATTAAGTTCGCTCGTATCCGATATATTTTTATTTCCCATCTTCACGGAGATCATTTTTATGGTTTGATCGGTTTGATAAGCACCTTTCGTTTATTAGGAAGAGAAGCTGAACTACATATTTACGGCCCCAAGGGGATTAAAGAAATAATCACATTACAGCTCAAACTTGCCAAATCATGGACAGACTATCCTTTGTATTTTCATGAATTAGATACTCCTGATTCCGTAGTGGTTTTTGAAGATGATAAAATAAAAGTATCTACCGTGCCTCTTGATCATCGAGTTTACACAAACGGCTATCTTTTTGAAGAAAAAACAGGCTTACGTAAGGTAAATATTGAGGCTGCAAAGACCTTTGGTGTTGAGGTTTGTGATATGGAGAATCTTAAAGCTGGAAAAAACTTTGTTGATTCAACTGGAAAATTGATTCCCAACAAAAGCTTAACATTTGATCCAGAACTTCCAAAGTCATATGCTTTTTGTAGCGACACAGCTTACAAAGAAGACATCGTTACTTTAATTAAAAATGTAACCTTTTTGTACCATGAGTCTACTTTTTTGAAGAACCACATGGATTTGGCCATCAAAACTAAACACAGCACTGCTGCCCAGGCTGCGAAAATAGCTGCTATGGCTAATGCAAAAGGGCTAATTCTGGGACACTATTCTAGCCGTTATGGCGATTTAAATTCCTTCTTAGAAGAAGCAAAAGAGTTTTTTGAAAATGTACATTTAGCAGAAGACGGTAAATCTTTTAAAATTTAATTTTCTTTTCAGGTTATTGTAACTTGCACATATGAAAGAAGAAAAAGATATTGGTTCATTGCGAAAATCATACGAAAAAAACACCTTGGATGATGATATCAAGTCAATCAACCCTATCGACTTGTTTCAGGATTGGTTTGCTGCTGCAGAGAAGCACCCTCAGATAGAGGAATCCAATGCAATGACTCTTGCTACTCTTGAATTGGATGGTTTTCCCAGAGCACGTATTGTGTTATTAAAGCAATTCAGTGATGCTGGATTTGTTTTCTACACAAACTACAAAAGCAACAAGGGTAAGGCGATTGATGCTCTTGACAAGGTTGGGCTAACTTTTTTTTGGCCAGTTATGGAACGCCAAGTCTTAATTAAAGGAAAGGCACAAAAAGTAGCAGAAGAAACTTCGGACAATTATTTTTATTCTCGTCCTAAGGGAAGTCAAATTGGAGCCATTGTTTCACCACAAAGCGAGCCTATTGAAGACCGAGACTCTTTAGAAAACAGATTAAATAAGTTAGTAGTCCTCTATGAAGATAAAGCTCCTAAGCGACCCGAACATTGGGGAGGTTTTATTGTTGTTCCAAGTTCGATTGAATTCTGGCAAGGAAGACCAAATCGCCTTCATGACCGAATGGAGTTTACACTTCAAAAACAAGGGAATTGGATTGCAAAACGATTAGCACCCTAAGAGATGAAGAAATTGATTTTTTTAAGACATGCTAAATCCTCATGGGAAGAACCTGTTTTGGATAGAGATCGTTCTCTTTCATCAAGAGGGATAAAAACAATTCAAGGGGTTGCACAGCATTGGAAAAACCTTTTTAATGAGGCTGAATGTATTTTTACCAGTCCTGCTAATCGAGCTTTACACACATCTACAATACTGGCTCATACCATCGGTTATGACCTGCTAAATATTAGAATATCAGAAGAACTTTACACTTTTAACCCCAAAGATTTGCTTGCTTTTATTAAGAAGATAGACGATGCATTATTGAACGTCGTTATTGTTGGACACAATCCCGCCTTTTCTGAAGTATCTCAAAAATTATCAACCGACAATGCACCAACCCTGAGAACATCTTGTTGGACTCAACTCACTTTTCAAACAAACAAATGGTCCTCTATTGAATACGGATCTTCAATTAGCGGCTCACGTAAATCTTTAAATGTTTATGAGAGAACAACAAACAAGTAAATACGTCAATCGAGAAATAAGCTGGTTAGATTTCAATGCCAGAGTATTACAAGAAGCCTCTGAAGAATCAGTTCCCTTAATTGAGCGACTGAGATTTTTAGGTATTTTTTCAAATAACTTGGACGAATTTTTTCAAGTTCGTTTTGCCACGGTTAAGCGGATATCACAATCAGATTTAACAGGGAAAAAAGCCCTAGGAGGGATTGTTGCAACGGAATTACTTGAAGAAATTACTGGGATAGTTATCGATCAACAACGTCAAAGTTTATCTATCCTCAAAGACATTGAAAAGAAACTTTCGGAGGAAAACATAATTTTTTTGAATGAGAAAGAAGTTAGCCCACATCAAGAAAAGTTTCTAAATGATTTTTTTAACCAACATGTAGGACCAGCATTGGTTACCGTTGTTTTACATGATGAAATTCAAGATTTCAGCGACAATAAAGCTTTTTTGGTAATAACGCTGAATACCCTAGAAAAAGGAAAGAATAAGCTATTGTATGCACTTATTGAAATCCCCAAACAACTGGAACGTTTTGTGGTACTGCCCAAGGAGGGAGATTTACAATATGTTATGCTGTTGGATGATCTGATTCGTTACAATTTTCATGCAATATTCAATATGTTTGATTGCACTTCAATCGAAGCACATATGGTAAAAATAACCAGAGATGCAGAATTAGATCTTGAGGAAGATGTTGGTAAAAGTTATGTTGAAAAAATAATGAACAGTGTCAAGGATCGAATGATAGGCGACCCAGTTCGGTTGGTGTATGATAAAGGAATACCCAAAAAGACTCTAAATTTTATTATGAAAAAATTAGGAATTGGAACTACAGATAGTCTAATTCCAGGAGGTAAATACCACCACAGAAGGGATTACATGAATTTCCCTAGTTTGGATCGAAGAGATTTGATGTATCCCGAAGTTTTACCCCTGCCAATAAAGGATTTAAATCTCAATACAAACATCTTAAATTCGATAGCAGAAAAGGATTTTTTGCTTTATGCACCCTACCATAATTATGCCTATGTGATTAAGTTTTTACGTGAAGTTGCTCTAGATCCCAAGGTAAAAACGATTAAAATCACTTTGTATCGCTTATCGAACTATTCTCAGGTTGTAAGCTCCCTTATTAATGCAGCTAAGAATGGTAAAAAAGTAACGGTTCAAATCGAATTACAAGCTCGATTTGATGAAAAAAACAACATTAATTTTGCAGAACGTCTCGAGGCTGCTGGAGTTCAACTAATCTTTGGAGTTCCAGGTTTAAAGGTTCACACCAAAATATGTTTGATTGAACGTTTAGAAGATAACAAATTAAAAAAATACGGGTTTATTAGTACGGGTAATTTTAATGAAAGTACAGCCAGGGTCTACACCGATTACACATTGTTCACATCACATCAAAAAATATTGAAAGATGTAGGTAAAGTCTTTGGTTTCTTTGAGGTTAACTACAAAATCAAAACCTACAAGCATCTAATTGTATCACCTCATTATACAGCTTCTGTTCTAAATCGTTTAATTGATAATGAAATAGACAATGCACAAGCAGGTAAAGTAGCCAAAATTAAACTAAAACTCAATAGCATTACAAACTACAAAATCATCAATAAACTTTACGAAGCAAGTCAAGCAGGAGTAGAAATTCATATGATTGTTCGCGGAGTTTGTTGTTTGATTCCAGGGATCAAAGGAGTAAGCGACAATATTGAGGTAATTAGTATTGTAGATAAATATTTAGAACATCCAAGAGTTTACATTTTTGAGAACGACGGCGATCCAAAAATGTACATTTCCTCAGCAGATTTGATGACCCGTAATATTGAAAATAGAGTAGAAGTTGCTTGTCCTATCTATGATATTGATCTTCAAAAGCAATTACTAGACACCTTTATGATTAGCTGGAATGACAATGTAAAAGCCAGACTTTTAAATGGTTCTACACAGAACGAATTTAAGAAATCAAAAGGAATGCCCTTCAGATCACAATGGGAAATGCATGAATATTTTAAAGCACAACTAGAAAATGAAAGTTAAAAAATTAGCTGCAATTGATATTGGTTCAAATGCCATACGCATCCTAATTTCAAATGTTTTTGAGCTTGAGGGATCCCAGCCAATTTTTATGAAAAGCGAGATGGTTCGTGTTCCCATCCGTTTGGGAGAAGATTCGTTTACTGTGGGTGAAATTTCTCCCAAAAACATTAAACGAATCATAAAAGCAATGAAAGCTTTTAAATTGATTATGAAAATAAATGGAGTAAAAAATTACATGGCATGTGCTACTTCGGCACTTCGAGAATCTAACAACTCCGAAGAAATTGTAAAAAAAGTCAAGAAAAAAACAGGAATCAAGATTGAAGTTATTGATGGGAAAAGAGAGGCTCAAATAATTTCTAATACCACAATTTTGGATAGTATTGGTCAAAAGAAAAACTTTCTCTATGTAGATGTGGGTGGAGGAAGTTCGGAGTTTAGTATCCTCCAAAATGGAAAAAGAATAGCTTCTAAATCTTTTAAACTCGGAACTGTTCGTATGCTCAACGAAATGGTCAATGACAGGGTTTGGCTAGAAATTGAAAAATGGATTGTAACGAATACCAAAAATATTGATAAAATTCATCTTCTCGGATCGGGCGGAAACATCAATAAACTGTTCAAGCTTTCTAATACCAGAGAAGGAAAACCTCTTTTGTTTATTACAATCAATACTTTTTATCAAGAATTAAAGAAAATGAGTTACGAAGAACGCATTTTAAAATACAACCTAAACTTAGACCGAGCAGATGTAATCTTACCAGCACTTGAAATTTATTTAAAAGCTTTAAAATGGTCTGGGGCTTCAAAAGTTTACGTTCCTAAAATTGGCCTTTCAGATGGGATGATCAAACATATGTACAAAAAACACAATGCGTGATTGTTTATAGTTCTAAATCAAATTCTTGTCGTAGTAAATCAATTACAGGGTTAATTTCTTTTAAACGACTGTATTTCTCCTCTGGAGTGTAAATGAAGTTTTTTTCAGTTTTTTCATCTACAATGACTTTTACATTGAGGTCATAATTTTTCAACTCAGCTCTCAAATGTGGAACAAACTCTGTGAATTCAAGCTCCAATTCAACTTTATTTAAATCTGAGGGAACATTAAAAACAACTAGGCTGTTATCTTTGAGAGTAGGAGTACTTATTTTGAGTAGTGAAGCTACGTTTTGATCTCCCTTTTCATATTTCATTTGCTGATATCGATTCCAGACATTTAGTAATTCTTCTTCAGAAAACACTTCCGTTGGAAGATTATTAACTTTTTCAGTTGGTTTTTGTTTTTGCGCCCAATCTTTTTTTCTTTTTACACTTGAAAGTGATAGACTTGATACTTGATTGTTTTCAATGGGTTCAATTTTAATATCTGGTTTTTTGAATTCAACTTTTTGGGGACTACTTGTCTCTTCTTTTTTTTGTTTCTTTAGGACGGTGAATTTTTGTTCAGTCTCTGGTTCAGATACTTTTGTTGAGGGCTGATCAAAACTGGCTTTGTGTTTTTGGGTTGGAATTAGCTTTCCTTTTTTTTTTCTCCATCAAAGTGGAGTGAAGCTAATTGCATGATACAAAGTTCGACATGCAGTCTTTTGTTGTTGCTGTTTTTGAAGTTCAATTCACAAGCGTGTGCCAGATCAATGGCGTCCATTAAGTAGCTTAAAGTGAGCTTTTTTGCTTGCTCAGCATGTTCTTGCTGGAGGCTTTCGCTTATTTCTAGCAAGGGTATTGTTTTGGGTTCTTTACAAAGCATTAAATCTCTAAAATGTGTTGCAAGACCTGATATGAATTGATGTCCTTCTATTCCTTTATTAAGGATCTCATTGAAGAATATTAAACTATCTGGTATTTTGTTACTGATGATAAGGTCAGTGAATTTGAGATAAGAAGCTTTATCGAGAATGTTGAGGTTTTCAGCTACAGCCTCAGCAGTGAGGTTTTGATTACAAAAACTATTCATTCTATCAAAAATAGATAATGCATCTCGCATAGCACCATCGGCTTTTTGAGCGATTAAGTGTAAAGCTTCGTCCTCATAGGCAACTCCTTGCTCTTTCGCCAAATTTGCCAAGTAATTTTGAGCATCATTTTTTGTAATTCTTTTGAATTCAAAAATTTGGCATCGGGATAGAATGGTAGGGATTATTTTATGCTTTTCAGTTGTAGCTAAAATAAAAATCACATGTTTTGGAGGCTCTTCTAGAGTTTTAAGAAAGGCATTGAAAGCAGCTGTGGATAACATATGTACCTCATCAATGATGTAAACCTTGTGTGTTCCAGCTTGGGGAGGAATGCGAACTTGGTCATTGAGGTTGCGAATATCATCTACAGAATTATTTGAGGCAGCATCGAGCTCGAAAATATTGAAAGCAAAATCTTGATTGGGATCAATATTATCTTGGTCATTACTGTTAATTCGTTTGGCCAAAATCCGAGCACAAGTAGTTTTACCAACACCTCTGGGTCCGCAAAAAAGTAGGGCTTGAGGCAATTGATTTTTGACAATAGCATTGTTTAGAGATTCTGTAATAGCCGATTGTCCAACAACATCTTTGAACTGTTGTGGCCGGTATTTTAATGCAGATACTACAAAGGGTTCCATATTATTTCAAATGTAAAAAAAACTGGGTTGATATTGGAACATACTACTCCAAAATAACCCCTAAATTATTAACATAATATGTACCTTTGTAGCAGCAGGTCTCTTATCGCTGCTCATCTTTGATGAGGAGAGGAAAGTCCGGACACCACAGAGCGGCATAGCGGGTAACGCCCGTCTTTCGTTACAAACGAAAAGGACTAGTGCAACAGAAAGAATGTACAGGTAATGCTGTAGTGAAATCAGGTAAACTCTATGCGGTGCAACGCCAAGTAAATTTGCTTTTGAGAGCGGCTCGTTCGATGTAA
>PAOB01000035.1 GCA_002708445.1 Candidatus Arcticimaribacter sp.
AAATACAGGTGCATACACTATTGAGGTATCAAAATTTGAGCCAAAAGGATTCTCTGCATCTACAATTGGGTTTAATTGTTTGAAATTACCTAAATTTTCTCCCCCCAAATATACTTCAAATTGTGAAGAAAAAACTCGTGTTAATTGCATATTCAATAGACCATAACTTTCCGAGAAACTTCCAAATCCATCCCTTTTATTTGGGGGTAAACGTTGGCTTCCTACAAAATGATAGGTGAAATCTGCTTTCCATTGAGATTCATTTTCTTCATCAACAAAATTGTACTCAAAGTTTGCAAATAAACGTTCTTGTGGCTGTAAAGGTTTTTGTAGGGTTTGGTTTAGGTAAGTTGTTTTGACCTCATAATTTTTGTAGGCCAAACGTATGGCTGTGTTTTTAAAGGGGGTGTAATTCAATTCGAATTGAATACTATTGGCATAACTAGATCCATCAAGATTGTAAAATCGAATATGACTAGCCTGTTCCCAGTCAACCACAACTTGGTCAGAAAATTCTGTGCGGTAATAATCAAGTGTTAGGTCTCCTTGTTTTCCAAAAAGAGTGTACCCTTGAAGAAAACTCAACCCATAATTCAAAGCCTTTTCAGGCCCTAGGCCATAAATAGATCCTCCATTTTCGACCAACTGTATCAAGCGATTGGTTCCAAATAATTTTTGGTTTTCAGCAAAAATGTTGGCTACTTTTCGACCTTGACCTACCGATGCTCTCAATACTGCCCTTTCCCAAGGAATGTAACGCATATGGAATCTGGGGGTTACGAAATTTCCTAAACGATTGTGGAGATCCAATCGGATTCCAGCGGTCAGACTAAATTTATCCAAACTGTCATAGCTGTACTCAAAAAAAGCTCCAACAACCTTATCTCGTCTTTCATAATCAACTTGATCTACAACCTCATTGTATTGATCAAAAGAAAAATTAATTCCTGTTTTGAATTTATTTTTGGTGTTGGTTATGATCGAGTTAAACAATAGGTTTGCAAACAAACTTTGGTGTTTTACATCGTATCTTCTTAGTCCAAAATATGAATCCTGATCATGGTTGCTGTATGCCGATTGAAAACCAAAACTTTGATAGGGTAATTCAGGGGAAACATGACCTAATTTGAGAGAGGCATCAATTCGCTTTGTTTCAATTTCACTTCCCCAAAAAGCAGTAGTGTTTTTATGAACTCTTGGGTCAAAATTTACAGAGCCTGTTTGTTTTTTATCGTCTAGAAAACGGAGATTTGCAAAACCAACCCAGCCTTTCACAGCATCTGTGTATTGCCATCTATTAAGAACATTAATTTGTTTCGAAATTGGAACATCTAAAAACGAATCGTCATTATTATCAAATTTCTGAGTTCTTTGATTTACATGAACATAAGATCCTCCACTCCATTTTTCATTCCAAACGGTATTAAAATGGGCATTAAACTCTTGTCTTCCATTGATAGAGGAATACAGATTTAAAAACAAGGGAACATCCATCGATGGCTTTTGAATTTCAGTATTTATCTGCCCAGCAATGCTCTCAAACCCATTTACGACACTTCCAGCTCCTTTGGTAATTTGTATGCTTTCTATCCAAGTACCAGGAGTAAAGGTTAATCCATAAACTTGAGAAGCACCCCGAACCATGGGAATATTTTCCTCAGATATCATAAGATAAGGACTGGAGAGACCGAGCATTTTAATTTGTTTTGTGCCAGTCAGAGCATCTGCAAAGTTCACGTCAATTGAGGGATTTGTTTCGAAGCTCTCAGATAGATTACAACAAGCTGCCTTTAGCAATTCTTCGCTAGAGACTTTAATTATGTTTTGGGTCTCAAAATATGATTTTTGAATGGTTTTTCTTCTTTCAGTAAGGGTAACCTCTTCCAGTAAATCGCCACTATTAGAAAATAATGTATGTTCAATTCGATTAGGACTTGTAATTGTTAGAGTATCTGTTTTGAAGCCCAGATAGCTGATAATTAATTTATTTGAGATGGAGCTTAATGGAATCTTAAACTCTCCCGAAGAATCCGTGATAGTTCCTTGGGTAGTATTGAGCCAAAATAAATTAACTCCTTCAGTTGGGGTTTCAGTATTATTTTCGCTTATTTTAATTTGTCCTTTAAGCAACTCTTGTGCGGGTAAAGACATACCCATTAAAAAAAAGGTTAAAAATATGTTTTTCATTTTTATAATGTTAATTCGATGATTACTGAACTTGAATGGTTTGAGGTAAATCAGTCGAATTAATCATAAAAAAGAAAGGAACTGTACAAACGATAAAGATCTGTCTGTAAAGGCGGTGGACGTGGATGAAACTGAATGAGTTGAGGATCATCAGTACTGTAGTTTGTTGAATAATAATTGAGGTTAATACCCGTAATTTCAAAATCAAATCCACTGAGGTCATCAAACAAAGATATGTCACCTTTATTTTGAAAAATCTCAACTTCATCAGCACAACAATTTTTTTGAGAAAAAGAAAGTGTATCGGAATCAGATGTTTTTGATGTCTCCATCCCGCATCCTTTTGGATTTAGAGCAAAGGAAATTTGAGCTAAATGATCGCCACAATAATGAAAATTGAGTGCCATACCCATTTTAGAGTGGACAAACAAAATAATCAGTAAAAAAAGCTTTAATTGCTTCATAATCACAATTATTAGACAAATATACTACTATTTAGTATGCATTTCCAAAAAGCACGCCAAAAGCCATTATTATCATGATAAGATTTTCGATCAGAGTAGCTTCTGTCATGGGTAAATTGAGAACCGTTCCTAAGCAAGCACATTGAATTTGATTTTTATTTAGTAGAGAGGTCAAAACACCCAAAGTCGTAATGGATAAAACAAATAGGCTTACCCACAAAGCAAGAGTAATTTTAAAACGAAATAAAAATGATAATCCTAATGCGGTTTCAATAAAGGGATACAACCAACCATAAATAGGTAGGACTTTTGAAAGTGGGTCATACATTGCAAAAGAGTTTGGAAAAGATTGATAACCCAAAAACTTAAAAAAACTAAATACAATAAAAAACAGTCCCATAAAATCCATCATGTATCCAGAAGTTGTAAACGCTGGAAACTGTAAAAAAGCTGCTCCAAATACTATGTAAACGAGTATTAAAAATAAGGGGAAAAGTTCTTTTATTTTGGATTTTTTTTGACTCTTTGTGTCTTGAACTGAGTATTTAGATCCCAGCTTGTTTTCTATTGAACTCAAAGAAATAGCTTTGGAAGTTTTTAATTTAGTTGCTCCAGATTTTAAATCTACCTCAACATCTTTGACTCCCGTGAAAGAATTTAACCCCTTCTCAACAGCTGCCTTACAATTTCCACAAGTCATCCCCTGAATTACAAATTTTTGTTGCATCATAAGCTTCGTTAATTTTTAATATGAAAAAATGATTTTCTGTAATTTAAAAACAATTAATAATTGACTACTGAGATTGATGTTTCTATGAATAAAAGTAAACATAATTTAGTTCATAAAATGATTTAAATTAAGTTTTGAATTCAAATCATTGGAAATAAATTTTAATACTTTTGTGGGAAATAATTTTCCATTGGAATCAAATCAAAAACTACTTTCTTTGATCTCAGCTTTGCTCGAAGTTGAGAACAGTAGTATGGAAACAAAGCTTACCAAAATCTGTGTGCTATTGAAAAAAGAAAACAAAACCTACGATTGGGTGGGTTTTTATTTTAGTAACCATGACACAAAAACACTCCACCTTAAGGCATTTGCAGGAAGCCCAACGGATCATAATACAATTCCTTTTGGAAAAGGTATTTGTGGACAAGTTGCTGTTTCCAATAAAAATTTTGTGGTAGATGATGTGTCTAGTCAAGAGAATTATATTGCTTGTGATATCAATGTAAAATCTGAAATTGTTGTTCCAATTTTAGTGAATCAAACTAACATCGGGCAAATTGATATCGATTCCAATACCATTAACGCTTTTAACCAAAAAGATGTTTTACTTCTTGAGCAAGTAAATAATCTTGTGGGAAACTATATTTTATCCAACAATATCTCAATAAACATTACCTAAGATGATTTCAATACACAAAATTAGTTCAGCCTTAATCTCAGTTTTTGACAAAGAAGGGCTAGCTCCAATAATCAAAAAATTGGACGCCCTAGGCGTAACTCTTTATTCAACTGGAGGAACTGAAAAGTTTATTCGAGAATTAGGATACGATGTTATTGCCGTGGAAGACGTTACCTCATATCCTTCAATACTTGGCGGAAGAGTAAAAACCCTACACCCTAAAGTATTTGGAGGCATTCTAAACCGTCAAAGTGTATCCTCTGATCAGGAAGAAATGGAGCAATACCAAATTCCACAAATAGACTTAGTTATTGTTGACTTGTACCCTTTTGAAAAAACTGTAGCATCAGGGGCACCCGAGCAAGATATCATTGAAAAAATTGATATTGGAGGAATTTCTTTAATTCGCGCTGCTGCAAAAAACTTCGCCAATGTGATTTGTGTTTCTAATAAAGATGATTACAAAGAGTTTTTAGATTTATTAAACACTACTGAAGGACAACCTGGTATCGATGACAGAAAACATTTTGCTGCAAAAGCATTCAACATATCATCGCACTATGATACTGCAATTTTTAACTACTTCAATACTGACTCTGACGATCCAAAGCTTAAGCTTAGTATCCCAGAATCAAAAAGTCTGCGATATGGAGAAAACCCACATCAAAAAGGAACATTTTTTGGGCCATTGAAAGATTTAATGGATCAAATTCATGGGAAAGAAATTTCTTACAACAATTTATTGGACATTGATGCCGCAGTTCAATTGATGCAAGAATTTCAAAACGATAAACCAACTTTTGCTATTTTAAAACACAATAATGCTTGTGGTTTTGCAACCAGAGAAAGTTTAGTTGAGGCATATGTTGATGCACTTGCAGGAGATCCTGTTTCTGCATTTGGAGGTGTTTTAATTTGTAATCGAAAAATAGATGTTGTTACTGCTGAAAAAATAAACAGTTTGTTTTGCGAGGTTGTTATTGCTCCAGAATATGATACTGAAGCTTTAGAAATCTTGAAAAGCAAAAAAAATCGTGTGCTCTTGGTTCAAAAGAGTAATGAGTTACTAAAAACGTCGGTCAGAACTTGCCTCAATGGTTATTTAGTTCAGGACAAAGATCTCATCACAGACAATGAAAGTCATTTGACAGTATCCACCAAAATTGCACCATCAGACGAGCAAATAAAAGATCTTTTATTTGCCTCAAAAATATGTAAGCACACCAAATCCAATACCATAGTGCTTGTAAAAAACAGTCAACTATTAGCCTCTGGAACGGGTCAAACATCACGTGTTGATGCCTTAAAACAAGCTATCGAAAAAGCAAAGGGCTTTGGATTTAGTTTAGAAAATTCTGTCATGGCAAGTGATGCGTTTTTTCCATTTCCAGATTGTGTTGAAATAGCTTTTAATGAAGGTGTATGCTCAGTAATCCAACCAGGAGGATCCATTAAAGATCAGCTTTCTGTTGATTTTTGTGATGCAAACAAAATGTCAATGGTATTCACAGGAATTCGCCATTTTAAACATTAATTTTAGTACATTTGGGTTACACCAATAAAAATAAATTATTATGGGGTTTTTTGACTTCCTCACAGAAGAAATTGCTATTGATTTAGGTACCGCTAACACCTTAATTATTCATAGGGATAAAGTGGTTGTTGATAGTCCTTCAATTGTTGCCATTGATCGTACCACTTCAAAGGTAATTGCTATCGGATTAGAAGCAAGTATGATGCAAGGGAAAACTCATGAAAACATCAAAACCATCCGTCCTTTAAAAGATGGAGTAATTGCTGATTTTAATGCTTCTGAGCAAATGATCAATATGCTTATCAAAAGCATTCCAACCCTAAAGAAAAAATTGATTACTCCTTCACTTAGGATGGTTATTTGTATTCCCTCTGGAATTACAGAAGTAGAAATGCGAGCTGTACGGGAATCAGCTGAGCGCGTTAATGGTAAAGAAGTTTATTTGATTCATGAACCCATGGCAGCTGCCATAGGGATTGGAATTGATATCAAACAACCCAAAGGAAACATGATTGTTGATATCGGGGGAGGTACTACAGAAATTGCAGTAATTGCCTTATCCGGAATCGTTTGTGACAAATCAGTTAAGATTGCCGGGGATGTTTTTACCAATGATATCGTTTATTACATGCGCCGTCAACACAATTTGTATGTTGGGGAACGGACTGCTGAAAAGATCAAACTAACCATTGGAGCAGCCCTTGAAGATCTTGATAATCCACCAGATGAGATGTCTGTTCAAGGAAGAGACCTTTTAACTGGAAAACCCAAACAAGCTATGGTTTCTCATCGGGAAGTGGCCAAAGCATTAGATAAATCAATTCTTAGAATAGAAGATGCTATTATGGAGGCACTTTCTCAAACTCCCCCAGAATTAGCAGCAGATATTTACAATACTGGAATTTATTTAGCTGGTGGTGGATCAATGCTTCGTGGTCTAGACAAGAGAATTTCGCTTAAAACAGATCTTCCAGTTTACATTGCCGAAGATCCTTTACAAGCGGTTGTTCGTGGTACAGGTATTGTTCTTAAAAACCTAGAACGTTACAAGACGATATTGAATAAATAAGCTCAAATATGCAATGGTTCTTAACCACTTTAATCCAATACAAAAACTTTCTGTTTTTTATTGTTTTGTTAGGGATTGGGATTTTTTTTTCTGGTACAGGTAGTGATTTTCATCGTACAAAAATTCAAAAAATTGGACTTGTGGTTTCTGGAGAACTTCTCAAACCAATTCATGATTCAAAATCGTATTTGTACCTAAATGAAACCAATGAACGCTTATTGAAAGAAAACAATCGACTTCGTCAAAAGCTTCTCAATCACAAAGGGGTTCAATTCTCCACTGATCTTGATTCAATCAATCCAAATTTATCCAAATATTTGGTTCGCTCAGCTGAAGTAGTAAGAAACAGTTATGTAAATGCAAGAAATATTTTGATTCTTGACAAAGGAGCCAATGATGGAATTAAACAAGACATGAGTGTCATTGGCCCCGATGGTATTATCGGAATAGTAAAGCAAACCAGTTCTAATTTTTCTAGCGTAATTTCTATTCTCTACCAAGACTTTAAAATCAACGCTAAACTCATCCATACGGGAGCCTTTGGATCTTTGTACTGGGAGGGAGAAGATCCTTCAAAGATGACATTTTCTGATGTTTCTGTTATTAACAAAATTGCAAAGGGGGATACCATAGTTACTGGTGGAATGTCTGCTTATTTCCCGAAAGAGATTCCTATTGGTAGAATTACTGATTTTGAAACTCCTAATTCTGGCGGATATTACGATATTGAAGTTGAGTTATTTAATAATCTAACTGACTTAGAGCATGTCTATGTAATTGATAATAAATCAAGGTCAGAATTTATGAATCTACAAAAGCAAGATAAAGATGCTTCAAGATAATATCAAAATCTTATCAAAGTTTATCGTTTTGGTTTTAATTCAAACCTTGGTATTCGATCGAATTACTCTTTTGGGATTTTCTTATCCTGCAGTTTATTTGTTTTTCGTGATTAGTTATCGTTTTGATAAAGCTCAATTTATTTTAATTTTTTTAGGTTTTTTAATGGGCTTAACCATTGATTTACTTCAAGGATCCTCAGGATCTAACACCATTGCAACCCTATTCGTCAGCTTTCTACGACCATTCATAATTAGATTTTCTTTTGGAAATAATTTAGATTCCACTTCATTACTAAGTATGAATTCGAGGACAAGTAATCAAATTGTTTTTATCGCTTCAATAATACTAGTGCATCAAGTTATTATGCAAATTGTTGCTTATCTGGATTTCGATCATTTCTTAGTTATTTTACGAAATACAGTTGTAAATTCTATTTTTACTTTTATCCTACTATTTTCTTCTGTAACACTTTTTAAAAATAAAAACTGATGAGAAAGTTTCTCTTGACTGGACTCACTCTAGTTGTAGGTGTCGTATTTATTGTACGCTTGCTGCAACTTCAGGTGCTGAACACATCCTATCAAAAACTTTCTGATAATAATGCAATTCTAGCAATATCGGAATATCCCGAACGTGGTTTTATTTATGATCGGAATAGAAAACTTTTGGTTGCAAATCAGGCGGCCTATGATGTTATGATTATCCCCGAAAATGTAATCCCTTTTGACACTCTAGCATTTTGTACTCTGGTAAATATTACAAAGAAAACCTTGATTAATAACTTAAAAAAGGCAAGAAGGTTTTCAAAACGACTTCCCTCTGTCATTGTTAATCAAATATCCAAAGAGACCTATGCCAAATTGCAAGAGCAGATGTGGAAATACGAAGGTTTTTTTATTCAAAAAAAATCTCTCCGAGATTATCAAATTAATTTTGGAGCAAATATTTTAGGGTACGTTAGTGAAGTTAATAATAATGATATTAAAAAAGACAATTACTATCAGCCAGGTGAGTTAATTGGAAGACAAGGAATTGAGAAGTCTTATGAAAAAGAATTAAGAGGTGAAAAAGGAAAGCGTTTTCTTCAAAAAGACAGATTCAACAGAATCATAGGAGATTACAAAAATAAGTCTTACGATATTGAACCTAAAGTTGCCAAAGATATTCAATTGACTTTAGATGCTACTCTACAAAAATACGGTGAGTTTTTAATGCAGAATAAAAGAGGAGGAATAGTAGCCATTGAACCTTCTTCTGGTGAAATTCTAGCCTTAATTAGTACACCATCGTACAACCCTAATTTATTGGTTGGAAGAGATCGATCTAAGAATTATCGAAAACTTGCTGGAGATACATTAGCTAAACCCCTGTTCGACAGAGGGCTTCAAGCCTTGTACCCTCCTGGATCACCTTTTAAAACATTGAATGCTCTTGTAGCCCTTCAAGAAGGAGTGATAACTCATGAAACGAAATTTAAATGCAATAAAGGTCATTATTATGCACGAGGAGCTTTTATGGAATGTCATTGCGGACAAGGGTCACGAAATGATTTACTTAAAGGGATTTATAATTCTTGTAATACTTTTTTTGCAAATACCTACAAAAGAATCATTGAGAAATATGAAACTCCCGAAAAGGGACTAAATCAATGGAATGAACATTTGAAGAGCTTTGGTCTTGGTAATTATCTCGGTTATGATTTATCGATCGGGAAGAAAGGCTTTATTCCAAATGCCGCGTATTATGATCAATGGTATTCAAAGGGGGCTTGGAAAGCAGCAACAATAATTTCAAATGCAATTGGTCAAGGAGAAGTTTTAACAACCCCTATTCAACTTGCTAACTTTACCGCGGCTATTGCAAATAGAGGACATTATTACACACCTCATTTCCTTCGTTCTGTTTCGGGGGATTCAATACCGCAAAAATTTGTTCAAAAAAAAACAAGCATAGACCCAAAACATTTTGAGTTGGTAATCGATGGGATGCACAAAGTTGTAGAAAAAGGAACAGCCAGAATTGCTCGAATAAAAGACATCGAAGTTTGTGGTAAAACAGGAACTGCAGAAAATTTTACCAAAATCAATGGTATCCGAACTCAGCTTACCGATCATTCAATTTTTGTGGCATTCGCCCCTAAGGATGATCCAAAAATTGCGCTTGCCGTATTCATAGAAAATGGATATTGGGGAGGTCGATGGGCTGCTCCGATAGCAAGTTTAATGATTGAGAAATACATCAACGGTGAGGTTAAACGGTCTTGGCTTGAAAAAAGAATGGTTGATGGGGATCTAAGTAGTGAATATGAAAAACCCTATTCGGGAAAACCTTTTAAGATAAATGAATAAAAGTTTTTATCGTCTTGATTGGATTACAATTGCACTCTATCTAGCTCTTGTTAGTTATGGACTGATAAATATTTATTCAACCAACTACAATGAAAATTCTAGCCTTTTTAATTTTAGTATTCCTGTCGGAAAGCAATTTTTATTTTTTGTAGTAAGCATAATTGTTGCCGTAGTTATTTTAATTACTAAAGCAAAAGTATTTGAGCGATTTGCCAGTATTTTTTACTTAATATCTATTTTATCCTTAATTGGTTTATTCATTTTTGGAAAAAAAATATCTGGGGCTACATCTTGGTATACCTTTGGTGGAATCGGAATCCAACCCTCTGAATTTGCAAAAGTCACGACAGCCTTAGCTGTGTCTAAAATTTTAAGCGAAATTCAAGTCAATCTTAAAAAAATAAAATTTTTATTTCAAATTGGTTTTATAATTGCACTTCCAGTGATTCTAATCATTCTTCAACCAGACCCTGGGACTGCACTAGTTTTTGTTGGGTTCTTTTTTGTGTTATTCAGAGAAGGATTAAATGTGATTTTTTTATTAGTTGTTATTGGTCTTATTTTCTTTTTCATTCTAGCTCTTGTAGCACCTATTCCTTTTATTTTTGCAAGCATCATTACCTTGTTAATTTCAATGTATTTTTTCTCAAAAAAATTAAATAAAAAAGCATCCTTGTTGCCTTACCTGCTTGTGATATTTTTGAGTTGTGGTTATGTGTATTCAGTAGACTATATTTTTAATACCGTTTTTGAACAACGGCATCGAGATCGAATTAATATAATTCTTGGAAAAGAGCTTGATAGTCAGGGTATTGGATACAACATTAACCAATCTAAAATTGCTATCGGATCAGGTGGTTGGGATGGAAAGGGCTTTTTACAAGGAACTCAAACCAAAGGAGATTTTGTCCCGCAACAACATACTGATTACATATTCAGTACTATTGGAGAAGAGTGGGGTTTCTATGGAAGTTCACTCGTTGTTCTTACCTTTTGCTTCTTAATAATTCGTATTCTTTACAAAACTGAAAATTTAAAAAATAAATTCGCCAGAATTTATGGTCATAGTTTAGCATCAATATTATTCTTGCATTTCTTTATTAACATCGGCATGTCCCTAGGTTTAGTTCCTACCATTGGAATTCCTCTTCCATTCATCAGTTATGGTGGCTCGAGCTTGTTAGCTTTTAGTTGCCTATTATTTATCTTTTTGAATTTAGATGCAAATCGTTTAAACGAGTAAAACTAAATCTTTACGTCAAGGGCATCACGAAGACTATTTCCCAAAGTCATAAATGCAAAAACCAAACTCATTATCGCTATTCCTGGAACAATTGCTAAGTATGGTTTACCCAGAAGAATGTATCGAAAGTGATCTTTAATCATTCCTCCCCAACTTGGAACTGGGGGTTGCGCGCCAATGCCTAAAAAACTTAAACCGCTTTCAATTAAAATTGCACTTGCAAAATTTGCAGCAGAAATTACAATCAAAGGGGGGATTATGGCAGGTAAAATGTGTTTTACTAAAATTCTACAGTTGGAATAACCAAGAACATAAGCTGCTTTGACAAACGTTTTTTCTTTAACTGATATTACTTGACCCCGAACTACACGAGCCACCTCAACCCACATGGTTAAACCCACCGCTATGAAAACTTGCCAATACCCTTTGCCTAAAGCAAGAGTTATTCCTATGACCATTAACAATGTAGGGATCGACCAAATTACATTTATGAACCATACCATAAAACGGTCTAATTTACCTCCAAAATAACCTGCTAAAGCTCCAATAAAAACTCCTACTAATAACGATATTAATACGGCTACAAAACCTATTGAAATTGAGATTCGAGATCCGATCAATACCCTACTCAGCAAATCTCTTCCGTATTTATCGGTGCCTAGGATAAACTTTTTTTTCGTAACATATAAATCTTCAACTTGTTCATAAGTTGTCTCAATTGGGTATCGATTTAGATTAACGAGTTGAAGGTAATCTTCAGATGTCTCAAAGGCCTGATAAAACAATTTATCTTGTTTCCATACTAATTTTTCTATGGCAATTTCTTCTGTTCCCTGTTGAAAATTAGAATTTGGAAGGATTAATATTTGTGTCGAAAAACCAGGAGGTCTGGAATGAATAGACAAGTGCATTTGATTTGCATTAGGACTATTATCAGGAGCCAACAAATAGGCAAATACAGCAATAAAAGTCATTACTACAATATAAAAAACGCTTATTAAACCGAGTCGATCTTTTGAAAATCGACTTAGGATTGTCCCTATTGACAAGAGTTATTTTTTAATTTGTGCAAGTTTATTT
Source organism: Candidatus Arcticimaribacter sp. (assembly GCA_002708445.1). GTDB lineage: Bacteria > Bacteroidota > Bacteroidia > Flavobacteriales > Flavobacteriaceae > Arcticimaribacter. The sequence goes on from PAOB01000035.1 coordinate 12,178, forward strand.
GTTTTATTTTGAGGTTGAGCTAAATCTTCAAGAACTCTTACAGCTTCATAAAGATATATGTCTTTTATTAAACTTTCTTCCCAACGTAAACGTTTTTCTTTTAGGTCTTCATCCTTTTCTAACTCAGGTAAGTCCGCATTGGGTGTTTGTAAAGTAAATGAAGCTTCAAATTTTTTCAACTTATCGTATTTAGACGTTTGATCTGATCGAGCTTTTCGCTCTTCTATGAAGTCCTCATAATTTAACGAATACAAGGTGTCATCTTGTTGAGCTTTAATCCACTTAGCTTGTTCGTCAATCAAAATCATGTAAGCGTTATTAGCAATGCGTTCTTTACTTCGTTCTAAAGCATATTCAAAACTCATATTAACATCCCAAGGTTGATAGTTTGCTGGTGAAATTTGATCCCAAGACAAAGGGTTGTCTTGTGCTTGCTCTCCTGTTTCGATGTAAGTGTATCTTCCTGGGAAAACAACATCACTTTTAACACCCTCCAGCTGTGTTGAACCTCCGTTGATTCGATAAAACTTATCGGTCGTTATTTTTAAAGCACCCAAATCACCGTGAGTATTACTAGAAATAATTTTGTTTAAATCTACAACGTTTTGAACGGTTCCTTTACCAAATGTTTGTTTACTACCTATGATAACTGCGCGTTTGTAATCTTGCAATGCAGCAGCAATAATTTCTGATGCTGAAGCCGAAAATTCATTTACCATAAGCACAAGAGGTCCGTTCCATGCAATACTCGAATCCCTGTCTTCTAAAACCTGTTTTTTACCTCCAGTACTTTTAACTTGAACTACGGGACCATCTTTTATGAAAAATCCTGTCATATCGACTACAGTTTGAAGTGAACCACCACCATTGTTTCTCAGATCGAGAATAATACCCTCGACATTATCACGCTTCAATTTTTCTATTTCTGCTTTAACATCACTCGCTGCATTTCGTTTACCATAGTCTTTGAAATCTACATAAAATTTAGGCAGATGAATCATTCCATATTTCTTACCATCTTTTATGATTACCGATGATTTTGCAAAAGCCTCTTCTAATTCTACAACATCTCTCACAACTGGAACAACATCAATAGTGGCGTCAACATGTTTGATTGTCAAATAAACTGTTGTCCCTTTTGGACCTTTAATCAATTTAACTACATCATCTATCCGCATTCCAGTAATGTCTACAGCCTCTTCATTTTCTTGTGCTACTTTAATAATTACATCTTCAACTTCCAACAATTTATCACGCCAAACGGGACCACCAGAAATAACTTCAACAATACTAATTTCTTGATTTTTCTTTTGTAGGCGTGCGCCAATACCTTCAAATTTACCCGAAATACTCGTGTCAAAAAGTTCTTTTTCCCGAGGAGCAAAATAATAGGTATGTGGATCAAACTGAGTGGCGATTGCATTCAAATAAATTGAAAAATAATCTTTGCGTTCTAAGTCTTCTCGAACCTCAAAAAACAAATCCATATTCTCTCTTGTAATCTCGCGAGCTTGTTTTTCAAGTTCTGTGTTAGAGATCATAACATAAGTACTGTCGTTCTCAAATTTCTTCTTTTCTTCTTCCTTTTTATCGGTGTAAACTCCAAGAGTGGAAAGCTTAAAATACTGGAGCCATACTTTCTTGAGTTCAGAAAGTGATTCCGCATATCCCATAGTTTCATAATCCAAATTCACTTCTTCTTCTAGATTAAAGTCAAAAGGACGATCCAATAGAGGTTTGTAAAATGCTTTAATTTGCTCTTGTCGTTGAATAAGTTTTTTATGGCTGAAATCAAAAAAATCGAGTTTAGATTCTTTGATTTGATCGTCAAGTTTGGTTTTAAATTGACTAAGATTATCTAAGTCAGCCTGAATGTAGAAACGATGTTGTCCATCCATGCTTTCGAGATAATTCATGAATACGTTTTCAGAAAATGAATCGTTGATGGTCTCTGGATCATAATGTCCACGTTCCAGAACATAGGACATGATTTCGATTAATATTTTATCCTTCTCAGGATTAGTCGTTAAATTGAAAAAAGAAAAACCGTAGATTAGACTTAAGGCTATTCCACTGAGTATTAAAATTCTTGTTTTTTTCATTTGGTTATTAAGTTATTTTTAAAAAGTAAGATCATTTGGCATGGTCAATTAACAAAAAAATAGACTAAAGAATTTCTTTAAAAGATCTATTTTATGACACTAAAGTATGTAAATACAAGGCCTCTGCCAAAAAACACTTCATTTTTTGTAATTAATTAACAACCTTTATCCCTTGATAATTTCTTAATTTAGCCACAAAGCAACTTTATGAATAAAAAACCACTAATTCTTGTTACCAATGATGATGGCATTACAGCTCCAGGAATTCGTACACTAATCGAAGTAATGAATACTATTGGAGACGTAGTTGTAGTAGCTCCAGACAGTCCTCAATCAGCTATGGGTCATGCTATTACAATAAACTCTACACTTTATTGTAGCGAAATGAGTAATATTGTAGGGCCTCAAAAAGAATATCAGTGTTCTGGGACACCAGCAGATTGTGTTAAGTTAGCGATTAACGAATTATTGGATCGAAAGCCAGACATCTGTGTTTCGGGAATCAATCATGGATCTAATTCGTCAATCAACGTCGTCTACTCAGGAACCATGAGTGCAGCCATAGAAGCTGGGATTGAAGGAATACCTGCAATTGGTTTTTCTCTACTGGATTACCGTTGGAATGCAGATTTCAATCCACTAAAACCTTACATTGAAAAAATAACGCTTGCTTCTCTGCAAAACAAACAACGCGCAGATGTGGTTCTAAATGTCAATTTCCCGGTGTTACCTGATGGCGAAATCAAGGGTATCCGAGTTTGTCGTCAAGCAAAAGCAAATTGGGTTGAAAAATTTGACAAACGCCAAAGCCCAATGGGTAGAGATTACTATTGGCTTACAGGAGAATTTATTGATGAAGACAAGGGTAAAGATACAGACGAATGGGCTTTAAGTCAGGGATACGTTTCAGTTGTTCCAACTCAATTTGACTTAACAGCTCATAATGCAATTCAAGAACTAAATAGTTGGGGTTTTGAAAATTAAAGAACGTTTGACTGGGATCGCCATGGGGATCGTTTTAACTTTAATAGGAATGTATTCATTTACTTTACTTTTCTCTGATGAAAAAGTTTTGGATAGCTTCTATCTACTCTACACTCAAAAAAAACTAGGAGGTCTAATGAGTATTGGAGCATTGCTCAATCTACCTGTATTTTTTGTTTTCATCAATCAATACCGCTATGATAAAGCCTATGGACTTGTAAGTTTTTTACTCGTTCTTGTTATAATTATTGGGTTATTAAAATTTATTTAAATTGAAATATTACATCATCGCTGGAGAGGCTTCGGGAGACCTACATGCATCTAATTTAATGAAAGCCATATTGATTGAGGATCCTAAAGCTGTTTTCAGGTTTTGGGGAGGTGACAAAATGCTAGCGGTTGGTGGTACTTTGGTAAAACATTACAAAGAATTAGCCTTTATGGGTTTTTGGGAAGTGTTTATCAATCTCAAAACCATTTTAAATAATATTGCTTTTTGTAAGAAAGACATCCTCGAATACAAACCTCATGCGATTGTTTACGTTGATTACCCTGGATTTAATTTGCGTATTGCTGCCTGGGCAAAAAAACAAAGCTTTAAAAATCTTTATTACATCAGCCCTCAAATTTGGGCTTGGAAAGAAAAGAGAATTTCAAAAATTAAAAGAGACCTTGATGCCCTGTTTGTTATTCTTCCCTTCGAAGAAACTTATTTTAAAAAAAAACATAACCATGAGGTTCAGTATGTAGGAAATCCCTTGGTTGATGTAATTCAGGAGGCAATCCAGCAAAAAGATGATTTTAGGAATATCCAAAAACTGGATCAAAACATTCCAATAATTGCATTATTACCTGGAAGTAGAAAACAAGAAATCATTAAAATGATGCCAACTTTTATTGAGGTTATTGAACGTTTTCCTCAATTTAAATTCATCGTCGCAGCAGCCCCAGGAATTGATTTGGAGTGGTATCAACAATTTTTAAAAGATCAGACTGTTCTTTTGCTTCAAAATCAAACATATTCCTTACTGAAAAATAGTTTTGCCGCAATTGTAACCAGTGGGACTGCTACTTTAGAAACTGCGCTTTTCAAAGTTCCTCAATTCGTGTGTTATCGAAGTAGTTTTCTTAGCTTTCAAATTGCAAAACGAATCATAACTCTTCCTTTCATATCACTTGTAAACTTGATTATGAATCGAGAAGTTGTTACAGAAATTCTTCAAAATGATTTTACTGTAGAACGGATTGAAAAAGAATTAAAATCAATTACAGAATCCGAAAAAAGAGATAAGCAGCTTAAAGATTATGAACTGTTGAATCAAAAACTGTCTGCTGGAGGTGCTAGTGTAAAAACAGCAAAAGCGATTGTGAGTTTGCTTAAAAATAAAGTTTAATATAAATGTTTACTTTTGGGTGTGAAGTTCCCAAATTTTACATTAATCCCTCTTATTTTTTGTTTCGTTTTAGGTCTACTTTTTTCTTTCCACTTAGAAACAAACATTCTTTATTTTTCGTATTCTAGTCTTTTATTTTTATGTGTAATTGGATTGTTCTTAAGATGGTGGCTAAGGGATAAAAATTTTCTTTTCTTTCCTGTTCTTCTGTGTACATTAAGTTTTTCAATTGGAGTAAAAACATGTATGCAGTCCCATGAAATTTCTCAAAATCATTACATTTTTTCATACAGCACCCAAAGTCATAATAATTTTCAGATTGAATTAACAGATCGGCTTCATCCTACAAAAAACCATAACAGATACTATGGTAAAGTTTTTGAAATTAACTCAAAAAAGACTTCATGGAAAGTGCTGATTCTTCATGAAAAGAAAGATTCTTTAAAAATAGAACTTGGAGAGTTCGTAAAAACCACAACACCTTTAATCCCAATGCAAAAACCAAAAAACATAGGCAGCTTTGACTACAAAAGATTTTTAAGTAATATCGGTATTTTACATCAGTTGAAATTGAGAGGCTCCTCATTCAGTACAAGTTCAGGAATTTCAATTAGTAGTCTTTTTAATAAATTCAAACAAAACACAATTAATAAAGTAGAAAAAAGCATTTTCGTTGAAGAAACAAAAAAACTAATCCTTGCATTAATTCTTGGTGAACGAAGTGATGTCAATAGGGCTTGGATGGATCGCTAAGCCTGAGCTGGAATTGTATACATGCTCGCTATTTCTGAATTACACATTGGCTTATTGATGATTCTTTTCAGTTGGATTTACAAACCGTTTGAGTATATAACGTATGGAAAATATGTTCGCGTTTCGATGATCATTTTTTTCTTTGGGGATATGCATTGCTGACTGGTGGAAGTCCATCAGTAATAAGAGCAGTAACCATATTTTCTTTGTTTAGTATTGGAAACTACATCAATAGAAGTCCGCCGACAATTTATCTTCTTATTCTTTCGTTTGGAACTTTGTTATTCATCAATCCACTTTACCTAAAGCAGCTTGGGTTTCAAATGAGCTATTTAGCAGTATTTGGAATTCTTTGCCTACATCCGTTGTTTGTAAATTTACTTCCAGTGTAAAAAGGCTTGCTCCATCGTTTTTGTAATATGACCGCAGTTACTCTTTCTGCTCAAATAGCAGAAACCCCAATTAGTATTTACTATTTCCATCAATTTCCAGGTTTGTTTCTGTTAACAAATTGGGTAGTTCTCCCCTTTCTTGCATTATTCCTCTATCTTGGAATTGGGGGTGTTTTCCTTCTTAATATGAATATCTTACCCCAAACATTAATTTCAATTCTTGATTTAATGTCTTCTAAACTGAACCTTTTTGTGATGTGGATTGTGGATCAAGAAGATTTCTTTTTTGATGAATTGAGGATCAATATTTTTCAAGTAGGCGTTTTGTCACCATCCTAATTTTCATTTACATGGAAATAATAAACTCAAATAAAAAATATCTAATCGTTATGTTTTTTATTACCCTTATGTTTCAATGGGGCTCCTTTCAAATCAATCAAGAAAACAAAAATTTAACTGCTCTTTGGCTTTTAGCTGACTATGAGAAAACAGTTTTTGCATACAAACGAGGAGAGGAGAAAAACTGACTGTTTTCTGTTCAGATTCAATAACCAAAGATGATCGAATACTAAAAGATTTAAAAAATCAATATCATGTTAAAACAATTTCTTTTGAATTTTTAAAAAATCATTATGTACTTGAAGATAAAATCCTAGATATTATTGAAGGGAATTGGTCCGAAAACTTGAAATTAGAAAACAAAAAATTGAGTGTAGTTCTCAGAAAAAATACCCGATTGAATTTAGAAAGACTACTTCAAAGAGATGAAATAGTTGAGGTTATTGCTGATGCAAGCAGCTATCCCAATATTAAAAAGCAATGGAAGAAAACTTGCGACAATTACAAGGTGTTCTTTTTTGATACTCAAATAAAAGGGTCTTATTTATTTACCTCGAAATCGAGGAACGAAACTTTTTAAATAGTCCTGTAAATCATCAGGACCTTGAAAAACCATGTAATCTCCTTGTTTAATTATTTTTAGGTAAGGTTCAAGCTGTTGTGCAGTGTAATAACCAACTACTGGCATAATTGGATCACCATCTTCACTAAAAAAAACCATTGTTGGGTAGCCTTTTATCCCTAAAAACTGGGTGAATTGATGTGTCGCGTTCCTGCCTTTTCTTCGTTCATCATAATTTGGATTTGTGTATTTCTGGTCATAAAATTTGATCACTTCATCCCCTTCTGCATTGAATTTTACAGCATAGTAATGTTCAGAAACATAACGAACCAAATCAGGGTTTTTAAAGGTTTTGTTATCTAACAATTTACAAGGCCCACACCATGTTGTGTAAACATCCATAATTATTTTTTTAGGCTCTTTTTTTTGAGCTTCAAGTGCTTCTGCCAAGCTCATCCATTCAATCTGTTGGGCGTAAGTAGTGACTGAACCTAAAAAAAATAAAATAAGAAATCTAACTTTCATAAGCTTTGATCATTTAGTGTACATCTCCCATTAACTTATTCAAAAATGGTGCCATAAGAAGAACAATTACTCCTGCTCCTAGGGAGTATTTGGCTATTAAATCAAATCCTTCGATGTAAACATACAAGGAATCAAAACCGCCAATGTCTGTTGAATCACTTTCAACTGCCAATTGTTTCCCTATGAACCCAACAACTTGGAAAGCATAAGAGGAAGACAAAAACCAAATTCCCATCATAAAAGCTACTATGCGCTCTGGAGACAAATCGGTGATTTTTGACAATCCAACTGGAGACATGAAAAGCTCTCCAACAGAAAGCATAAAATACATGATAATTAAATATGCAAAGGGAACCATCCCATTCTCATCTGCTGAACCTCCACTTAAAGACAAAACATAAAAACTCAAACCAGCTAAAAGTAGTCCAAGACCAAACTTGTATGGTGTTCTTGGGTTTTTCTTTTTCTTCATTAAAAAAGTAAACAATAATGAAATCGGGATTGATAAAATAATTATGAAGAATGAATTCAAAGAATTGGTTTGAGAAGCATTGATGAATTCAAGATTAACATTTCGATCGGCAAATAAAGTAATTACACTTCCCGAGAGCTCGTGAAAACCCCAAAAAACAGTCATAAATACCGTAATAAAAATTGCTGCAATTAACTTTTTACGTTCATCTGCTGTTGACTGAAACAGAATGTATCCTAAATAAAAAACAACCAAAACACCAATTAATTTAAATAGAATATTAACCACATTTTGGTCTCCCAAAAAAGCACCTTCTTCCCCTAATGATTTGTAAGAAGCTAACATTAAAGCAATAACAGGGGCTGACAAAAACGCTAAAATAGAAATCCATGTGTCTTTTGAAAGTCCTAAAATAATTTTATCCAACCCTCCTGAAATCGGAGGTAATCCTTTGTCCTTAAAAACTCCTTTTTCTATTCCACTCCAAAAGAACATTAATCCCGTTAGCATACCTATTCCAGCTAATCCAAAACCATAGTGCCATCCATAAGCTTGTCCCAGCCATCCGCACAAGAGGGGTGCGATAAATCCACCAATGTTAATTCCCATGTAGAAAATGACAAAACCCGAATCTTTCCTAGGGTCATTTTCTTTGTAAAGTGCTGCCACAAAAGTAGATATGTTGGGCTTAAAAAAACCATTTCCAACTACAATAAAACCGAGAGCCAGATAAAAAGTAATGTTACTTTCTATGGCTAAAACAAAATGTCCAAGAGCCATTAAAAGCCCGCCTAAAAGAATTGATTTTCGAAAGCCTAGTAAAGAATCTGAAACTCGCCCACCAATTACAGTACTTGCGTAAACCAAAGAACCGTAGGATGCATACACTGCTGCTGCGGCATAATCTCTTGATGCAAGAGCTTCAAAAATAACATTTACCATGTAGAGCGTAAGTAAAGCACGCATTCCATAAAAGCTAAAGCGTTCCCATAGTTCAGCAAAGAAAAGGTACAAAAGACCTTGTGGATGACCCAAAAAAGAGGAATCTAAACTTGTATTTGAAGGATTGTTGTTTGACATGATAAATTACAGTTTTGTTAGTACAAAGTTAGTCATCTTGTTGTAAAGATGAAGACGAGTGTTTCCACCATAAATTCCGTGGCTTTTGTCTGGATATATCATCCATTCAAAATTCTTATTTTCCTGAACCAGAGCTTCTACCATTCGCATGGTATTTTGCAAATGAACATTATCGTCACCTGAACCGTGAATCAAAAGATAATCTCCTTTTAATAGTTCAGGATAATTAAAAGGCGAATTTAAATCATAACCATCAGGATTTTCTTGGGGTGTTCGCATAAAACGTTCAGTGTAAATAGTATCGTAAAACCTCCAACTAGTTACGGGGGCAACTGCAATAGCCATTGAAAACACATCATTCCCCTTCAACAAGCAATTGGTTGACATATGTCCTCCATAACTCCAACCCCAAATTCCGATTCTTTCTTGGTCGATAAATGACTTTTGACCTAAAATTCGAGCAGCCTCAATTTGATCTAGTGTTTCAAAATAGACCAATTGCATGTAGGTTGCTTTTTTAAATGCAGAGCCTTTAAAACCAGTCCCACGACCATCTACACAAGCTACGATAATTCCTTTCTGAGCTAAACTCTGATGCCAAAGGTCACGTTCATCACTCCATTCATTGGAAACTTCTTGTGATCCTGGACCCGAATACTGAAACATCAAAAGTGGATATTTTTTATTATGATCAAAGTCTTTGGGTTTTATCATCCACATATTAAGTTCATTTCCATTAACATCTATTGTTGAAAATTCTTTGGGTGAGATTTTATACTCCGCAAGCTTACTTTTCAATTCATTATTATCTTCAATAGAACGAATTATTTTTCCTGAGGCAGTTAGTCTGAGGTTGTAAATGGTGGGTGTATTACTGTCTTCATAAGTATGAATGTAATATTTGTAATCTGCACTGAAAGCTACACCATTGGTGCCCTTTTTTGGACTCAAAGCTCGTTTTCCAGCCCCATTAAGTTCGATCGAATAAACAGCTCTTTCGGTACTTCCGGGTTCAACAGACGCATAGTACAATTCCTTTGTTTTTTCTTGGAACCCAAAAAAACGAGTTACTTCCCAATCCCCTTTTGTAATTTGCTTTTTTAGAGTACCATCGGCATTGTAATGGTAAAGATGATTAAATCCATCTCGATCACTGGTCCATAAAAAACTTTCATCTTTTAAAAATCTTAAATTATCGTGAACATCTACGTATGCCTTGTCCCTTTCCTCAAGAATTACTTTTGAAGAATACTTTTCGATGTCGTAACTCCAAAGTTTTAAATGATTTTGATGGCGATTAATGGTTTGTACAATCAATTTATTTTTATTGGGACTGAATTGAATTCTGGGAACATAATAAGGTTGCTCCTCTTCTAGTTTGATTTCTGACAAGGTCTGTTCTTCAACTTTGTACAAATACAATGAAACAACTGCATTCTTCTCTCCAGCCTTGGGGTATTTAAAAGTGTATGGAAAAGGGTACAAACCTTGTCCAATAATATCCATTGAATAGGTTGGAACTTCTGTTTCATCGAATTGCATAAAAACCAATGCAGAACCATCAGCGTTCCAGTCAAAAGCACGAACAAAACCAAATTCTTCTTCATACACCCAGTCGGTTAAACCATTAATAATATGTTTACTTCCATTATCGGTTACTTGAACTATTGTATTGGATGCTAAATTTTTGATGTAAATATTCCGGTTAAAAACAAAAGCTACCTCAGAACCGTCTGGTGAAAATTTTGGTTCTTGAACTTTGGCTCCAAATAATAAAGAAGATCTTTTTGTAGCAATTTCATAAACATAATATTGTGCACGTTTAGATCTTCTGTAAATTTGTTGTGAATTCGTCTCCAACAACAACTTACTTTCGTCTTTAGAAAAACTGTACGAGGTAAAATAAGGGAGTAAAGCTGAAGTTGCAGAATTAACAATTACTCCTGCTAACTTTGCAGTTGCGTAATCATAAGCTACTACTTTTGATGTTCGCTTGATGGGATCTAATTCTAAAACAGAATATTGACTGACAGAACTTAACGGATGAATTTCTTGCAGACTTTTTGCTGAAAAATCAAAATTCCATATTTCTTCGTTTGTAATTTCCTTTTCTTGGGCAAGCAACACCAGAGGAAATAACAAGATTTGGGCAAATTGAAATAATTTCATTTTATTTTTTTGGTTGAAATGTACTGGAAAAATAGTGATTTTCAACATGACAGTAAAATTAAGGAGTAAAAGATTCTTTAATGAAAACTGTATCTTTGATTTTTCAAAAGCATACTATGTCTAAAAATATTGCGGGATTTTCAAAACGCACCAAGGAAGAAAAAATTGATTGGTTGATTTCAAACTACTTCGATGGCAGTGCTGATGCAAAGCAACTTTTAAAATCTTATTGGAATTCAGATGAAAAACTTCAAAAAATCCACGATGAGTTTATTGAAAATACGATTTCCAATTTTTACTTACCTCTCGGGGTGGCACCAAACTTTTTAGTTAATAATAAAGAATACGCCATTCCAATGGTAATTGAGGAAAGTTCGGTAATAGCTGCTGCTGCAAAAGCTGCAAAATACTGGAGCACTCGAGGTGGATTTAAAACTTCAATTTTAGGGCAAGAAAAAATTGGACAAGTACATTTTATGTTCTTTGGAGATCCAAAAAAATTATCTGATTTTTTTAATCTCATGGAAAACCAATTTTACAAAGACACCTCAGAAATTACAAAAAATATGTCTGCTCGTGGGGGAGGAATTACCTCCATAGAACTCGTGGATAAAACAGCAGAATTAGATCACTATTTTCAACTCCATGCCTGTTTTAATACGGTCGATTCTATGGGAGCAAATTTTATCAATTCATGTTTAGAACAATTTGCAAGAACTCTAGTTAGGGAAGCCTCTTCTTCTGAGCTTATGAAAGAAGAAAAACCTTTGGAGATTGTAATGAGTATTCTTTCAAACTATGTTCCTAACTGTGTTGTAAAAGCAGAAGTTCGATCTGCTATCAATGATTTAGAAACAGAAGAAGGTCTCAGCAAACACCAATTTGCAGAAAAATTTGTTCGCGCTGTAGAAATTGCATGTGTTGAACCTTACCGAGCAGTTACCCACAACAAAGGGATTATGAATGGAATTGATGCTGTAATTCTTGCAACAGGAAACGATTTTAGAGCCGTAGAAGCTGGAATACATGCTTACGCTTCTAGAACTGGTCAGTACAGAAGTTTGAGTACTGCCTTTATTGATGGTGATGACTTTTGCTTTGAACTTGAAATTCCTTTAGCAATTGGAACTGTCGGTGGATTGACCAACCTTCATCCTCTTGTTAACTGGTCTATGGAATTACTAGGAAATCCCAATGCCACTCAATTGATGGAAATCATAGCTGTAGCTGGCTTGGCACAAAACTTTGGGGCGCTTCGTTCCTTGGTAACCTCTGGAATTCAAAAAGGGCATATGAAAATGCATTTACTCAATATTTTGAACCAACTCAAGGCAAATGATCAGGAAAAAGAAGCTGCCATGAAATATTTTAAAACAACTCCAGTGACTTTTAGTTCTGTAGCTGAGTTTTTAAAAAAATCTTGAGATGAAATTTTACAGCCCAGGTAAATTATTAATATCAGCCGAATACTTAGTTCTCTCTGGAGCTCAAGCTTTGGCACTCCCAACCCAAATGGGACAACATATGAACGTTGAACCCATTGAAGAACCTTTACTTCAATGGAAAAGTTATGACCTCAACAAGAATCTCTGGATGGAGGGATGTTTTTCAATCGAAAATTTTGAAATTCTAGAAACCCAAAACACCCCCTCAGCTTTAATTGAAAAACTACAAAACAGTTTAAGATTTACGAGAATACTTAGACCCAGCTTTTGTAAAACAGGACATAAAGTATCTAGTCAATTAGATTTTGAGCGAAACTGGGGATTGGGGTCTTCCTCTACCTTTATTCATAATCTAGCTCAATGGGCAGAGGTAAATCCCTTTGATCTATTAAATAAAACTTTTGGAGGAAGTGGGTGTGATGTTGCAGTTGCTCAAACCCAAAAGGCTATTTTGTATTCTCTAAACCAAAACGACCCCTCAATTGAATCCATAGATTTCAACCCTCCTTTTACTGATCAAATGTATTTTGTCCATCTCAACCAAAAACAAAACAGTCAAAAAGAAGTTGTTGCTTACCACAAACGTCCTCAACCCTCACAAAAATTGATAGACCAAATAAGTCGTCTCACTACAGATTTATCATCAGAAACTTCGCTTAGCTCATTTGAAGAACTACTTACAAAACACGAAAAATTAGTGGGGAGTCTTATCGGACAACAACCTATTCAGGAACGATTATTTTCCGACTTTGATGGACGTATCAAAAGTCTTGGTGCTTGGGGAGGGGATTTTATTCTTGGTACCAGAAAATCATCACTTACTTACTTTAAAGAGAAGGGATATCCTACAATTATCCCTTATTCTAGGATGATTGCATCTTAAAAAACAATACATTTTAGATTGATGAAGAATGTTGAGACCACAAAAAAAGCCTCTGCAAACAGAGGCTTTTTAATTAATCATATGTCTTGTTAATAATACAACGAACGATTATCCTCAATTGATGCTGATGATTCTAAAGCTTGAATCACTAAACCTGCTACTTTTTCACGTTCTTGTTGTGCTAAAGTATTTGCATAAAGGCTGTAATCTTCATTATCTTCAACAATATTTCTTGAGGTTACTTGAAGCATGTAAACTCCGTTATTTCCGATAATCAAATCAGAGGTTGCATCAACATCCAATGCAAATCCAGCTCCAACAACATAAGGCTCGTTACCAGCTCCTACCAATGTTGCACTTTTTTGATTTACCGCAAGAGCAGAAACAACTTCGAGACCGTTACTAGCAGCCAAATCTTCAAGAGAGTTGTTGCCGCTGTTCTCTTTGATGATCATGGCAGCTTTTTTCTTGTTTTTCAAGATTTTAGTTACCTCTGAACGAACATCATCGACATCAGCTAATCCTTTCTCTTTTATCTTTGTAAGTCTAACAATGGCATATCCACCATAAGAAAGGTTGAAACGTTTTATGGCTCCAACTTCGGCATCATCTCCAAAAGCCCACTGAACTATTTGTCTTTGTTCTGGTAAACCCGGAAGATTTTCATCTAAAGCATCAATTGAGTTTACGGTTCTCAAATTGTAATTTTTCTTTTCAGCTAGGGCAATAAATTCGTCTTTTGCTGAACCCATTTCGAATTGTGTAGCTTTTTTGAATATTTCATTGGATGTGTTCTCAGAGGGAAGAATTTTTAGAGTCACATCTGCCAAAAGAACTAAATCTTGCTTGTCTGTTATTTTAACTACATGGAAACCAAATTCTGTTTCAACTAGTCCAACTGCTCCAACTCGAGATTTGTTTGCGAACTTAAAAAGATTCTCAGTCATTTGCCCTTCTTGAAAGTACCCCAAATCTCCAGCTGAGTTTTTGGAAGGACCGTCAGAAAGTTGAGAGGCAATCACTTCCAATTGACTTGGGTTTCTTCGAACTCTTCTTAAATAAGATTTTGCCAACTTGTTAGCTTCATCCTTGGTTCGAGTGATGGATGGCTGAGAACCAGTAGCTCCTTCAAATGACACAAGAATATGGCTCGCACGAATGGAACCATTCTTTTTACGATCCAATAAACGTGAAATCTTGTAAGAGTCAATGTCTTTGTAGGGACCAAAAACCTCTCCTTTTTTCAAATTGTACAGTATATCAGAAAATTCTCTTGCCAATCTTCGTTTTGGGATGTAAACAGAATCATATCCACTTTCAGAATATTTTTCTACAAAATCTCTAACGTTTGAGACAGATTTTAACCCTTGAATGGTATCTGTAAGTTTAGACACTTCGTTGTATTCAATACGATCATCGATCAAAGATGTCAATGTGTTTCTGATGATGGCTTGATCTTCTTCTGTTGCTGTTTCTAAAAAAGAAACGTACTCAATTGCGCGTGAAGCTTTTGATTCGTATGAGGTAGCATTATTTTTTATGTACGATTTTATTTCAGCGTCTGTAACATTGACAAGGCTATCATTGATACTTGAAAATGGTATTTGCACATAGTTCAAATCAACATTGTCATTTTCTAGATGGTACAATGTTTGAGCTTCTTTATTAGTAATTCCAGTGCTTGATTTGATCAAGTCGAAATAAATCGATTCTCTAGCAGAAGAAATGATACTCGCTTCCTGAGATTTCCACTGCTCATAGGCTTGAGGGTTTTGGTCTCTCATAAGCAAAATAAAATCTGCAAATAAACCAAAATCAAAAAAACCTGCTTCATTGATAAAACGAGCATCTGTGATTATGGACTCTGTTGAAGAAACTACTTGTTCGATTTGTTCTTTTCCAGCATCAATCCCTAGTGTGTTCAATTCTGCTTCAAAAAGGGTTGTTTTAACAAACTGGTTCCAAACCACATTTACAGCTTGAATTGTCGAATATCCATACTGACGTTCAGTTTGATCGACAAGATATCTGAAGTTTTCAATTTTGATTTCCTCATCATTTATTATTCCAATAGGTTCAGAAGGGCCAGTATCACCTGTTCCATTTCCGAATACTCCAGAAATAATAAAAGCAAATAATGCAAGTCCTATGATTAGAATTAGAAAGAAAGACTTTTGTCTGATTTTACCTAATATGGCCATCGTATGGGTATTTAAATTTTATGAACTGCGAAAATACAATATCCTTGGCAATAATAAAAGAGAATGAAATTTAATAATTTACCCACTTATTGAGTTCAAGGTTGGTGTTTTTAAGGTTCTTTTACAGAAAGATGGATTCGTTCAATTTTAGTGGACGATACCGCAAGTATTTTAAACTCGTATTGCTCTAAAGAGAACACATCATCTTGTAAAGGAATTTCTTCTGTAAAATGGACAACCAAACCTCCAAGTGTTTCATAAAATTCTTCTTCAGGCAGAGATAAATCATAGGTAGTATTCAAGTAATCCACTTCCAAACGAGCAGAAAACTCATATTCATTCTCATTGATTTTCAATTCATAATGATCTACTAGGTCATGTTCATCTTCTATCTCACCAAACAATTCCTCAACAATATCCTCAACGGTAATGATTCCGGATGTTCCTCCATATTCGTCTAGAACAACCGCCAAACTTTTTCTCTTTCGAGTTAAACGATTGAGTACATCATTGACTGGAAGAGGTTCGTGAATGAATTCAACTGGCAATAAAATACTCCGAATGGACTTGGGTTTTTTCAACAACTCAAAAGTATGAACGTAGCCCAAAATATCATCTACTGAGTTTTGAAACACAGGTATTTTGGAAAATCCTGTGGTCATAAATATCTCTTTGAGTTCTTGGATGTTTTTATCAATATCAACGGCAACTAATTCTGCTCTTGGCACCATTACCTCTCGAGCTTTCAAGTCCGAAAATTCCAATGCATTTTGAAAAATTTGAATCTCAGAATCCAATTCTTCTTTATCAGAAACTGACTCTACTTGCTTTTCAATGTAATCTCCTAACTCACCTTTTGAAAATGATATTTCAGCAACCTCCGCTGATGCTTTAAAGAATATTTTGAGAACTACGTCAGTGATTTTTATTACAAAGAAAATAATGGGCGTAAACAAATAATAAAAAAAAGCAGCGGGTATGATAAAAAACTTAATCAACTTGTTGGCGTAGAGTTGAAAAAAAACTTTGGGGATAAATTCAGCGGTTATTAGTATGATTACCGTTGAGATCAATGTCTGATAAAAAAGGATACTAATGGGTAAGTTACTTGCATCAACCTCTGAAAAAAAAAGATTGATGATTCTATTTCCCATAAAAATCCCGTAAACAACCAACGAAATATTATTGCCGACCAACATCGCAGCAATAAATTTTGAGGGGGTTTCCGTTATTCGAGTAAGTATTTTAGCAACAATATTATCTTGATTTTTTTCTATCTCAAGAAAAATTCTGTCAGATGAAATAAATGCAATTTCTAAGCCCGAAAAAAAGGCTGAAAGCGCTAGACAAATAATGATCACTAAATCAGTTGCAATCATCTAAGGTTTTCTACTGTTAAATTTTTTTCTGTACTTCCTTCGGAATAAAAACATGAAAATCGAAAGTGCAGCAAAACCAATGAACAAATAGGCTTTGTCTCGCTGAATGTCCCAAAGTGTTATTACCTCAATAAGAGAAACTGTTGCAATTACAACATAGAGGAACTCTGATATTTTGTAAAGCTTCATTTAATATTTAAATTAATTAGACTCTGCAGTTTGCTCTTCTTGCTGAACAGCAACTGTACCTGTAAGTTTACCTGTCTGAAATTTAGTAAATTCTTTGTTGGTATCCAATCGGTTTGCAAGGACATTGTATTCAGACCCAACAAAACGAAATTCCCTTTCGGTAAAGATCCAGTCATTATTGGCATCCCAGTAGAGTTGTTCTGTATTTAATACTGATCCATCACTAGAAGTAAGACTGACATTTCCAACCAAGTCGATAATTGAAGTAGCGTTGTAGAGTGTTCCAAAATCGGCAAGTACAATGTTTTCATTCATCAATTCATCAAAAAAAGTTACTTTTAGACCCTCTGGAAATTCAGAATATTGCATAGAAAGGTTTGAATAGTCCAGATATACAGGCGTTTCTAATATGGCCTTTATGCGAGTGGAGTCTGTGTAAACCATTCGTATGTTAAAGCCCGTTCCTACTGGTTCTTTTTTTTGATATTCAGTATTTACTGGCTGATTGGTAGATAAATCACAAGAACAAAAAAGGGTTGTCGTAAAAACAACAACCCATAGTTTGTATTTTAGAATCTTGGGAACCATTAAAGTTTTGGAACTGTTACACTTCCTTTAATCCAACAATCAAATTTTATTATGGCTCCTTCATTTCCTTCCGTAAATATATCGGTCTTGGAAGGTGCTCTACCTTCATAACTTTTGGCTGCTTTGTTAGCGTTTTTCTTTAAAGAAGCATCAACACGCGCAGCTCTTCGGGCAGTTTTGGCTGCTAACCAATACACTGCTCTTTTTTCGAACTGAGTGTTTCCACAGTCGTTAGCAGAGCTTGCATAAAGACTGGCAATCACAAGGTGTGCTTTTCCAAGTGACGGTTGATACCCTAGGGCTTTAATTGCATAGCTTCTGGCTGTAGATTTTAACCCTCTAGATTTAAACTCCAAAGCAATTTTGTACAAAGTTTTTGCTTTTTTGTAAGGATCAGTTTCTAAAGCAATTGATTCTTCGTAGTATCTCAATGCTTCATTATTGTTCCCTTTTTTATCATTCAAAATCCCAAGGTAATATGCAGAGTTTGCAGAAGGCTCTAGAGCATGAAGTGCCTCAACAATTGTCACAAATAATGGATCATCTGAACATTCTTTACTTTTCATTCGACCCGCAGCTCTGTTTAACCAAACAGCATCTCCTTTATTTTCCTCAAAGTTACGCTGGTAAAGTGGAATCAAATTCTCACAAGTCGATTCTTTTGAAATGATTGCATCTAAATTTGATACAAAAATTCCGATGGCTCTTGAATTAGTGTCGTATATTTTTTTACGCTTCAAGTCTTTGGTTGTTAGTGGTATGCCGTTTTCTTCTTTTTTCAGAAGTACATCTAACTTTTTTGCGAGTTTTACTCCTTCAAGTTCAAATTTCTCAGAAACTTCCTCGTATTTGTTGAATAATTTTTCTGGGGTAACCTCCGAAGAACCTTTCTTGTACAAGGTGTGTAGGGTTTTGAAATAGTTGTAAAGCCCTTTTGGATTTGTAAAACTGGTTGCATCTTGAGTAAAAGCTTGGTCAAAAGTTGCATAAATCTCAGCTGTAGACCCCAACTTATTGTCCATCATTGTTTGAGCCTTACTTGCTAAAATGCTTCCGATTGTACTTTTCCCTTTTTTGGTTGGGAAATTTTGAATCCACTGATCGTACAGTTTCATCAAATCTTGAGCTTCAGCTAGCTTTGCAGCACCTTCTGCTTTTTTCAATCTACTTTTAAGAATTCTTTCTCCGTAAGTATAAATTGCAACATTCAAAGATGGGCATTCGTTTCGAACAGCCATCCAAGGCTCATATGCAGCCTCATAATTTTTAACTTTTGCTGACTCAGCAAAAATTGATAGATTTTGGTTACAATTTTCATTCGATTGGGCACCCACATTACTGGTGCAAATAATAAATGTAAAAATTAAGAAATTTGTCAAAGTTCTCATTAGTGAAATGAATTAATTATATTTTCTTTTTATGAACCAGATATCATTAAGTGATAATCCGATAATTAAATTCCAGTAGTTTTCTTCAATTAAATTGTTTTCTTGACTCCCTCGTTTTCCAAATTCAACTCCTATGTTGGCATTGGAATAACCTGCCATTGGTAAACTAACACCAAAAGATATGCCAGTTTCTTTTAGGGGTTGATTATTGAACAATATTCCGGTATGAGTCAAACGGAATCCTGCCCTGAAAACAATACGTTTCCAATAACTTGTTATCGATGAGTAATCGGGTAAATAAAATCCTCCAAAAGAAAAACGTGTCGCATTGGCATAGGCTATGTTGTCTAGTTTTATGAATTCATTGGTGTAACCGGCAGAATTGCGTTGACTGTATTGTGCCCCAATAAACCACTTTTTTTCTTTTGTCAATCCCAAGCCAAATGAAAACTGATTTCCCATTGATATTTTGGTCTCTAACAATCCGTCTTGAGCCAAATCTACATTTTCAAAATCTCCGATTATTTGTGTAGTTATTGATTGTGTAAAAAATATACTCTCATTAGAAGAAGTCAATGTATTATCTGGGACATAATATGCCATTGCGTTCAAATTAAACTTATCTTTCAAAGGTATGGTTAGCTGAGTTGAAAAGCGGTAGTTAAAACCAACCAAAGATGACGATTTAGTGAAAAAAGTTCCGAAATCAATATTTTCTTCCTGACGAGAAGATTCATTTGTTATTTTTCCGAAGTTGTAGTTAGCACTGACTCCAAGGTTTAAGAATTTAAAAAGCTTAAATCCTACGGTAAAGAACGTTTGATTCAATCCTCCATAACCTTCATTTCTATTAATTGCGTCATTGATGTCATCCCCTTCCACAACGGATTGCAATCGATACCCTACAGATGTAGCTGGTAGAATACCAAAACCAAAAGTAAACCTCTTCGTTGGGATTGCTACAACTAAATAATCAATAGATGCCGAAGTTACTTGTTCTTCAGTAGCTGTAGATGATAGTTTTGTTTCTTTGTAATTCAAGCCCATACCGAAGGTAACAAGTTTGAGGTCACCAAAACTAGCAGGATTATTCAAGTTAGCATGCAGTGAGTCTGAGTAAATGTCGAGCCCTCCCATAAGTCTATTAATGGCATTCCCCTTAAAAGCAGTATCCCCGATTCCTCCAATTGAATATGGAGAGGAATTGTTTGATTGGGCAAAAATCAATTGGGATCCAACAAGCAGAATAATGAGGTGTAAATCTTTCAATTTTATTTTTTGTTGTGTTCTAAGATAAAGTCCAAACCTTTTACCAAAAAATTCGGATGGGCAAATATGGGGTTTTTTAATCGTTTTGACAACTGCAGACAGTCTCCTCCTGTTAAAATTATTGTTAAATCTGTGTATTTTTCTCTGAAATGAACAATTTGACCCTGAATTTCATAAAATACGCCATGAAAAACTCCAGCTTGAATTGAAGTTTGGGTATCCTTTCCAATGCTATTTTTGATACTGTTGTGCATTATTAGTGGTAATTTGCCAGTAAATTCTTTTAAACTTTTGTAACGCATTTGATATCCCGGAGAAATCATTCCTCCAACATAAACATTTTCATGAGTTAGTACATCATAAGTTATGCAGCTGCCTACATCAATAACCAGTACGTTTTGTTTGGGATACATTTTTGAAGCTGCTGCCATCAATCCAATTCGGTCTGTTCCAAGAGTTTCTGGCGACTGGTAATCTACTCTAAAAGGAAACTTCCATGAACTATCTAAAATAAATATCCGTTTGGCATCAAAGATTGAGTCCAAAAAACTCCAATTGATTCCTCGGACATCACAAATCAAAATCGATTCAACTTTTGGGTTATTATCCAAAACCCCCTTAAATTGATCAAAAACTGGATCAATCAGTTGTGTTGTAATAAGCTTTCCTTCCTCAAAAAAGGCAAGTTTTACTGCACTATTGCCTGCATCTATTATCAAATTCATTTTTCAAATTTGTTTGTGCTAAAATAAACATTATGAAATTTAGTTAAAATGTTTTGCGGAAAATTAAAAAGCACGTTATATTTGCAGCCACCAAACGGGTACCTTAGCTCAGTTGGTAGAGCAAAGGACTGAAAATCCTTGTGTCCCTGGTTCGATTCCTGGAGGTACCACTTTAACCCTTTAAACTCTTATGTTTAGAGGGTTTTTTGTTTTCTAATACTACTATAATTAAAATTTGGTGATTCTTTTCAAATCCAAACTTCTTTAAACTATTCTTTAAAATCAATCATTGAATCCGAGGGAGGTTTTTCAAGAAATTGATCTTCAAGTTGCTCAACATTTCTAAGTTTAGAAAGCATCATTCTAGATCGAGTTGTTACTAG
>PAOB01000036.1 GCA_002708445.1 Candidatus Arcticimaribacter sp.
AGGTTGACGTGCAATTGCATCCATTGCAGAGCCACCAATTCTTCCGATACCCATACCGACACCGATGACAACTAAACCTGCACCTACCATTACTGGAATTTCCATAATTGTAAATATTAAATTAAACACTCATTAAATGAAACGCTTAATGCGTTTCAATTTCATTGTGATGCTCATGCTCTTCTGAGGCAAAACCAAAATAAAGCGCTGATAACATCGTAAAAATATATGCCTGTAGCAAGGCTACTAAAACTTCAATTAATGAAATTGCAAAGGCAAGTCCAAATGAAAGTGGGCTTCCTAACCAACTCTTAAATATAAACATCAAACCAATCAAACTCATCAAGACAATATGTCCCGCTTGCATGTTTGCATACAAACGAATTAAGAGAGAAAAAGGTTTGATAAAAATTCCCAAAACTTCTATTGGGATTAAAATAATGTACAATGGGATTTTGGCATACCACTTCATTGTATTTCCTAAAGGATCAAAAATATGCAGCCAATAATCTTTGGTTCCTGTAAGGTTGGTCAACAAAAAAGTTAGTAACGCTAAACAAAATGTAACTGCGATATTTCCCGTCACATTAATCCCAAGAGGAGTAAGTCCTAGGATATTCAAAAACCAAACAAAGAAAAAAACTGTTAGCAAAAAACTCATGTATTTTCTGTAGTGTTTTTCGCCAATGTTGGGAATGGCAATGTCATCTCGAATGTAAAGTACAATCGGCTCAAAAAAACGTCCAGCTCCAGAAGCAATTCCACCATTTTTAGAATAAGAATTTGCGAGGCTTTTGAACAAAAAGAACATCAACATTACGGTAAACATTATGCTAACAACTCCTTTGGTAATTGAAAAATCTAAAGGCGCTATGTTTGTTGCATGATGGTCTTCGTCATGAGTAATGGTTCCTGCTTGATCTGTTTTGTAAATTTTATTGTGATTGATGGTATAATAATTGCCATCAACTTCTGCAACAGTTTCTCCGTGATGAAATTTAGAGGATGAAAAAACTTTAAGTCCGTTATCCCACAAAATTATTGGGAGGGGAAAGCCAAAATAAACATGTGATCCGTCGTCATTGGTGTACGAAAACAAACTGAAATCATAAGAATCCTGCAAGTGATGCAAGATGTAATCTTTGATCTCCTTTTTTTGAGTTTCTTTGGCAGAAAGATTTTCAGTGGATTGTTGTTTTTCTTTGGCGAATACTACTCCTGATAAAAGTAATATTATTAAAAACAGTGTTTGTTTCTTAAGTAAAATAAACCTAGTGGATCTGCTCATTGTTTTTCGAAATGCGATGCAAATGTAAGGCTTTACATTAAAAAGAAAAACACTTCCTACTTATATTTTATTTAATTTTCGAACTAATATTCCTGTTTCTAAGAACAAACCTGTAAAATACGGTATGAAAAAGGTAACTGCTTCGGTTTTTTGAACAGTCCCATCTGCTTTGTAAGTCGGATAAAACACAAGAAAAAAAAGAAGGAATTTTAGTAAACTACTTCCCATAAACAAAAAACCAACATGGTCTTTATTCCGATCAAAAACTTTAAATAAAACCCACAAGATTGTTGCTGCTAAGACAAAATTTGAACAGTAACTCAGTATGATGTGATTGGACCAGAGGGGAATCCCCAAGATTGATAAAACTCCCAAATGAACGATTAAAACTACCGCAAAAATTAGCAAAAAAATAAATGGTGTATTTGCTTTCAAGAATCGTTTAAATGTTTTGATTGTTTTTGTATGAGAATCAAAATCAAAATAATTCCCAAAGCAGATAGAGATAGTGCCCAAAAATTGCTTTGGGTATTAAAATATTGATCAAGCCAATGACCTCCCCGAACAGCAGCATAAACTACTGCAGCAATTTGAACAGCTAAAGAAGAAAAAACAAGCCAATATTTAGGCTGTTTTTTCAATTTTTCCGTTTATTGATTTTACATCGGAGGCTGAACGCATAGTACATTTAGCATTAAAAATAGCTCCAGATTCTACGATGAGTTTTCCAATGACTACTTCACCGTCTAGTTGACACATGGATTTCAAAGAAAGGCTTTCTTTAACGTCTAGCTTTCCATTGACCTTTCCTTCAATATCAGCAAAGGCACAATCTATGGTTCCTTTGACAACCCCGTCTTTGCCAATAACAACCTTTCCAGAGGTTTTGATGGAGCCTTCCAAGTTTCCGTCTATTCTAAAATCTGCTTCAGAAACAATTTCTCCTTTAATTTTGGTGTTTTTCTCGATTCGATTGGGTTGGCCGTTGAGTTCGTTGTTTTTCATATTAATAAATTTATTGAATCGCTTTCCAGCTTTTAAACAGTTGAATATCTATGTATTGGGATGACAAAACTACAAATTTATTTGAAAATGCAGTGGATAAATTGGTTCGTGTTTTGTCATTTAGTGTAAATGAAGTGTTTGGTTTTTCTCTTAAATCATTAACAACCAAAAAAATGTAGTCTCGATCATACACTTCATTGGTAATCCTTCCAAAGGATATTTTTGCCTCTTTTAGGGCTCGGTTTACCTCATCTCTCAATTCTTGAAATTGATTTTGATTTTCTTTTAAAACAGGAAAAATTAATTTGTAATTCAAATAAACCTTGGTTGGTTTTTCTGATTGATTCACAGTTTCTAGAGTTGCCAACGTATTTTTTGCCTGAGAAGAGGCTTCTGAATTGGGATAATTTTCAATCAGCTTTTTTAGTTTCTCTTTCCAACTGTCTAGCCCGTCTAACCGCCCTGAAGCATTGGCCATGAGATGAGCTACTTTTGAAACCAAAGGCGTGCCACTAAAAATAATCATCAAATTTTCCCCTTGGGCTAAGACCTCCTCATATTGTTGGTTTAAATACAATTGATAAAATGATTCATAGCGAATCTCAGGGGTTTCGTTTTCCTTTAATTTAAAATTTTCTGGGTCATTTATTATTCTTGCAAAACGAGAATCTGGATACTCCCTTACAATTTTATCTTTGTAAACCAATGCCGTTTTTGGCTGATCTAACTCGTTCATTTTGTACAAATGATACCAAGCGTTCAACTTTTGATTTTCATTTGGTTTACTAACTAAAAGTTTTTTCAGACGGTCACTAGCTAAAACAGTGTTTTTAAATTTTTCCTTGTACAAGATCCCTACCTCTAAATACGCTTGATTCCTTTGTTTGGATAAACTGTCTAAAAGAGTTGAAGACTTAGGAAGCAAATCCACATAGGATTGGGCATTTTCTTTTATAATTGGTATTTGTTCTGTTTCGACATTTTCTTGTTTTTGATTTGAAACAATACTTCTATTCAACGATTCTATTCTGTTCCAATTGTCTGTGTTTGGTCTATTTCCATAATTGGAGGCAAATTCTTGTTTCCCTAAAACCACTAAATTTTCATTGTAAAAATAAAATTTTTTCTGATTAGATCGATTCAAAATTCCAATCAGAGGTTTCTTTTCGAGTTCAATTTTTGCTAGTTCTTTCGCCCTTTTTTCATCTATTGCTTTTTGGTAATAGGCCAACTGTTCTTCGGGTTGCATTGAGGTAAGAGTAATAGTGCTATCCGCTATTCTGATGGTTTTTTCATAAGCAATTACATCTTGAAGACCTTCTCGCTCTCTTAAAACGATTTTCTTTTGACGACTTTCTTGAGGAAATTGCCCCAAAAGACTATCCAAATATGCTCCGGCAACGACATAATCTCCTTGAGCAAAAGCTTCATCTGCTAAGTCTCGATAATTTTGTCTTCGGGTGGATCTATCTATGCTTGGGGATCTCAATGATTTATTAAAAAATTGTTTTGCTAAACTGTCCTTTCCCTGACTCAAATAATACCTTGCTTGCTGTCTGTAAATTAAATGGGTAAAGTTTTCGTTTTCAAAAGCATTACTTAACTTTTCTAAGGCTTTTTCTGGGCTTTCACCACTAATTTCTGACTGTATTCGTAAGGTATTTAATTTGGCGTGCATCCAATACAGTCGGGGTGCTTTTCGTTTTAAATCTACAATAGAAGAGAAAGCGATTTGTGCTGAGTCTTTTTGGTTCAGCTGCTCAAAAAGTTGAGCTTCGATAAAACGATAACGTGTTTGTAAAGTTCTTTTGCGCTCAGTAGCAGCAGCAACTTTGATGTATTTAAGTGCCGAATCTGCTTGTCGAATATTCAAAAAAGCCTGGGCTAAGGTTGCATTAACTTCTGCATAGAGCTTCCTTTTTTTGGACATGGTTATTGTCAGTGGTTTTAGATTGGAAACCGCTAACTCATCATTTCGAAGACGAATATTTGTTTTTTCTCTCCAAAGTTTCCCTTCATAAAAAACATCTGCATCGGAACTTAAACCCAATAGAAAGTTGAATGCCTCAAGAGCAGGAAAAAAACGTCTGTCATAATATCGTGCTTTCCCTAAAAGCAAATACGCTTTGTTGATTTGATCATTCTTTTGTTCTCCATTGAAATTCATGGAGTGCTTTTGAATAGCTTTTACTGCCTTTTCCTCTGCTCGAATAAAACTTGGGATTACGGCTGTAGCATTTTCGTCTTCTCCATCCAAAGCAATCAATTCAACAGGAAGAACATTCAAAAAATCGTCTTGAGCTTCACTTGCCAGAATAACTGTTCCAATATCCAAGGCTTCCTCTCCATTGAATAGCACATTAAATTTGGTGTTCAAACTGTGGTACTCACGATTCAAAAAGCGGTCTTTCTGAGTTGAGCAGCTCCAAGCCCCCAAAATAATGAGACAAAAAATGCTAAATTTTAATACCTTTTTCAAAAAACAAATTGATGTACACTAATAACTTAAATTCTAGGTTTTTAGTATGCGCTCTAAGCAGAAAAGTAGTCTTCTAGTTCTTGAAGTGTTTTAGAGGTGGTTTCTTTATCCATAATTACGGATCCTTTTTCTAACAGTACAATACGATTACAAACCTCGGTTACATGATTCAAATCATGACTTGATATCAATAAAGTCACATCCTGGTCTTCTGTTTCCTTACGAATCAGTTGTTTTAATTTTATTTGTGTTGTAGGGTCTAAATTTGCGAAAGGCTCGTCCAAAATAATGACTTTAGGTCTTCCAATAAAAGTGGCAATGAGGCCTACCTTTTTCTGATTTCCCTTTGAAAAGTCTCTTAAATACTTTTTTTGATTTAGAATTTCATCATTAAAAAAATCTAAATAATCTTCCAAAAAAGTATCTATCTCTTTTTTATCAATCCCCCTCAAACTTCCAACAAAGTAAAAGTACTCTTCAGGGGTCAAGTATCCAATCAAAAACGAATCGTCTATGAAAGCAGAAGTAAAATTTTTCCAGTCCTCGCTTTTAGCTACTGCTATTTCATTGGAAATTATTTCACCTGTAGATGCTTTTATTAGGTCTAACAACAGACTAAAAAAGGTGGTTTTTCCTGCGCCATTATTTCCTACCAACCCAAAACACTGTCCTTTTGGTATTTCGAGGTGGTCAATAGATAAAGCTGTTTTATCTCCATAAATTTTAGTAAGTGAATTTGTTATAATCATTCTTTTATTTTTGAGTAAATGCCTTTAACGTTTGGTGTTTTTCTTTAACATACAATCGAACCATTTGATTTAAGATTTGATTTTTAAAAACAATTCCCAAAACCCCGATCGATGCCAAAGTGATAAAGCCTACTGTGGAGTTGAAAATCTTTGCCGGGATTAGATAAAGCAAAACAGGTAAAATCATTTTAGGAAGAATCATTAAAAATTGTTTCCCCGAGAACGCTTGAGTATTCTCAAAAGCTTTGGCTTTTACGTTTAGCTGAAGTGATTGTTTGTTGAGTAAGCCTCCGTAAAGGGTTATCCATGTTCCCAGGCCAACATTAAAAAAAGCTCCTGATAAAATCATCAAGTAAACATCTATTCCAAAGTAGACGTATGGAATTGACAGTAAAGTGGATACAACTACTGCAAAGGTCATCAAACTCCACTTTGAGTCTAAATATCGCTTGTAAGACAAATTTTGACACATCAAAAAAGGATAATATTCGCTGTCCCAAGCTGGCACATAGTTCCCATAAGTCAACAAAAAACCTCCTGTTATAAAAATTGAAGCAAATGGAATAAAAAACTCGGGCTGATGTTCTATTGTAGGAAAAAAGGCCAAGCCGTAGAATAAAAAGAGAAAAGATGCCAATACAACGTTTCTGGGTCGAATATTTCGAACTATCAACCTTAAATCATTTTTTAGAAAAAGCGCATGTGATCCAAAAATGTCTAAAAAATCGTACCGTTCTGCATTAGCAACCTCTTTTTTTGCAACAAGTGAACCCTCTAAGTTTAAATTATTTTTTAAAAAATTAAATGTTATGCCATAAAACCCAAAAAAAATTGATAACGGGATCAAAGCCATAGTGGGTTGCTCTATTATGCTGTCAAAAAAACGTCCTACTAATTTTATGATTTCTATTTCAAAATTATTTTCAGCAACATATAGAGAAATAAAACCCAAAACAAAGCTCCCTAAAATTTTATTGTTTTTATTTGCTAAAATTGTGATAAAATTGATGCTTAAAGATAAAAGCATAAGAGATGCCCACCAAGCAAAAGCTTGACTTAAAAGATAATCGTCTTTAAACAAGGCGATGCTTATTGGCAAATAAAACAAGTAAGGAATGGCGTTGTAAATTGAAATTAGAGAGCGCAATAATACATTTCTAATGATTCGCTTTTTGGTGATAGGAAGCAGTAACAAGGATTTGATTTCTGTAACTGGAAGTTGCTGTAAAAAATAGCGTATGATCAATTCAAAAATAAAGATCAAAACCAAAATACTATTGATGATTGAAATGGCATCTTGTTGGGGAAATTTTTTACTCAATGCAGGATAAATCACAATTCCTCCAAACAAAATAGATCCTCCAAAATAAAGAAACAACAAGCCCATCAGTATCTTGATGGAAAGTTTAGCCTCCATTTGTGGGGCTCGTAAAAACTTTTTAAACCCAAGTTGAAAGAGAGAGGATGACATTTTATGAAATTGTTATTTTAAAGTAAGTAGCTTAAAGATAAATAATGTTACATTATTACAAGGGTTTCTTCGGGTTTATTATTTTTGTAAAAAAAACAATGGCTACATATCACAAGCTAAAAATCAAAAACATTAAAATACTCACATCTGAGGCATCAACTATTGGTTTTGAAGTTCCTTCATCACTTAAAGATCCTTTTCAATTCCAATCGGGACAATACATCGGTCTCAAAACCATTATTGAGGGAAAAGAGGTAAGAAGGTCATATTCTTTATGTTCTGCTCCATTTGAAAGCCTTCTAGAAGTTGGGATTAAGCGAATTCCAAACGGTCTTTTTTCAACTCATGCAACTCAGGAATTAAAAGTTGGAGACTCCCTTGAGGTCGCTGAACCCGAAGGGAGATTTGTTTATGATAGTAATGCCAAAAATGTGACTGCCTTTGCTGCAGGAAGCGGAATTACACCCGTTTTTTCAATCCTCAAAACAGCATTAAATTCAGATAAAAACACCCATTTTACTTTAGTTTATGGTAATAAAACTCCAGAGCAAACACTTTTTTACAACGAATTAAAAGCATTAGAGGCTGAGCACCCATCTCAATTAAAAATCCTTTGGCTCTTTAGCCAATCCAGTGAAAAAGAGGGTCGTTTTGGTCGTATCGATTCTAGTATTGTAAAATACGCTCTCAAAAATACAGGACAACTGTCAACAGCTTTTTATCTTTGTGGTCCCGAGCCTATGATCCTTGAGGTTAAAAACACGCTTCTGGATAATGATATTTCAGAGCATGCAATTTATTTTGAACTTTTTTCGGCCTCCATTGAAAATCCCACAGAAAAAGTCAATTCCTCTGCTGACCTTACTACCATAGAAATTATTGCAGACGATAGCTCGTACACTATTAAAAGCAACTCTTCAAATACAATTCTTGATGCTGCATTAAACAAAAAAATTGATGTTCCCTATTCTTGTCAAGGTGGAGTTTGTTGTAGTTGTATTGCTAAAATCACTGAAGGATCAGCTGCTATGGCTAGCAATCAAGTTTTAACAGATGAAGAGGTTGCAGATGGATTAGTTTTAACCTGCCAGGCTGTGCCATCCTCGTCAAAGGTGGTTGTCAATTATGATGACGTTTAACCCATTTTAGACTGTCCTTAGTTTTTTGTAATGCTCAAATAATTTTTGCGCAGAAACCTCGGTGCTCCAGTTTTTTAATATGGTCTGACGAATTTGTTTTGTTTCCAAAACACTTGGGTTTTCAAAGACGTTTTTAATAATTTCTCTCAAAGAACTTATGGATCCTTTTGGATATAAAAAGCCGTTTTTATTGTGTTCGATTACCTCGGAATGAATCCCTACCTGCTCGGTTGCTATTGTAATACATCCACAGGACATAGCTTCTAAACAGACCAAAGAAAACCCCTCGGTGTAAGAGGCTATGATAACCCCAGAACTGTTCTGATAGTACCAGTTCATTTGATTGGTTTGCGAAATAACTTGAATCTGATTTTCTACAGCATTATTCTTCGCTATTGTTATGATTTCTTGAGCATATTGTTCAGAATCTACGGTCCCAATAAATTGTAGTTTCCATCCTGGGTTTTTGTGTAACAAAGGTGAGGCAGCTTCTACTACATCGCGTTGTCCTTTGGATTTTCTGATACGTCCTACCACACTTATTATTTTATCTTTTGGAGTTGCAAGGGGAGGGTTGGGTTGAAAATAGTTTGTGTCAACTCCATGCCCTATTGTGGTGGTTTCTGTTTTTAAATTTTGACTCATTTGCTTGCTCAAACTTATCCTTGAATCAGCTTTAGACATCAAATAATAGGTAAATCGAGAAGGTTCAGAATCAGCGTGACGAGTACAAATTAATTTGAATTTCCCTCCAAAAAAACGCAGGATTAATGCCAATAACATTTCATTGTTCCTATGCGTATGAATTATCGTTTTGTTTTCTGAAAATACTGCGTTTAAAACTTTAATAAAAGAAATTCTATGGCTTGAAATTCCATAACCAAACACTTTTGTTTCTTCAAATTTATTCAAACAAGGAACAATGCTTTCGACACTTCGTGTAACACCTGTGGTTTTAAAATGAAAATGAAAATGAATAATCATATGTTGCGTTTTTAAAACAATATGCTGTTAATTTCATTTTGAAAAGCAACTAAAAAACAGATTGTGAAAAACAGCTCCACAAGCCATTTTCTTTTAAAGCTTTCAAAATACTGTGTTGACAAAATTGAAGTGACCATAAGAAAGGAAACCCAAGAAATCACATTCCCACTCCCGCCAAAAAGAATAATTATTATGCTCGAAAGTAAAATCAAAATGGTGCTGTAAAAATTAACTTTTTGGGAATTACGGCTGTAAATCAACATTCTAAAATATTTTAATACAACCAAAGTTATCGTTATAATTACGAAAAACAAACCCAGACTTTCTGAGTAAAGCTCACTCCACAGAAAAGAAAAATTACTGGGAATCACGTTGGCGGTTTGCAAAGATGGAAATTTTGTGATAAGAATAAACAGGGATAGCCAAATAACACTGATACAGAAAACAGGAAGTAGGGTAATGAATATGTTTTTAAAATTCAATTGTCCCTTAAAATAAAGTACTCCCCAGATGGTTAGATAAAAATAAAAAAAGTCAACTTTAAAAAATATGGAGAAAACCAACCAAAAGCCAGCATTGAAAATAAAGTTATTGCTGTTTGTGTTAGCATCAACTTTTATGATGTTTATGAAGCTAAGCCATAAAAGTAAAGAGGCTATCCAAAGCCACAAATCCCATCGATTAATCGGCAAAATCCAAAAAAACAAGGAAAATAATAGTAAATGGTAGCTCCCAGTTTGGAACAAAAGTTGTCTTCTTACTGTCCATTCAACAAATATTAAACTAATGACAGATAATATGCCTGCTACACTCAACTTTAAAGTACTCCCTTCTAAAGAGTTGTTGAGCAAAATAGTTTTGTTATGCGAGTTTACTGCTAACAAAAGCAGTGTAAAAGCAATGAAATAGCCCAAGAAGGTAGTTTTACCAAAGATTCTTGTAAACATGGTTTTTTCAGTTAAACTTTGAATTTTGTTTGCCCACTAAATTTCTCTGATAACAAATCATAACATAAATGTAAACAATGTTTGGTAGAGCAACCAACAATAATTTTACAAGATTGAACCTTCGTTTATCAGGCATAAATTTCAAACAGTTTTAAAATCCTAGTTCAATCAAATTCATTTTTAGCAAAAAGAACTTTTAGTTTGTGAAGCCCTATTTTCTTATATACTTCTTTTCCGTTAAAAGCAGCAAAACAATACCATCTGTTTTTTGATGCTTTAAACAAACCAGTGGTTCGAATAAAAAAACGAACTTTGAGTTCTACTAATTTTTCTTTTTTGATGTTAAAATCATCCAAAAATTCTTGTCTAACTTTTCCAAACCCTCTGAACCAATTTGACTTATTTTCTTGATGAATTATGGTTAACCAGGAGGGCTTGCCTTTAACTCTTGTAATTTTATCTTCAAATTTCCAATAATTATGTCCTCTAAACCATACGGTCTCAAAATCATCTGAAACAGATTCAATAAGACTTATGTAAGGATTGAATAAATGTCTCATTCTGCCTAATTTAACCTTATCTCCTGTTTGCATTTCATAACCATCAAATATCAACTGCCATGAATTTTTGTCTTTCAAACATACTCTGAACCAAGCCTACGTAATTCATGTGTAAGCTATCATAATTGTCCTGTCTAGAGGTAATGATGTAATCCGTTGTGTTTAATTCTTTAATTTTTTCTTTAATAGAAGGCAAAAAATTATCCATTCCATCTATAAAAAAGGATAGTAAATTATCAAAATTGTAGCTTGTTATTTTTTCTTTGTAAATCTCTGGAGTGTTGGTGTCCAAAAACACTAACCATTTAAAGTTCTGATTTTTCTGATTTTTTACCGAAGGTAAACAGTAGTTTTCAAATAATGTAAATCTGTTTTTTAACGACGTCTCTGTTAAAACCTCTTCAGAGTTTTTTGCTGTTTTCCAATCTGCCCTCCATAGATTAAAACGAGTGATAATAAAATACTGAAACATATTTACTTCTTTAATTAGTGTTTTTTTTGCCTTTATTTGGGGTTGATTTATTACAATTCTTGATATTACTTCCTCTTTAACTTGGATATTATTTTGTTTTAAACAGGACAAATTTAATGTTAAATACACCGTTCGTGCTAACTAAACATTTAATTACTCAAAAACTAGAAGTTTTTTTAATACTAAAATCCATTAAAACATTGATTTTCCTCACTGCTTTTTTTAACTTTGCAACAGAATTAATATTTTACAAAATGAAAGAATTTTTTGAAGCTATTGCGTGGTTATTTGAAGAGGTTTTGTTTTTGCCTTACAACGTCTTAAGAGAACTCGAATTAAATAACTGGTGGTTAGCAAATTCAATCAACTGGATTTTTGCAATCGTTATCTTTTCTTTATTGGTTTATTGGACCCATCAGCTAAAGATTTTTAACGACAAAGGGGAAGAAAATAAAGATCCTTCTGCACACTCTTTTTTATAAATCGAATCCTAAATCTTTTCGATAGTACATTCCTTGAAAATCAATTTTTGCTAAAGCTTCATAGGATTGTTTAAGAGCTTCATTGTGGTCTTCTCCAAAAGATGTTACCGCTAAAACCCTTCCTCCTGAAGTTATTACTGTTCCGTTTTCTATTTGAGTACCTGCATGAAAAACAGTACTTGTTTTTACTTCAGATATCCCTGTGATTTTTTTCCCTTTTTCATAAGCTTCTGGATATCCTCCCGAAACCGCCATAATGGTAGTTGCTGTTCTGGGGTCAATTTGCAATTGGTGCTGGTCTAAGGTTTGAGCTCCAACCGCTTTAAACAGTTCTACCCAATCGTTATGGATTCTTGGAAAAACAACCTCAGTTTCTGGATCTCCCATCCTTACATTGTATTCAATCACAAAAGGGTCTTCGCCAACCTTAATGAGTCCAATAAAAACAAAGCCTTGGAAAGGTAAGTTGCTTTTTTGAAATCCATCCATTGTTGGTTTGATTATTCGGTCTTCTATTTTCTTGATAAACTCTGGAGAAGCAAAAGGGACTGGTGAAATGGCTCCCATTCCTCCAGTATTAAGTCCTCTATCTCCTTCTCCAATACGCTTGTAATCTTTGGCCATGGGAAGTGTCAAGTAGTTTTTCCCATCTGTCAAAACAAAGCAAGACAACTCTATTCCGTTTAGAAATTCTTCAATAACAACTTTTTTTGAAGCATGTCCAAATTTTTGCCCAACCAACATTTCCCTCAATTCATTTTGTGCATCCGCCAAGCTTTCCATAATTAATACCCCTTTCCCTCCTGCTAATCCGTCTGCTTTCAATACATAAGGTGCTTTCATTGTTTCCAAAAAACGACAACCTTCTTCTACTGTTTCTTTTGTAAAACTATCGTATCGTGCTGTTGGAATGTTATGGGCTTTCATAAATTCTTTGGCAAACTCTTTGCTTCCCTCTAGGGTTGCGGCTGCTTGCTGAGGCCCCACAACGGTAATTCCTTGTAATTGTTCGTCTCCTAAAAAGAAATCATGAATTCCTTTGACCAAAGGGTCTTCTGGACCCACAATTACCATGCTGATGCTATTGGCGAGTACAGCTTCTTTGATGGCTTTAAAATCGGTTACCCCAATGGAAAGGTTTGTCGCAATTTCGTGGGTTCCTGCATTTCCTGGAGCTACAAAAAGTTGCTTACATTGTTTGCTTTGGGCTAATTTCCAAGCAATGGTGTGTTCGCGACCGCCGCCGCCAATGATCAAAATATTCATCTGTTTGTTTTTACCCCGCAAATATAAAAAGACTACAGGATATGTACCCCGTTGTTTGAAAGAAAGAGTTAAACTCTAAAATTTTTGCTTCTGCTTAAATTAATTTATGAATAATCAACAAAAAGCCTTTGTTCACTTTTTATCCTTTTTCCTTGAGGTCAGTTCCTCTGGGTTTATCATTTTCTTGAAGTACAATCTTGGAATGTAAAAATTTTGCAGCAGCAGCAGAATAATTCACTTTTGAGGCTGTCCGTTCTGACATTTCTGATTCAAAAGCATTCAATACACTTATTGTGTTTATTATTTAAACGGCCTTTCTTTCCGAATCGTATCTTTTTTAAATCCTCTTTTTTAAAATTTTGTTCCAACGATACGCTCGGATAAACTTTCCTTGGTTTTGATTGACCAAAAAAGGTTGTTGATCCCATTTTGCTTTTTGATACCCCTTCAATAACCTGAAAAAGACGAGAATACTTCTTTTTTGGAAAGCATTTTTCAAACTCGCCAACAAGGTAAGGGTTTTTCCATATCGTAAGACATAAAATGCGGCACCTTGCAGTTCATCTGCTTTTTGTGCATATCCGGCTCCTAACGGCCTTAAATGTTTCACGTGTATATTTTCAAGGGTTTTTACTTCAAATCCGTAATATCGCGCCAAAAGCTCGTCAACCGTGTCCCAGCCCATCGCTGGAAGAAGACCTCCGATCTTTAAATAACATTCTTTCGAATAGGCCTTAAAAGCCCCTCGAACATGATTTTGTTCCATAGGATGGTTTAGCTTCCATATGCCTAGGGTATCTAACTCATAACAAAAGCCTCCTGCGATTCCAGTTTTTTTGTCTTTAAAAACATCCATCAAAATCTCAAAGTAATTTATTGGTAAAAGGAGGTCGGCATCCATTTTTACAATTACATCAAATGGGTTTTTCAGTTTTTTGTATCCGGCTAAAAAAGCATTTATTACTTTAGTTCCAGGTAAATGTTCTTTCAATGAATTGTGATTGATGTAGGTGATGTTTTTATGTTTTGTTTCAAATCGCTGCATAATTTCTTCTGTATCGTCCGTTGAATTATCATTTACCAAAAGGATTTCAGATGCAGGAATAGTTTGTTCACACAAAGTCTGAAGCATTCCCGCTAAGAACTTATCTTCGTTATGAGCCGGTATTATTACGCTGTATTTTTTCAAAACTTTTTATTGGAAAAAATTGGACTGTAATACGGAACTTCAACTCCTGATTCAGCTGTAGCAATTGGAGTAATTGGATTGTCAAGTTGATGCTCCTCTAAGATTTTTACTGCTAAATCAAACCAACTCATTATTTGCTCATCCGAAAAATGATACACTCCTTTTGGCGGTTCTTTTAAAATCAACCGCATGATAAACGCTGCCAAATGATCGACATTTGTCGGAGTTCCTATTTGATCATTCACAACAGAGAGTGCTTCTCCCTTTTTGGCTTTATTCAAAATTGCACTGTAAAAATTTGACCCTAGTGTTTTGCTGTACAGCCAAGAGGTCCGAATAATATAAAATGCTCTTGCATTTTGCTGAATCTCCAGTTCCCCCATTAATTTACTTTTCCCATATTGATTCAAAGGGGCGGTAATATCCGATTCTAAATAAGGCGATTTTTTGTTACCATCGAACACATAGTCTGTAGAAATGTGGATAAGAGTAATTTGATTTTGATTACATACGTGAACAAGTTTTTTAACTGCTTCAACATTTATGGCTTGTGCTTGGTCTACTTCTTGTTCTGCCTTTACAACATTGGTGTAAGCTGCACAATTAATGCAACAATCAAATTGTTTGTTTTTCAAAAAACCTGCAATCGCTTTTGAGTCTGTAATATCAAATTCGTCTCGTCCACAGAACACCCAATGATCTTTACTCAAACGAGCTTTTTCTTTAAGGGTGGTTCCTAGTTGTCCTTTGGCTCCTGTTACGAGAATTTTTTTCACTGAATGCTGTTTTTAAAACTCTTCCAAAGGGTATCTTTTTCACTCAAAATTTTGTCTTTTTCTGGTATGCGCCAGTCGATATTGAGTCCTGGGTCGTTGTACAAAATCCCTCCCTCTGTTTGAGGATGATAATAAGCGTCTGTTTTGTAAAAAACGACAGCATCAGGGCTGAGTACTGCATAACCATGTGCACATCCTTTGGGTACAAATAATTGTTCTTTATTTTCTTGGCTCAACTCAGATGTAACAACAGCTCCATGTGTTTTGCTGTTTTTTCTCAAATCTACAACGACATCTAAAATCATCCCTTTTAAAGCACGAACAAGTTTCGCTTGTGCAAAAGGTTCTTTTTGAAAATGTAATCCTCGAATTACACCATAGGTGGAATAAGCTTCATTATCCTGAATGGGATTAAAAGAGAGTTGAGTTGCTTGTTCAAAACGTTCTTTTTGAAAACTCTCGTAAAAATAGCCTCTAGAATCTTGATAAACTTTTGGTTTGATCAACCAACACCCCTCTATTTTCGTTTGAATTACTTTCATACTAATTCGAAATCAATGACTTTAAATAATCCCCATAAACAGTTTCTTTAAGTTCTTCTGCCAAAAGACTTAACTGTTCTTGGTCTATCGCTCCAGAGTGATATGCTGCGGCTTCAATAGCACCGACCAAAACACCTTGTCTGGACTGAACAACTTGTACAAACTGACTGGCCTCCATCAAGGATTCAATCGTTCCCGTATCCAGCCATGCTGTTCCGTGATCTAAGACTTCCACATGTAAGCGCTCTTCTTCCATGTACAATCTGTTGAGATCCGTAATTTCAAGTTCTCCTCGTTTACTGGGTTTTAATTTTTTTGCTTTTTCTACTACTTTGCTGTCATAAAAGTAAATTCCAGGAACAGCATAAGAAGACTTTGGATGAGTCGGTTTTTCTTCTATGTCTATTGCCTTTTTATTGGAATCAAATTGAACTATTCCATAACGGTGTGGATGCTTTACTTTGCTGGCAAAAATCATTCCGCCATCGTAAGAGGCATGCTTTTTTAATTGCTCAATAAAACGTGTTCCATAAAATAAATTATCTCCTAAAATTAAAGCTACGGGGCCATTGTTTATGAACTCTTCTCCTAAAATAAAGGCCTGTGCTAAACCATTTGGTTCTGCTTGTTCTTTGTATGAAAAACTACACCCTATTCTAGAACCGTTTCCCAAAAGTCTTTGATACAACGGGAGATCTTGTGGAGTGGTTATGATCAAAATTTCATGAATCCCTGCTTCAATTAAAGTTGCAAGAGGGTAATAAATCATCGGTTTATCATAAATGGGCATAAGCTGTTTACTTACTGCTTTGGTCAACGGATACAAGCGTGTTCCCTTTCCTCCTGCTAAGATTATTCCTTTCATAATTCTTGTTTTATTTTCTTTTGGCAAGGTAGTGCTCCACTGTGATTTTTAATCCTTCTTCAAAAGGTGTTTGAGGAGTCCATTTTAAATCATTTTTAATTTTAGTTGCATCAATAGCATATCGGTAATCATGCCCCAGCCGATCGGTAACATGAGTTATTAATTTATAATACGACTCGCCATTTGTTCGGGGTTCAATTTTATCTAAAATACTTATTACCGAAGCACATAGCTCAAGATTGGTTTTCTCATTATCTCCGCCGACAGCATAGACTTCCCCCAAAACTCCTCTTTCAAAAACGATTTGAATTGCCTTACAATGGTCTTTTACAAAAAGCCAATCTCTAATGTTTTCTCCTGTGCCGTAAATTGGAATCGATTCTTCTTGAATTGCTTTTCTAATAATCGTTGGTATCAATTTTTCGTGATGTTGATTTGGCCCAAAATTATTGGAACAATTTGTGGTCACTACAGGTAAACCATAGGTGTGAAAATAACTTCGAGCTAAATGATCTGAGGCTGCTTTGGATGCGCTGTAAGGGCTGTTGGGGGCGTATGGTGTTTTTTCTGTAAAAGCTCCTTCTGGCCCTAAAGCCCCATAAACTTCGTCTGTAGAAATATGATGAAAACGGGCTGAATTGAAAGCTGGTTTCACCTTTTGATTATCGTCTAACCAACTTTTTCTGGCAGCTTCCAAAAGCTGAAAAGTTCCCATAATATTAGTTTCAACGAATGCCTGTGGCCCACTAATTGAATTGTCAACATGTGATTCTGCAGCAAAATGAATAACCCCTTGAATATTGTTCTCACAAAAAAGTTTTTCTAAAAGAGTTGAATCACAGATATCTCCTTTTACGAAAGAAACCTGTGTGTTCCCTTTCCATCGATCAAGAGCTTTTGGATCAGCCGCATATGTTTTTTTGTCTAAAATCAAAAGGTTTTGATCTGGCTTTATTTCTATCAAATAATCTGCGAAATTGGAGCCAATAAACCCCAACCCTCCTGTTATTAGTATTGTTTTCATTTGTGTTTTTTAATCCTTTTTTTGTAAGGCGTCTGCTATTTTACGATCGTTAGACAAACGCGGAACTTTGTTTTGTCCTCCTAATTTTCCGATAGATTTCATGTAGGCTTCAAATCCTTGTTTTGCAACTGGTTTGATCACAAGTTTCCTGAGAACTTTTCCTTGAATCAAATCTTGATAATAAACGTTCTGTTTCTCCATTTCTTGATCCAATACCTTTTCAAAAGCTTCAATATCATTTGGGGGAAGATCAAATTCAATGCACCATTCGTGGTAGGGTAAGCCCTTTTCTGGTTTCACTTGGGGAGCAACTGTAAACTCACGTACACGAATGTCGGTGCCCTCTGTTGCTTTTTTGAGAGCCGTTTCTACCTCTTTGCCGATTACATGTTCTCCAAAAGCAGAAATAAAATGTTTTATTCTACCCGTAACAACCAATCGAAAAGGGGTCTTTGACACAAAAAGAACAGTATCCCCGATGTTGTATGCCCAAAGCCCTGCGCTAGTCGAAATGATAAAGGCATAATTTACTCCCAGCTCTATTTCGTGAAGCAAATAGCGTTTTGGGTTTTCTTGTTGAATCTGATCAACTCGAATGAATTCATAAAAAATATCGTTGTTTAACAACAATAGCAATCCATCTTGTTCTGTAAGGTCCTGATAAGCAAAAAATCCTTCGGATGCTGGAAAAAGTTCTATTGTGTCAACTTTTCGCCCAATAAGATTGTTAAATACACTTTTGTAGGGTTCAAAATTAACTCCACCATAAACCAAAAGTGAAAAATCTTTAAATATGTCCCCAACATTTTTGTTTGTTTTTTTTTTTAATTTTTCAAAATACATTTGAACCCAGGAGGGTATTCCTCCAATTAGAGTCATGTTTTTTGTTAAAGTTTCCTCAACAATTGTGTCTACTTTATGCTCCCAATCTTCAATGCAGTTTGTTTCCCAACTGGGCATTCTACTTTTTTGTAAATACCGAGGAACATAATGTGCGACGATTCCCGATAAACGCCCCAAAGCAACCCCATTTTTATCTTCTAGCTTGGGACTCCCTTGAATAAAAATCTGTTTCCCTTTTAAAAAGCCTGTTTTTCCTGTTCTGTAAATATAATTTAGCAATGCATCCCGTGCAGCAGTTATGTGAGTAGGCATTGACTCTTTGGTAATTGGAATGTATTTGGCCCCTGATGTTGTTCCGCTTGTTTTAGAAAAATAGATTGGCTTTCCGGGCCACAGTATGTTCTCTTCTCCTGCAACCATTCGATCAATGTAAGGACTCAATTCTTCATAATCCCTTATGGGTACAAATTGAAAGAAATCCGCGGGAGTCTTTATCGATCTAAAATTATGATCTCTTCCAAAGGTTGTTTCTCGAGCAGTTGCAATCAGTTTTTGAAAGGTTTTTTCTTGGGATTCAATCGGGTTTTTTATCCACTTTTGATTTCTTCTGAAAATTATCGTAGCAAAAAGTTTTGCTGCTATTTGCTTCATATGCTATTTTTTAGAAAAGTCAATGAAGTTCTCGGGATTCATAGGGTATCCATCACTCCAAAGTTCAAAGTGTAAATGCCAGCCTGTTGTAAATTCTCCCGTATTTCCAGCTGTAGCAATAACTTCTCCAGGTTTCACAAAATCTCCTTGTTGCTTACTTAAAGAAGCATTGTGCTTGTATGCAGAAATTAATCCATAGGGGTGTTCAATAATAATCACATGTCCTGTTCCTGAGGTCCATTCCGAAAAAATTACTGTTCCTTCGGCTACTGCTTTAATGGGGTCATTTTCTTTGAGAACGATATCTACTGCATAATGTTTGTTTGCAGGGTCATAAACTTGAGATAAACTACCTTGAGCTGGTGGAAAAAGAACAAAATCAACTTTGTTTTTTGAGTTTCCGGGGAGATTGTATTTATCTTCTTGATCAACTATTGCCCTGAGTAAAGAATCATCTACACTTGTTGAAACAATTTCTTTTGATTTTTTTTGAAAGCTATCGAACTCTATTCTGCTTTCTTCTAGGTCATCGGATTTCAGATCACCCACCAAAACTCTTTGAATCGAATTTAGGTAGCGAATGGACCGATTGTAAGCTCTGCTTAAAGAATCTAGCTTAAAAGCATTTTCTGCGGTTTGAGCTCGCATCTCCGTAGAGGAATAGCCGGGCATAAATTCTTTTAATGGGGTTGAAGCTATCAAAAGAAAAGTTCCTACAACAAAGATTGAAATCAAAAGAACAGAAATAATCATTACGTTCAGTCGAGTCAATCGAAAATACATTTGCTCTTCGAAAGTCTCTTCGTTTAAAACTACTAATCGATACTTGTTTAAAAGTTTTTGCTTGAGTTTTTCCCTTTTATCCGGTGTTCTTTTCATGGTGTTGTACAAATATAAAGAAACCCTCGATTAAAAATTACTGTTTTCCTTCCACAAAATGTAGATTCGCTATAATTTTTATTTTTACATTTGTTAAAAATCAATTATATGATAAGCTTAATAACTTTTTTAGGAATGATAGGAGGTCCACAAATAATCCTCATCGTTATTGTCGTTTTATTACTTTTTGGTGGTAGAAAAATTCCTGAACTGATGCGTGGTCTTGGAAGCGGTATCAAAGAATTCAAAAAAGCAACCAAAGAAGAAGAAGAAGAAGAAGATTCTTCAAAAATTGAAAAGAAGAAAGATTAATTAGCTTCTTTAGTAGCTTGACTAAAAGTCG
>PAOB01000037.1 GCA_002708445.1 Candidatus Arcticimaribacter sp.
AAAGCCTTTCCATCTAAATCTTTCCGATTTTATAGCTGGTGAAATCACATCAATGTTCGCGTTTGCGATATCATGGCAGGGTAATTCGTCAGATTTTAGAATGAATTTCAAAAAATTTTTTCGAGGAATTTTTCTTGTAGGTCCAACAAGTTCTTTGTCCTTAAATCTTTGGACTTCGAGATAATCCACTTTATGATAGTTCTGTAATTTTTTGAAAAGATTAGATTTCCTCCAAGCGACTTTATAGTTTTTGAGTACGAGTTCTACGGTATCCTTAACTACAT
The DNA here is from genome assembly GCA_002708445.1 of Candidatus Arcticimaribacter sp. Taxonomy (GTDB): domain Bacteria; phylum Bacteroidota; class Bacteroidia; order Flavobacteriales; family Flavobacteriaceae; genus Arcticimaribacter. The sequence goes on from PAOB01000037.1 coordinate 285, forward strand.
TTTCATTCATTTGCTTTTCTTCATTCAAGAATTCCAAATTCAATTTTTCAAGTTCTTCTCTTTTTATTTCCTTGTCATATTTTAAATTCTCTATTTGAAGTTGAGTCAGTTTTTCATTTTCAACTGGGAAGCGTGAGAGGAAAATAGCTGTTATACTTGTAATAAGCGTAATTTGAACTGAATTTTGTCCAAGTAATTTCCAGGTCTCTTTAAAGCCACCTTCTTTTGTCGGAAGAGTCTCAAGTCGAATAGTAATATTTAAATTCTCTGAAATGTCTTTAAAAATTTCCAATAGTTCCTTCTCAGCTTCATTTCTCAAGAATACGTCAATTTAATGACTATTGTCTTCAAATAAATAATGAAGTTGAAGGCTATTTGAATTTTCTATCATATCCGTTTTTTTTAATTTGCCCATAACGAGAACATACCCACCCATGTTGTTTATCTACTCAAACAAGCTAGCTAAACACATTTGCATTCAGTCTCATAAGATCTCCAAGTACATTCATAAATTCCAGTAGCGGGTATTTGGTAGTAGAACAGATTTGGAGACTGTTGAAATAAAGGTTAACTTTATTTTTAAATAAGCAGCTTAGGGACAGCGATTTAAATCTTTATTTGAGAAAGGGAAACACCTTAATACCATCAATATGAGCATATGGATTCGTATATTGTGGGATGTTTACACATCATAAAAAACAAATTTTTCGAGATCAACTCGTATTAAACCATTGAAAACAGCATCAAATTTTATTGCCCTTTTCTTTCTTTTTTCTGTTAGAAATTTTTCTCTTGTTGGTCAGACTGTATTTGACATGGAATCGGGTTTAGTAACTACAGGCTACAATGATGTTCGTATTCCAAGTAATGGAGGAACTCTTTTTTCACTCAAAGACGATTTTAATGTTCGGAGCAGTTTTTTTTACCGTCTCAGATTGACTCAAATCATCAAACCCAGACACACTCTTTCCTTGTTGTATGCTCCCCTAGAAATCAAATCTATGGGAAGTCAGTCCAAAGCTATTTTTTTCAATGGAGTTAATTTTGAAGCGAGTACTGCAATTTGGAGTAAGTACAAATTCAATTCCTACCGCCTGACTTACCGTTATGATTTTATTTTTAAACCTCAACTCCTGTTCGGCATGGGTTTAACGGCAAAAATTAGAGATGCTAGTATTCGTCTTTTATCAGAAAATTCAAGTTCCGAAAAAACCAGTCTTGGTTTTGTACCCATCATCAATTTTAATTTGAGGGGGATGATTGATGAACGCTTTGGTTTTCTTTTGCAGGGCGATGCGCTCTTAGCTCCTCAAGGAAGAGCCGAAGATATTCATGCAGCTGTAACCTATCAAATCGATGAATCCATTCGCATACGGGGTGGTTACCGCATCCTCGAAGGTGGAGCAAAGAATGATAAGGTCTATGGATTTTCCTTATTCCACTATGCAGCTTTTGGGGTGTCTTATGCCTTTAAGAAGAAATTGAAAGTATCGGATACACCTGAATAATTCATATGAAATATGTTTTGATCCTCTTGCTGACACCAGCAGTATTTTGTTAGTTTTCTAATAAAAAACAAAATAGTTGTAAGGGTTAATTTTTGCGCATAAATTTAAAGCACTTTTAATCATTGACTTAATGTTAAATAACCTATTTACTTGCAAATTTATTTGTGCTATTTAAACCTTAAAATCGATACTATGAAACCCTTTTTTTTCTTTTACTCTTTTGTAGCTGTTTAGTTTTACAAGCTCAAAGCTTGGAACTGAAAGAGAAAGGAAATGATTTATTTTTTATGGTAGAGGACCAATCTCTTTCTAAGAAAGAATTGCGTGAACTTCTAAAAACTCATAACCCTTCTTTGGTTTCTTATCGTAAAGTCCAAAGGAAATCTCTAATCGGAATTATTGTTGGAGTTCCTGGTATGGCTGTAATGGGTAGTGAAATTGGACGGTGGTCTGGTGGCGGAACCCCCAATTGGACAGCTGTCGCTATTGGTGGTTTGGGAACGGGTGTTGGATTACTTTTGAACAAAAACAAAAAGCATAAACTTCGCGAAATCGTTAGGAAATTCAATCTAAAAAAGAAGTAATCTAGCTCATTGGTAAATGAAATTAATTTTTAAGACATAGGGGGTTTACAAGAACAATATTAGTTCAATTTCCCTGCAATAAATCCACCACTCCAAGCCGCTTGAAAGTTGAAACCACCCGTAATTGCGTCGACGTCTAGCACTTCTCCGGCAAAGTAAAGGTTAGCAGCTTTTTTACTTTGCATTGTTTTTAGATTGATTTCATTTAAAGCTACACCACCACAGGTTACAAACTCTTCCTTAAAGGTTGTTTTTCCCGATACAGCATATTGATCTTGCGCTAAGAGATTGGCAAGAATTCGAAGCTTTTTTTTACCAACTTCATTCCATTTTTTATCGGAGGATATTCCAGCTTTATCAATTAAATATCCCCATAGTCGATTGGGGAGAGGAAAGATCTTTTGGTAGCCGATTCCTTTTTTTGGATGTTGTTGATTTGAATGTTGTAAGTGGTCAAAAATTTTATCCGTATTGGTTTCATCAACCCAATTGATTTGGATATCAAAAACATAATCACATTGACTGAGTTCTTTTGCACCAAAAGCAGAAGCTTTTAGTATCGCAGGACCACTCATTCCCCAGTGGGTTATCAAAAGTGGACCTTGTGTTTTAATTTTACTGTTTAGGATTTTAACCCCAGCGTTTTCAACCGATAGCCCCATAAGACTTTTTATGGGCTCACTAGGCATATTAAAAGTGAATAGGGAAGGAACTGGGGCGGCAATACTATGCCCTAAATTTTGAAGCCACTCAAACCCCTTGATTTTGGGACTGCCACCCGTTGCAATAATTATTGAATCAAAAGATTGAGATGGTGAATTTTTAAATTCTAGTTTCCAGTACTTGTCTTCTTGTTGGATACGTTCTACGGATTGTTCCAATTCTAAATCTATTTTCAGTCGTCTTGTTTCGGAAACTAAACAATCAATGATACTTTGCGATTCGTCAGAAACGGGAAACATACGACCATCTTTTTCTGTTTTCAGGGGAACACCGCGGCTTTCGAACCATTCAATAGTGTCGGTTGTGTTGAATTGATGAAAAAGGGATCTGAGTTTTTTTCCACCTCGTGGGTAGGCCTCACAGAGTCTAGAAATATCCGAACAGTTATGAGTAACATTGCATCGACCACCACCAGATATTTTCACTTTTGAAAGTATCTTTGAAGTTTTCTCAAAAAGGGTTACTTCATGGTTTGGGTGGTGTTCTTTAACGGATAGAGCAGCAAAGAACCCAGCAGCTCCTCCACCAATTACCGCAACTTTTTTTGAGGCCATATTCAAAATTTTTACAAGCTAAAACGATCTCCTGTTCTTGCAATTCCAAACCCTAGACGTTCTACTTCCATTGATTCTTTGCTTTCAGGATCTAATAAGGGATTGGTGTGGTTTAAATGAATGAAAAAAATCTTGGACTTTTCTTCTTCGGCTAAATCCTTGAATAATTCGATACTTTCAATAACAAAGGGGTGTGGTATTTCGGAAAGATCTCTTGCTTTTATTTCTGCTCCACTAAAAAAAGTAGCATCAATAAAGGCGTAATCAACTTTTTTGATTGCTTCAACTATTGACGTTTCCCACTTTTCCCATTTATCAATATCGGGAATAAAAAGAGCACTTTTTTGAGACCCCATAATTTTGTATCCAACAGTTTCTGAAAACTCATCACGGTGAGGAACTTGAAAGGGCAGAACACTCAATTCGGATGTAAGCCGTACCGTTTTATTTTCAAGCATTTGATTGAGTTTAATGTTCTGATTGGATACCAATTGACTCCAAGGCCCGTTATTTTCAAGAAAATTTTTCATTTTAGGATAAACATAAACAGGAATTAGATTGGCATTCATGGCTTCTTTTCCCAAATACATTAGACCTGCGTAGTGGCCAATATGGGCATGTGTAAGAAAAATCCCAGTCGGAATTTCGTTGACTTCCTTTGGGGCGTTGTTTTTTAGAGCTCTTAGTTGGAGCGTAATATCTGGAGTAGCTTCGAATAGAAATTGTTTTTTGTTTATGGGATCGATTACTCCCAAACAAACCACAGGATTGTTTTCTTTTTTTCCTTCAAAAGCATCTTTACAGCAAATTTTTGTACAGTTTATTTGAGGACTTCCAGCATCTTGGGATGTTCCCAAAACAACCAAAGTTGTTTTAGCAATAGGCTTTAATTTAGAGGAATGGGATTGAGCAAAGGAGTTGTAAAAAATCAACTCAAGAAGGAGAATAAATACCCAATGTTTCATTCCACTAAAAGTATAAAACTTTTCCTAAAGGAAGAAAGGATACTACATTCGATACAATTAAAAACTTTGTTGAGTTTTGTAGTTCAAAAGTCAATGGAATAATTTTTGGTGCCAGTCTACTTAAATTGAATACATCTTTTAGACAGAAACTAAATCTCCTGAAGCTTCTTTTTTAGGTAATGTAGATGTTCCCATAAGATAGGTGTCAATTTGATGAGCCGCTTCTCTTCCTTCGGAAATTGCCCAGACAATCAATGATTGACCTCTTCGAGCGTCACCAGCAGCAAAAATATGGGGCTTGTTTGTTTGATATTTGTCAAGACCTTTCACATTGCCACGCTCATCAAAAGTTACACCCAATTGTTCGGGAAGTGACTTTTCTGGTCCAGTAAATCCTAAGGCCAAAAGAGCTAAGTCACAAGGCCATTCTTTTTCTGAGCCTTCTTTTTCGATGAGTTGTGGACGCTGTCCTGGGATTTTTTTCCAACGTACAGCCACTGTTTTCAAACCGCTTACATTGCCATTGGAATCACCAATAAATTCTTTGGTCAAAATACTCCATTCTCGGTGACTTCCTTCTTCGTGAGAAGAACTCGTTTTGAGTTGGAACGGCCAGTATGGCCATGGGTTTTCCTCTGTTCTTCCATCAGCCGGTTTGGGCATGATTTCGAAGTTTGTTACGCTTTTGGCTCCATGACGATTCGAAGTACCGATACAATCAGACCCTGTATCCCCACCTCCAATTACGATAACGTCACGACCAGTAGCTAGATATTTTGGATCACGTTTATGTTGACCATCTACGGCTTTGTTGTTGTGTGGAAGAAAATCCATAGCTTGAACCACTCCTTTGAGATTTGAACCTGGAATAGGTAATTCTCTTTTTATGGTTGCTCCAGATGCAAGAAGTACGACGTCGAAGTCAGCCTCGAGTTGTTGAACACTCAAATCTTTTCCGATTTCAACATTGCACTCAAACAATATTCCTTCAGCTTCAAGAATTTCCAAACGTCGATCGATGACGTTTTTTTCCATTTTAAAATCTGGAATCCCATAACGCAATAATCCTCCCAGTTTATTGTCTCGCTCAAAAACAGTTACTGTATGACCAGCTCTGTTCAATTGCTGTGCTGCTGCTAATCCAGCAGGACCAGAACCAACAATTGCGATTGTTTTTCCAGTACGTTTAGTTGGAAGTTGTGGTTTTATCCAACCTTCTGCAAATCCTCTCTCTACAATGTATTTTTCAATTAACTCAATCGATACAGGTGGACTTGTAATTCCCAATACACAGGCTTCTTCGCAAGGTGCAGGGCACAGACGTCCTGTAAATTCTGGGAAATTATTGGTAGCATGTAAAATATGTAAAGCTTTTTCCCATTGATTTTTGTAAACTGAATCGTTGAAATCGGGAATCAAATTCCCTAAAGGACAACCGCTATGACAAAAAGGAACCCCACAATCCATACATCGACCACCTTGTTCTTGAAGTTCTTCATTTTTTGGGGCAATTGTGAATTCTTTGTAATTTTCAATCCGTTTTTCAGGAGCGATTACCTCTTCTTTAATTCGATCGTATTCTAAAAATCCTCTTAATTTTCCCATGTCTTAAGCTTTTAGTTTGTTTTCTTCCTCAGCGGCAAGTATTTCTAGTGCTCTCTTGTAATCGGTTGGCATTACCTTTATGAAATTCTTGGAGCTATTGGGCCAATCGTTTAAAATTTGATTTGCTTTTGAACTATTTGTGTAATCAGAGTGTTTTTCTAGTAAGCCTTGAACAGTTTCTTTGTCTTGATCAGTCAAATCTTCGAGTTCAACCATTTCAAGGTTAAATTTTTTCTCATCAAAAGTTCCATCTGGACTATACAAATACGCAATTCCACCACTCATACCTGCAGCAAAGTTGCGACCCGTTTCTCCAAGAATCAATGCAATTCCTCCAGTCATGTATTCACAACCGTGATCTCCAATACCTTCGACTACCGAAGTTGCCCCTGAGTTACGTACACAGAATCGCTCACCAGCTATTCCGTTGATGTAAGCTTCTCCGGTAACTGCTCCATACAGTGCAACGTTTCCAACGATAATGTTCTGGTCTGCTTTAAAAGTTGCTTCTTCGGGAACTTGGGCAACCAGCTTTCCTCCAGACAAACCTTTCCCAAAGTAATCGTTACAAGTCCCAGATACTTTCATAAACAATCCTTTGGCAGCAAATGCTCCAAAACTTTGACCTGCAGTTCCCGAAAACTTCAAACTTAAGGTGTCTTCGGGCAGTCCAGGAGCACCGTGCATTTTAGAAATCTCATTACTCAATATTGCGCCAACAGTCCTGTCGGTGTTACAAATTGGAAATTCTAAGTGTTGTTTCTCTTTTCTGTAAATAGCAGGATGAGCATCTTGAATGATTTTAAAATCTATTACATTATCTAAGCCGTGATCTTGTTTCTGAGTATTGTGAAGCTTCACATTACTTTTCACTTCAGGTTTGTATAAAATTTTGGATAGATCAATTCCTTGAGCCTTGTAATGATCAACCGCTTTTTTCATATTTATTTTCTGCGATTGTCCTACCATTTCGTCTATGGTTCTAAAGCCTAACTGAGCCATGATTCCTCTGAGCTCTTCTGCAATGAAGTACATGAAGTTGATCACATGTTCAGGCTTTCCTTTAAAGTTTTTTCTCAATTCTGGATCTTGAGTTGCTATTCCAACTGGACAAGTGTTTAGGTGGCAAGCTCTCATCATAATACAACCCGAGGCTATGAGGGGTGCAGTTGAGAAACCAAATTCTTCTGCACCTAAAAGACATGCAATCGCTACATCACGCCCCGTTTTCATTTGCCCGTCACATTCTAGAACAATTCGGTTACGAAGATCATTCATAACCAAAGTTTGTTGTGCTTCAGCTATTCCAAGTTCCCAAGGAAGTCCAGCGTGTTTGAGTGAGGTAAGGGGAGAGGCTCCAGTTCCTCCATCAAAACCAGAAATCAAGATTACATCAGCCTTTGCTTTTGCTACACCAGCAGCAATAGTTCCTACACCTACCTCTGAAACCAATTTTACATTTACACGGGCTTCACGATTGGCATTTTTCAAATCAAAAATTAGCTGAGCCAAATCTTCGATCGAATAAATATCGTGGTGTGGAGGTGGAGAAATCAAACCTACATAAGGGGTTGAGTTTCTTACCGATGCTATGTAAGGATTTACTTTGGGTCCTGGGAGTTGTCCTCCTTCACCTGGCTTGGCTCCTTGAGCCATTTTGATTTGTATCTCTTTTGCAGAACTCAAATAATGACTGGTTACTCCGAAACGCCCTGAGGCTACTTGCTTAATGGCGCTGTTTTTCCAATTTCCATTGTTGTCGGGTTGAAAACGTTTTGGGTCTTCTCCACCCTCACCAGAGTTACTTTTACCACCAATTCGGTTCATGGCAATGGCAAGATTTTCGTGAGCTTCTGCACTAATTGATCCCAAAGACATTGCACCAGTTTTAAATCTTTTTACAATTTCTGTCCAAGGCTCTACTTCGTCGAGAGGGATGGGATCAAAGCTAGAAAACTCAAACAACCCTCTTAGGGTCATTAGTTTTTCAGTTTGCTCGTTTACCATCTTAGAATAAACCTCGTAGCTTTCAAAGTTATTTTGGTTGACTGCTTGTTGAAGTTTAGCAATTGTGGTGGGGTTAAGCATGTGTGCTTCTCCATTCCTTCTCCAACGGTATTCGCCACCGATTTCTAGTTCCAGACCAGAAAGACCTTCTTGGTTGAATGCTTTTTTGTGGCGTTTTGAAATTTCTTTTTCGATCTCATACAAGCCAATTCCTTCGATACGGGTTGCGGTATCACAGAAGTATCGATTAATAAATTGTTCGCTAAGTCCTAAGGCTTCAAAAATTTGAGCCCCGCGGTAGGAGTTAAGTGTAGAAATTCCGATTTTGTTCATTACCTTAACAATCCCGGTTGCAATGGCTTTGTTAAAATTTTGTATTGCATTTTCTACACTTATTCCAGTAATGTTTTTGGCCTTTACTTGATCTGCAATAATTTCATTAACCATGTAGGGGTTAATAGCAGATGCTCCATAACCAAACAGACAAGAGAAATGATGCGGCTCACGAGGTTCTGCGGATTCGATAACAATTCCAAACTTTGAGCGTTTTTTGAGACGTTTAAAAGAGTTGTGTGTATGTGCACATGCCAATAAAATTGGAATTGGTGCCATCTCAGAAGAAACTCCACGATCCGAAAGAATTACAATATTAACTCCTTTATCAACGGCTTTTTCTATTTCCGAAATGATGTTTTCTAAAGCATTTTCCAATCCATTAACTCCTTTTTCTTGAGCATACAAGGTGGATATTGAAATGGTTTTGTGGTCCGGATGTTCAATATATTTGATTTTATCCAGATCCTCATTGGAGATCACAGGATTTTGAATGCTTAGTTTTTTGGCATGTTCCTCATTTATTTCGAATAGATTGTTACTGCTGCCAATAGAAAGCGATGTATCGGTCACAATCTCTTCGCGTATTCCGTCCAAAGGAGGGTTAGTTACTTGAGCAAAAAGCTGTTTGAAGTAGTTGTACAATAGCTGAGGGCGATCAGACAATACGGCTAGGGGAGTGTCGGTTCCCATTGATCCAATAGCTTCTTTTCCCAAAACACTCATTGGAAGGATTAGGGTTTTGAAATCTTCTTGTGTGTACCCAAAAATCCGTAAACGTGTATCATAATCTTCTTTTTCAACAGCAACATGGTTTCCTGTGTAGGGAACTTCTGCAAGTTTTAGAAGATTTTTGTCAAGCCATTTTTGATAAGGTCTTTCAGAAACTACTTTAGATTTAATTTCTTCATCTTCGATAATTCGCCCTTCATCCATATTAACCAAAAACATTCTACCTGGTTCTAGGCGTCCATGCTTGACTACATTTGAAGGCTCAATATCCAATACTCCAGCTTCAGAGGACATAACTACATAACCATCTTTGGTTACTGTGTATCGGGATGGGCGAAGACCGTTTCGGTCGAGTAAAGCTCCAATGTATTTTCCATCTGTAAAAGGAATAGATGCAGGTCCATCCCAAGGTTCCATAATACAAGAGTTGTATTGATAAAACGCCTTTTTTTGAGGATCCATTGATTTGTGTTTTTCCCAAGCTTCGGGAACTAACATCATCATAACTTCGGGTAACGATCTTCCAGTAGCCAACAACAATTCGACAACCATGTCCATGGAAGCAGAATCGGATTTTCCTTTTAGGATAACGGGAAGTATGTCTTTGATTTCATCTCCAATTAAATTGCTTTTGAAAAGCTCTTCACGAATTTGCATACGACTGTAGTTTCCTCGGAAAGTGTTTATTTCTCCGTTGTGACACATGTATCGGAACGGTTGCGCAAGATCCCATGTAGGGAATGTGTTTGTGGAAAAACGTTGGTGAACTAGTGCCAGTCGTGTTACAACCAATGGGTCTGATAAGTCTAAATAGTATGGCTCAATATCTTCGGGAACTAATAGTCCTTTGTAAATGAGAGTGTGTGTGGACAAACTAGGGAAGTAAAAATATTTACTTTGCGATAGTTTGGAGCAAATAATTTTATGTTCAGAAATTTTACGGGCAGTAAAAAGTTTTACATTGAATTCACTGTCTGATAAATCGGCATTTACTTTACCTACAAAAACTTGAGCAACGTATGGCTCTGTTTGTTGAGCAATACGTCCTACGACAGATCTATTAACGGGTACCTTTCTCCACCCTAAAATGGATAAACCTTGTTTAGTAATTTCATCTTCGAAAAGCTGTATACAGAAATCACGTTGATTTTTTTTCTGTGGTAAAAACACCATACCAACCGCATATTGATTTGCTTTTGGAAGCTCAAAAGAGCAGTTTTTAACCATAAAATCGTGGGGTATTTCAATTAAAATACCAGCACCATCACCTGTTTTGCCATCTGAACTTACTGCACCTCGATGTTCAAGTTTCACTAGAATATCAAGAGCTTTCCCAATGATATCGTTAGTTTTTTTTCCTTCAAGGCTACAAATGAATCCCGCCCCACAATTATCGTGCTCATAATCAGGAGAATAGAGCCCTTGCTTTTCTGGTAACATAATAGTTGGTTTTTTGAATCTCAAAAATAACAGAAATCAACCCTAAAGAAGCTATTTAGCTAGTCAAAACTTCTATCAGTTGTTGAGAATTGATTTTATGACACCTTTTTTTTAGAATTCTACAAATTATCTTTCTATTTTTGGGATTAATTCAAACTAACACCAAACTGGTTTAAAATGAATTAATTAAGTAATTTTCAAAATTATTTATGGATTTAAAACAAAAGAGTTTTTGTGTTGTTGGGGTAATGTCGGGAACCTCTCTTGACGGTTTGGATTTGGCTTTGGTTAAATTTAATTTTATTCAAAATAAATGGAATTATCGTTTTATTTCAACAATCACAAAGCCTTATGATTCGATTTGGGTAGAAAAATTATCAGAGGCTCGTTTTTTATCGGAAAATCGATTGGTTTCTTTGGATAATGAATACACAAGCTATCTCGCAAATCAAATTCAGCTTTTTATCGATCAGAATGCAAACCATGAAATAGATTTGATATGTTCTCACGGACACACTGTTCATCATCAACCGGATAAAGGAATTACTGTTCAAATTGGGAACCAGTCCAAATTGTCAGTTGAATTGAAAAAGACAGTTGTTTGCGATTTTAGAGTACAAGATGTTGCTTTGGGAGGTCAGGGTGCTCCTTTGGTTCCGGGAGGAGAATTTTATTTGTTTTCGGATTATGCCGCTTGCGTAAATTTGGGTGGTTTTGCCAATATTACTTTAGTTAATAAAAAAGAAAAGCTACAAGCATTTGACATTGCCGCAGCAAATTTGGTTTTCAACCAGTTGGCAAGCCGATTGGATTTGCCTTACGATTCTGAGGGTAAAATAGCATCAAAGGGTTCATTGATTCCTGAACTTCTGGCTGAACTTAATGCATTGAATTACTTCAGTCAAGCATCTCCTAAATCTCTAGGGGTAGAGTGGGTGTCCCAACACATAGAACCAATTTTAAATGTTTTTAATCAAGAATCAATCCCCGACCTTATGCACACCTACGCTGTTCATTTGGCTGATCAGATTTCCAAAGTTCTTCCAAATTCAGGTAAAATCTTATTTTCAGGAGGTGGAACACACAATAGTTTTTTGATGCAACAAATGGAAAAAAACAGTACATCCAAAGTCTGTATTCCGTCAAAAGTATTAATTGATTTCAAGGAAGCAATGATATTTGGTTTTTTGGGATTACTCAGGTTTTTGGGAGATAATAATTGCTTTTCCAGTGTAACGGGATCTAGTCGAGATCACTCCACTGGAGTTTTATTTGAGAATAAATGACTTTATTTTACTAATTTATTTCTATTTTAGACTGCTTCAATTACAATAAATAGGTTTCAATTAAATTTACAGTAGGCCTCAAAATCATATTACTATGGAGATTATTTTAGTATCAATATTTGTTCTAGGCTACTTAGCTATTACTCTTGAGCATAACCTTAAAGTAGATAAATTAATTCCTGCCCTAGCAATGATGGCAATTTTGTGGGCAATCATCGCACTTGCTCATTTACCTGTTTTTGAAGTTGATACAGTTCTGAAAAAGTTAGTTCCTACCCATATTGATGAAATTTTGTTGCATCATCTTGGGAAAACAGCGGAAATAATCATATTCCTTTTGGGTGCAATGACTATTGTTGAAATTATTGATTATTTCAATGGTTTTTCTACGATTAAATTGTTTATCAAAACAAAATCAAAAAAAGCCTTACTGTGGATTTTTGCAATATTAGCTTTTATTTTATCCGCCATAATTGATAACCTTACCGCAACAATTGTATTGATTACCATTCTACAAAAAGTAATCTCGAACCGAGAAACACGACTTTGGTTTGCGGGTCTGATAATTATTTCTGCCAATGCGGGAGGTGCCTGGTCTCCAATTGGAGATGTAACGACCACAATGTTGTGGATTGCAAATAAAGTTACTACAATCAAATTGATTTCATTTCTATTAATACCTTCAATTGTATGCGTAATTGTCCCTGTTTTTATTGCTTCATTGTTGCCTGCATTCAAAGGCGAGATTAAAAGCGAGGACAATCAGGAAGAAGTTATGCATAAATATGGATCAACAATGCTTTACTTGGGTCTTGGTTCAATTGTATTTGTGCCTATTTTTAAGACATTAACTCACTTACCACCCTATGTCGGAATGATGTTTTCTTTAGCTGTAGTTTCTACTTTTGCAGAAATTTTTAGTGCTGCTAAAATTAATATTACCTCTTTAGACGCCGAAAGCGATGCTGCATCCCATCACAGTCCAGTACATAAGTCTTTGTCAAAAATCGAATTGCCCAGTATTCTTTTCTTTTTGGGAATTTTACTGGCAGTAGCTGCCCTAGAGTCTCTCGGGATGTTATTTGGTTTTGCAGAAACATTGAATACAACTATTCCCAATACCGATATTGTAATTTTTTTATTGGGAATTGGATCGGCAGTTGTCGATAATGTTCCACTTGTTGCTGCCAGCATCGGAATGTTTTCTGAGGGTATCGATAGTCCCTTGTGGCATTTCATAGCTTTTTCTGCAGGAACGGGAGGGAGTATGTTGATTATCGGTTCTGCTGCAGGTGTTGTTGCCATGGGCATGGAAAAAATTGATTTCTTCTGGTATTTCAAGAAAATATCATGGTTGGCCTTTTTAGGATTTATTACAGGCTCTCTAACCTTTTTGTTTTTAAGAGAATTTATTGCTTAACACATACTTAATTGCTAGGTTTTTCGTTTTAAAATTAAATCCATACAATTACATAGCAATGATATCCTTTTTTATGCAAGCAAATGATGAGTTTAGAACCGAAAAAACATTATCCTTAATTGAGTTAATCGAAAATGGTGGAGTAGGAGGTCAACTCATTATCGGAATTTTATTTTTACTGTTAATTATTGCCATTTACATATACTTTGAGCGTTGGTTTGCTATTCGTTCAGCTTTGAAGATAGATGATAACTTTATGGATCAGATAAAGACCTTTGTTTCTCAAGGTAAAATAGAAACGGCTCAAGCCCTTTGTCTTAAAGAAGATGTTCCTGTTGCTCGACTGATTGCCAAAGGAATAACACGAATAGGTAAACCCTTAGACGATATTAATACAACCATTGAAAATGCAGGGCGACTAGAGGTTTACAAGCTGGAAAAAAATGTAAGTGTTTTGGCAACCATAGCAGGTGCAGCTCCAATGCTTGGGTTTTTAGGGACAGTGATTGGAATGATTCTTTCGATTTTTGAAATATCAAATGCTGGAGGTAATATCGATATGAAGTTATTATCAGACGGTCTTTACACTGCAATGACTACCACAGTGGCGGGTCTAATTGTTGGAATAGTTGGCTACATAACCTTTAATCATTTGGTAGCAAAAACATCAAAGGTGGTGTATCAAATGGAAGCAATTTCTTTTGAATTCTTAGACTTACTAAATGAACCTGCTGCCTAATGAATCTCAAGGGAAGAAATAAAATCACTCCAGAATTTAATATGTCGTCAATGACGGATATTGTTTTCTTGCTACTCATTTTTTTCATGATTGCATCTACCTTGGCAAAACAATTGGATACAATTGAGGTAAAACTTCCGCAAGCCAAGGGCAAAACAGAAAACCGAAGTTCGATTACGGTGACCATAAATAAAAACAATCGTTTTTACATTGATGACAAAACTGTTTCTAAAAACAGATTAGAAGCACAACTCCTCAGAACTTTAGAACAATCAAACTCTCGAGTAATTGTTTTAAGAGCTGAAAAGAAGGTGTCTATTGATGAGGTGGTTTATGTAATGAGTATTGCAAACCAAAACTCTATTAAGGTTGTTTTGGCGGTCGACTCCCAATAAGAAAAATTATGGATAATTTTTTGAACACCCCACATAAAAAGAAGTCAGCGATTCTTACGAGTTTGATTGCCCTATTGCTGCTACTCTTGTTTTCATGGGTTGGTTTATCTTATTTTGATCCGCCAATTTCGTATGGGATGGAGGTAAATTTTGGCACCTCAAATCAAGGCAAAGGGACGGTTCAACCAAAACTACCCCCAAAGCAAATTCAGAAACAAAACATTCAACCCAAAACCGTTACTCCTAAAACTTCCCCAAAAGCAACAGAAACAAAGACTTCGAAAGTACTAACTCAAAAAGAAGCATCAATACCTGTCGTTAAGAAAGCAAACAAACCAAACCCCAATTCAATAAATAAAAAAGTAAAAACTCCCGATGAAAAAATAAAAAAGGAGGTTAAAAAAGAAGAAACTCCCAAACCTACCGTATCAAAATCAACCAAACAAGTCCTTTCGAATTTACTAAACCCAAAAATGAAAACTGGAAAAAACTTACAAGGAGAGGGGAACGATGAGGTTTCTGGAGACAAAGGAAAGATTGATGGCAATCCATATGCCAGCAGTTACTACGGTAAAGCGGGTTTAGGTGGAAAAGGAAGCGGTTTTGGACTAAACGGTAGAAGTTTACAAAATCAAGGTTCTGTAACACAAAAATGCAACCAGGAAGGAACGGTAGTCGTTCGAATAATAGTAGATAAGTCAGGGTCGGTTGTTGAAGCTGAACCTGGAGTTAAAGGGACTACAAACTCCGATCCGTGTTTGTTGGAGCCAGCTAAGAGAACAGCTCTTCTTCACAAATGGTTCCCCGATCTTAATGCACCAAACAATCAAGTAGGTTTTGTAGTTGTCAAGTTTAAATTGGGAGAATAGTTTGAAAACATACGAGGAAGTCCGTTCATGGCTTTATGAACAATTGCCATACTACCAAACTCAAGGCTCAATAGCTTACAAGCCTGATTTAAAAAAAATGCTGGCTTTTATGAGATATTTAGGAAATCCTAATAAAAGATTTTCATCCATACATATTGCAGGTACCAACGGAAAAGGATCAACTTCTCATATGATTACTTCTGTTTTGATGGAGGCTGGCCACAAGGTAGGCTTGTACACCTCTCCACATTTAAAGGATTTTACCGAGCGTGTTCGAATTAACGGTATCGAGATGGATTCAAAATATGTTGTTGATTTTGTACAAGAGCATCAAACGTATTTTTTAGAAGCTAAGCTGTCTTTTTTTGAACTTACTGTGGGTATGGCCTTTAGTTACTTCAAAAAGCACCAAATAGAAGTTGCTGTTGTTGAAGTTGGATTAGGCGGTAGTTTGGATGCCACCAATATTATTAGCCCAGTACTTTCGATTATTACCAATATTGGTTTGGATCACACTCAGTTTTTAGGCACTAAACTCAGTGAAATTGCCAGAGAAAAAGCAGGGATAATAAAACCAAAAACACCTGTTGTAATTGGAGAAACCCAAGCCGAAACAACTAATGTTTTTGTTGAAGTGGCTGATAAATTTAAAGCTCCCATTGTGTGGGCAGATCAGAATCCCAAATCAAGTTTAAAAACAGATTTAAAAGGTCTTTACCAACAAAAGAACATCCAAACAGCAGTTACTGCATTAGAGGCCTTACAATTCAAGAGAATAAATGAAGATTGTATTGTCAAGGGATTGTTGAATGTAACAGAAAACACTGGCTTATTGGGTCGGTGGCAGGTATTGAATCACGAGCCTAAGGTTGTCGCTGACATTACTCACAACGCTGAAGGATTTCGATATGCAGTTGAACAAATTGGGGCAACTAATTATCAAAATTTTCATTTTGTTTTGGGTTTTGTAAAAGGCAAGAAGTTAGAAGATATATTCTCTATGCTGCCCAAAGATGGAATTTATTATTTTTGTACACCTAACATAAATCGTGCAGAGCAACTTTCAGTTTTGGAAGATTTAGCTGAAAAACATAAACTGCACTCGAAGACTTTTAGTACTATTATACAAGCCTATGAATCAGCCGTTGAGAATGCGAAAAAGAATGATTTTATTTTTGTCGGTGGAAGTACTTTTGTGGTAGCAGAAATTCTTTAATTTCTTAACTAGTTGAATAATATATAAGTTTTTGTTGTTTTAATTATAAGTGTATTCCTAATTCATTGTTAGTAGGTTTTAATAGCTCCTTTTGTTACATTTATGATAGAATCAATATCTTAAAGTAGAAAAAAATAAAATAATGAATAGATTTCTGTTTCCGTTAGTTTTGTTTCAATTTTGTTTATGCAGCTTAAATGCGCAAAGTAACCTAGATATTTTATTGGATATCGGGTTAGAGAATTTAGTTGAAATACATGAAATAGACAGCTACTATCTAACTTATGAAAATAATCGTTATCGTTATGAAGGAGACGCACTCATAGCTGTAATGGAAGCAATAATTATTCCTCCAGAAATAAAAAAAGTAATCTTACTTATTCAAAATAGGGGAATAGGAATTTCAAGTATTTCATTTACTCTTGAAAATTTTAGCGCTCTAAAAGCAGGGACTTTATCCTCAAAAGTGTTTGCCGATAAAGCTAAGTTTAGTTTTAATGTCGATGATCTAATTACAAAGTTTGATGAACATGAAAAAATGAATTCGTCTTATTTTAAAGTTGAAGCCATTGTAGGGCTTGATGTTGAATATGAATTGGGGAATTTTGATAACGCAGTTCGTCAAAAAATAAATTTTCAGCCTGAAATATTTAGTGTGTTAGGAAAAGGAGCTGTAATTTCTGGAAGGTATAATTTTCCAACTTTTAATGAAATTGATAATCAAACCTCTTTTTTACAATTAGCTAGAATCACACAGGATATCCGATGGAAAGATAATGTATTCTTGAATCTGAATTTTGGTTTTTCTACCCAAAATAGATATGGCTTAAATACACGTTTGGATAGGTATCTAGGGAGTGAAAAACTTCGTTTGAGATTTGATTTTGGTGTGACAAAAGAGCTTTACTTAGACCAAAACGTTGATCTTGTAATTAAGAACAATATAAATACGTTTAATATGTCTGGAGGAATTATCTATCGCTGGAATAGATTTGACACAGACTTTTCTTTTCGCTATGGTTCTTTTTTAGTTGGAGATACTGGTTTTAAAGCCTACATGAGAAGACAGTTCGACGAGGTTTTTGTTGGACTTTTCCTAAATAGTACAAGTTTTGGCAAAATTGCAGGTTTTGACTTCAGAGTACCTCTATCACCGAAACGACACATGAAAAATAAAGGTGTTCGAATCAGAACTAAAGATTATTTTTCACTTGATTATAACTATAGATATGATTCTGATATAGCATTAGAAGCCTTCAATGGTTCTAATGTACTAGATCAAATAGAAGAATATTTTCCCGCTGTATTACAAAAGAAATTAGGGAAACATTTATTTAAAAATTAAAAAGCCACTCTATTGTTGAGTGGCTTTTATTATTATTTTATCTAGCGATCTATTAATTACCACCAGAGTTGTGTGGTTGTCCTGTGTCTTGTTCTGCCTCTACTGAATAAATTTCTAACTCTCCTCCAACATTTGTTAAGTTTTCAAAGTTCACACTGTCTGCAAGAGTTTCTGAGTTTGTACCTGTTACGGTTACATTACCTCCTACAGTTTCAAGTGTAGTCATAGAAACAACATCTGAACTAATTGTTAAATTTCCAGTAACAGAAGTAATACTGTTAGCTGAAATTGTGTTTGCTGTAACGGCGCAGTTACCTTGTATAACCGTTAAATTATTCAAATTAGCCGATCCACAAGTTATAGCTACGTCACCTTGAACCGTCGCTAGGGCCGGTGCACTGAACGTTGAACCAGTGGCTGTTGAAGTTTGTATATCAATCGATCCGTTTACAGCTTTTGTAGCAATA
>PAOB01000038.1 GCA_002708445.1 Candidatus Arcticimaribacter sp.
CAAGAAAGGAGTAGGTAGTTCGAAGAATGGTAGAGAATCAGAATCGAAACGACTCGGAGTGAAAATCTTCGGTGGACAAGCAGCAAGAGCTGGAAACATTATCATACGTCAAAGAGGTACGGCTCATAATCCTGGTGAAAACGTTTACCTGGGCAAAGACCATACCCTCCATGCAAAAGTAGATGGATTAGTACAATTTTCTAAAAGGAGAAACAACAAATCTTATGTATCTGTTGTGCCTTTTGAATCATAGATAACCAATAATTACATTAAAAATCTCGCTATTGCGGGATTTTTTTTGACAAAAAACCACCTTTTATTCCAATGCAGAGTACACATAGCGATTTAGAGCAATCACATATTTTTTATTACTTGGAAATTTTTGTGTCATAAAAACAGCAATCATATCTTCTGCAGGATCGATAAAAAAGTGTGTTTTGAAAAAACCTCCCCAATAAATTTGTCCATTACTTCCAGGACTAGGGTCATTATCTGTATCAACTAAAACTCCAAATCCTAGACCAAAACCTCTTGCACCACCCAACATAGATCCAATATGGTTTTCTTTCATCAAAGCAAGTGTTTCGGGCTTTAGAACCGATTTTCCATTTAAACTTCCATTATTTAAAACCATTTTACAGAAGGTCAAAAAATCTTCCATTGATGAAAATAAACCATGAGTACCTCCATAAACCGTATTACCTTGGGTGGGAACTTGATAAGGGCTTGGAATCAATTCCTGAGCTTCGTTTTTAAGGTAAACCAACATCACTCGATCCTTATTTGACGCAGATACATTGTACCCTGTTTCTGTCATGCCCAAAGGCTCAAATATAAATTCGTTTAAGTAAGAATTTACGTCTTGACCGGAAACACGCTTGATAATTAAAGCTAAAAGATCAGGAGAAGCACTGTATTTCCATTGCTCTCCAGGTTGACCAATTAATGGGGCTTTCAACAGCTGATTAATGCGTTGTTCAATTTTCGTGTATTCTCTGGGATTAAACAAATCATTGTACATCAACTTAAACAGCTCTTGATCAAATTGTGTTGTCTCCAATCCATGAGAAAAGCCAGCAGTGTGGGTAAGGAGTTGTTTAATTGTAATATCGCTTTCACGATCTACGGTAGGCCCTTCAATACCTTCACTCAAATCAATGTTTACCCTTAACTTTGCAAGTTCAGGAATATATTTTTCTGCTTTATCTTCAAGATTAACCAACCCTTTTTCTACTAGTTGCATAAGGGCAACACTGATAATAGGTTTGGTCATGGATTGAATGTAATAGATGCTGTTTTTTTTGAGAGGTTTTTGGTTTTTTAAATTCACATATCCCAGTGCTTTATGCCATGCAACTTCTTTGTTTTTATAAATTAACACTTCTGCTCCGGCAATATTCAAATTTTTAATTTCTTCTTTTATAAAGTTTTCGAAGGGAACCAATTTTTCAACATTGAGTTGAGATTGGGCAAAACTGTCTTGAGTAAGAACAGCTAAAAAGAATAAAAATAAGGATATAAAGGATTTCATAAATAATTTGTTTCAGAGATATGATAACAAAAAAAGAAAAGCCAAGCTCTACACTCGGCTTTTCTTTTTTTGGGTAACATATTAGTATCGGTAGTATTCAGGTTTGAACGGACCTTCTACTTTTACTCCTATATATTCTGCTTGGCCTTCTGAAAGCTCTTCCAATTCAACCCCTAGGTGATCCAGATGAAGTGCTGCAACTTTTTCATCTAAATGTTTGGGAAGCATGTATACTTTGTTGTCGTATTTTTCAGAATTACTCCAGAGTTCCAATTGTGCTAAGGTCTGATTGGTAAACGAATTACTCATTACAAAACTCGGGTGACCAGTTGCACAGCCTAAGTTTACTAGACGACCTTCTGCCAAAACAATAAGTTCTTTTTCATTTTCAAGGGTATATTTATCAACTTGAGGTTTGATCTCAACCTTGGAAGCACCATAGTTCTTGTTTAACCAAGAGATATCAATTTCATTATCAAAATGGCCAATATTACAAACAATAGCCTTATCCTTCATACTCAAGAAGTGTTCTGCTCTTATAATGTTTTTGTTTCCTGTTGTTGTGATTATGATGTCAGCATTCTCGACAACTGAACTGATTTTTTTAACTTCAAATCCATCCATTGCAGCTTGAAGAGCACAAATAGGGTCAATTTCTGTTACAGTAACAATAGATCCAGCCCCTCTAAAAGAAGCAGCAGTTCCCTTACCTACATCACCATAACCAGCAACAATAACTCTTTTTCCAGCCAACATCACATCAGTTGCTCTGCGGATAGCATCAACAGCACTTTCTTTGCATCCATATTTATTGTCAAATTTTGACTTGGTAACCGAATCATTAACATTTATCGCTGGTAAAGGAAGGGTTCCATTTTTCATTCGTTCGTACAAACGATGAACTCCAGTGGTGGTTTCTTCCGATAATCCTTTTATTTCATTAACTAAGTTTGGGTAATGATCCAAGACAAGGTTGGTTAAATCTCCTCCATCATCTAAAATCATATTCAAAGGCTTTCGATCTTCACCAAAAAATAGGGTTTGTTCGATACACCAGTCAAACTCCTCTTCGTCCATTCCTTTCCATGCATAAACGGGTATTCCTGCAGCAGCGATTGCAGCGGCAGCATGATCTTGTGTAGAAAAAATATTACATGAACTCCAAGTCACATCAGCTCCAAGAGCAACAAGAGTTTCTATTAAAACAGCAGTCTGAATTGTCATATGCAGACACCCAGCAATTCGAGCACCATCCAAAGGTTTGGAATCACCGTATTCCTTTCGCAAGGCCATAAGTCCTGGCATTTCAGCTTCTGCAAGTTCAATTTCCTTTCTTCCCCAATCCGCGAGAGAGATATCTTTTATCTTGTGGGGTAAGTAAGCAGTTTTTTCAGTCATAGTTTTTATCTTTATCTCGGAATTAATTCCATGCAAAAATAAGAATTTCCAAAGAATTAAAAAATGCCAATACTCCAAAAGCTCCATTCTTACTCAAATACCAAATTAATTCTTTGGAAAATTGAAGAAACCGAACAGGAATTAATTCATCTTTTGGATTTACCCTTATCGGAGAAACAAAAATTAGAAAACAGGAAAACTCCAAACCATAGACTTGAGTTTTTAGCCAGTAGAGCAAGTTTATGCTCCTTGGGAATTTCAATAAAAAATCTTCATTTTAAAGAAAATGGAGCACCCTATTTAGATACTCAAAAATTCTGCTCCTTATCCCATACCCAAAATTATTCAGCTGCTGTAGTTTCTCAAAAGCAAGTTGGAGTAGATGTAGAAATTTACCGAGAAAATATTTTGAAGATCGCACCTAAGTTTGTCCACAAAAAAGAAATGTTTGCATTGAGCAATGAAAATCAAATCTTTTTGTTAACTCGGCTTTGGACAGCGAAAGAATCTGTTTATAAAGCTTTTGGAACAGCTGGAATTCATTTTTCATCACAAATAGAAGTTCATTCTTTTTCCATGAGTGACAAAAAAGGTTTTGCAATGTTAACTCATTTAGGAAAAGAATATTCATTCACTTTACATTTCCATTCAATAATCAATGGTCAGCTTTGTATGGCTATTTTAAATTCATAAACGATGAATATTTCAGTTGAAATAACCTTACTACCTCTACAAAATGAATATGAAACTTTAATTAAGGAGTTTATAAAAGTTTTACGGTTATCGGAGTTTAAAGTTTTAGAGAACCCACTGAGCACCCAAATTTATGGGCCTTATTTACCTTTAATGAATTTTCTGGTTAGTTCAATAGAAGAATGTTTTGGAAACATAGAATCTGGGGTAGTGAATTTGAAAATAGTAAAAAGTGACCGCAGTGACTATATTCCTAATTTTTAATAGATCTAAGTATTGATTCATCAAAATCCATCTAAAATATTTCGTGTAGTGGTTTATGGCCCTGAGAGCACTGGAAAAACAACCTTGTGTCAAGATCTTGCAGCTCATTACAAAACCCAATGGGTTCCAGAATTTGCTCGATTGTATTTGCAAAAAAAATGGGATAAAAAAAGAGAAGTTTGTTCCATAGAGGATCTGCCTTTGATAGCAAAAGGTCAGATGGAATTAGAAAACCAATTGATAACCAAAGCAAATAAAATTTTGTTTTGTGACACCAATATTCTGGTGACTCAAATTTGGTCTGAAACCCATTTTGATGGGTATTGTGATCCCATTATCAAACAAACTGTGGATCAAGTACATTACGATTTTTATTTGCTTACTGGAATCGATGTGCCTTGGGAACAAGATGATCTAAGAGATCGGCCTAATGATCGAAAAAACATGTTTAAATATTTTCATAAAAATCTAATTAGCAAAGACTTAAAATTCAAGTATATTAAAGGAAGCAGAGAAAAAAGAATTAAAACTGCTCAGACAGCAATAGATAGTATATTTTTGTTAGATGCTGAATCAGAAAGACTTTAAAGACTTAAATTCTATTGATAAAAACATGTTCTCAATTCAAGATCAATTAGCCAAATTAAGAGCTGAAAAAATTAATTTTTCCATAGTTAAACCAGCAACTTTAGGAGAGGGTATCCAAGAATTTAGCTTCGAAGAACAAACCCAGCTCCAAGCATTTTTTGATCAACATGGTTCTACAATTAATTCATTAAAATTTGTACCCGCCTCAGGATTAGCTTCAAGAATGTTTTCATTTCTCAGAGAATTCATCGAAACTTTTGATCCATTGAACGTATCAATTGAAGACTATTTTGCCGATGGACAAAAAAAAGAATTTTTGTTTTTTGTTGAGCATATAGAAGAATATCCATTTTATTTAAACATAAAAAAACACATAGACAAAAAGAAGGGACCGTTCAAGAATCGTACACAATTTATTTTTCATTTTGTTAAAACGCTACTTGAAGATCAAAATTTGGGAATGGAAGGAAAGGCAAAAGCACTTTTACCCATATTCAATTCATCTAAAGAATTAAATAAAACAGCTTATGAGTTTCAAATTTTAGAAGCACTTTCCCTTTTTTCGAATACTTCAAAGGTCAAGATACATTTTGCAATTGATCCAGATCAGTTCTCAGAATTCATTGCTTTAGAAAAAGAGTTTTGTAAGCAACTTTCTATGCGTGACCAAAAGCGACTCCAAATCGATTATTCTATTCAAAACACTAATACGGATAGTATTTCACTAAACGAAAATGGAACTATTTTGAAAGACGACAAAAAGCAAATAATTTTTAGAAAAGCTGGTCATGGTGCTCTTTTAGAAAACATAAAGCGAATTCAATCCGACTTAGTTTTTATTAAAACAATCGATAGTATTTGGCCCAATGACAACCGAAGTGTTAATACCCAAAAATTTCTTGGGGGTCTTTACCTAAAAAGTAGATTTAAGATCGAATTACTTCTAAAAGATCTCAGAAAAAATGTTCCTGACTCGATAGAAAAAACATTATCATTCATAAAAGAAAGTTTCCATATTGATCATGATCAACTGCTAAGCTCTTCAACATTTGAAGAAAAAAAAATATTCCTTATCGAATTTTTAAACAGACCGTTTCGAGTTTGTGGAATGATTGTTAATAAAGGAAAACCAGGTGGTGGTCCTTTTTGGATTGAAAAGGATGAACAAATATATCTTCAAATTGTTGAATCCAGTGAACTCGAAGGCAAAAAATACACGCTAGAAGAGGGCTTTTTTTTTAACCCTGTAAATATGGTTTGTGGACTCAAGGATTTTGAACAAAAGGATTGGGATTTAGAAAAGTTTAAAGACGATGATCGTTGTATTATTTCTAAAAAAGTTCATAATGGTAAGACAATTAAAATATTTGAATATCCTGGCCTTTGGAATGGAAGTATGGCGTATTGGAATTCTATTTTTGTAAAAATTCCACAAGCAACATTTCGTTCCTTAAAAACAATAAATGATTGTTTAGAACAAAAAAAGAATTAAATTTGTGCATTCTCAGAGGGGTGCTCAAAATAACGAGCTGAGATCATACCCTATGAACCTGAGCAGGTAATGCTGCTAAGGGAAGTAGATTTTTTTTAATTAATGTAACCAAGAATAGTTGCCCTTTGTTATTCGTAAAATTTATTTTTTCGGATGAAAACATGTCATGTACTGTTAGCTTGGGTAATTGGAAGTGTCTTTCTATTTGCTCAACAACAAAAACAAGTTTCAGATTCTTTAACCAACTCACTAATAAGCCTAGAAGAAGTGAGTGTAGCAGGATTAAGAATAAATGAAAATCAACCTTTAACTTTCTCTGAAGTTCAAGCGGAGGCTTTAAAAGAACGAAACCTTGGTCAAGATTTACCAATATTACTCAATTTTTTACCTGCAGTAGTAACCACCAGTAATGCTGGTGTTGGAATTGGTTACACTGGGATTCGTGTTCGAGGTAGCGATGCTTCTCGGGTAAATGTTACCATCAATGGAATTCCTTACAACGATTCGGAATCTCAAGGAACTTTTTGGGTAAACTTACCTGATTTTGTTTCCTCTGTTGAAAGCATTCAGCTTCAAAGAGGAGTAGGAACTTCAACCAATGGAGCAGGAGCATTTGGTGCAAGCCTCAATTTGACCACAAGTGTACCATCAGCTGATGCTTTTGCTGAAATTGCAACCAGCGCTGGGAGTTTTGGGACATTAAAAAATACCCTTAAATTTTCAACAGGTTTATTGAATAATCATTTTGAGTTTGCAGGGAGAGTAGCTACCATAAAATCCGACGGATATGTAGATCGAGCTAATTCAGATTTAAAATCATATTTTTTTCAGGGTTTATTTCAAGACGAAAACACATTGGTTAAAGCACTTAGTTTTGGAGGGCACGAAATCACTTATCAATCTTGGTATGGATTAGATCCAGTAACGCTTGCTTCAAACAGACGCTACAACCCTGCTGGCGAAATTTATGACGATTTGGGAAATTTAACGGGATTTTATGACAATCAAGTTGACAATTACAAACAAGACCATTTTCAAATCCATTGGACACAACAATACACTGCCTTTTGGTCTTCAAATATAGGTTTAAATTACACTCATGGAGAGGGATATTACGAAGAGTATAACGATGTATGGAAAATTCAAAACATAACCTTTGAAGATGAATTGAATTTCGATTACCTACAGATTAATCCAATTACCATTGGAGGAGAAACAATTAATTTTACTGAAAACATAAGTCGAAAATGGTTAGACAACGATTTTTATGCAGCTACTTTTTCTTTGAATTATGACACAACAATAACCAATGCCTTGTTTGGTGGTTCTTTTAGCAGATACGAGGGAGATCATTTTGGGAATTTAATTTGGGCACAATATACTAGTAATGCAGCTCCAAATCATCGTTTTTACGAAAGCACAGCCGATAAAAACGATTTTAATGTTTACACCAAAGTAACCCATCAATTCAATAGCGCTTGGACACTATATGTAGACTTGCAATACCGTTCGGTAATTTACAATTCCAAAGGAACAGTTAAAGGGCCAAGTTCAATAGATTTTGACGATCAACTCTCTTTTTTCAACCCTAAAGCTGGAATTACCTATAAAGCTTCTGAAGCTTCACGATACTATTTTTCTTATGCAAAAGCCCAACGAGAACCCAATCGTTCAGATTACGAAAACGGAACTCCAAAACCTGAAGCCCTTCATGATTTTGAAGCGGGATGGCGATTCAAGAAGCAAAAAATCCAACTTTCTGCAAACCTTTATTACATGGATTATAAAAATCAACTTGTGCTTACGGGGGCATTGGATGCAGTTGGTGAACCCATCCGAACAAACAGTGGGGATAGTTACCGCTTTGGGTTAGAGGTTGATGCCGCTATTCAATTGAGTGATCAATGGGTATGGCAATCCAATATGGCTTTGAGTACCAATAAAAACGAGAACTTTTATTTTCGAAAAGATGGCATACGACAAAACCTAGGCACGACAAATATCTCTTATGCTCCAAGTGTGATTGCAGCAAGTAATTTGGTGTATAGTCCGAGTACGGTATTTCGAATGGCACTGTTGTCCAAATATGTTGGTGACCAGTATATGGGAAATATTGATTCAGAGCTCTCTAAACTACAGTCCTATTTTACAAATGATATCAATATCAGTTATGTTTGGATTCCCGATTCATGGATCAAAGAAGCACAACTTTCATTATTGATCAATAATATATTTGCTGAAAAATACAGTTCTGACGGTTTTTTCTACACCTATGATGATGATTTTTCAACACCTGGTGAGATAGTTACCATTGAAGGTGTGGGTTATTATCCTCAGGCGGGAACTAATTTCTTATTAGGTGCAACATTTAAATTTTAAATAACTATCATTTCGAATGATCGCTTGAGTGGTTTGTTTCAATTGAGTTACTTCTCGATACATTTCCCTTTGGGAAATACTCGAAGTGACTTAAACTTCAGGGAGTACCTATCAAGTCATTTCAGGTGATTTTTTGAGTGATTTTTTTATTTAGTCATTTCGAGTGATACGTGGAACGCGGATTGTATCGAGAAATGAGTCCATCCCCTCAAATTTAATGTGCTTCCAGCCAATTATTTCCTACTCCAATATCAACTACCAGAGGAACTTCTAATTTAAAGGCATTCTCCATTTCCTCTTTTATCATTGTACTGAGAGAATCAACTTCACTTTTTGGGACATCAAACACCAATTCATCGTGTACTTGCAGGAGCATTTTTGCTTTCCAATCACCATTTTTCATTCGATCATGAATTTTGATCATCGCTAGTTTAATAATATCGGCAGCACTACCTTGAATAGGGGCATTGATGGCATTTCGCTCTGCAGCACCTCGAACAATTGCATTTTGAGAGAGAATGTCTTTAAGATAACGTCTGCGTCCCAAGACTGTTGTAACATATCCATTTTCTCTAGCAAAATCTACCTGAGAACTCATGTATGACTTAAGTTGAGGATAGTTCTCATAATAGGTGTTGATCAACTCTTTGGACTCAGTACGATTTAAATCGGTTTGCTGACTTAAACCAAAAGCAGAAACGCCATAAATAATACCAAAATTGACAGTTTTTGCGTTACTTCTCTGAGATCGAGTAACCTTTTCTAAAGGAACATTAAATACTTTGGCAGCTGTAGTTGCATGAATATCTTCATTGTTTTGAAAAGCAGCAACCAAAGAGGGGTCTTTGCTCAGTGCGGCAATGATTCGCAGCTCTATTTGAGAGTAATCGGCAGCAAGCAGAACATGATCATCATCTCGGGGAATAAATGCTTTTCGTACTTGCTGACCTCGCTCTGTTCTTATGGGAATATTCTGTAAATTGGGGGCATTGCTACTCAAACGACCCGTTGCTGCAACAGCTTGGTTGTAGACCGTATGAATCCGTCCTGTTTTGGGATGAATTTCTTCGGGTAGGGCATTTACATAAGTACTCAAGAGTTTTTGAGTAGATCGCCAATTCAGAATATCAGCTACTATTTCGTGGTCTTTAGCCAAGAAAGATAATACATCCTCTGCAGTCGAATATTGTCCTGTTTTAGTTTTTTTGGGTTTGTCAACCAATTTGAGTTTATCAAATAAAATAGGACCCAATTGTTTAGGTGATGCCAAATTGAATTCTTCACCGGCCTGTTCAAAAATTTTGGATTGAAGGCGGGAACTATCCTGTTCAAGCTCAACAGCAAATTCATTTAAAAAAGGAACGTTGAGGTTGATTCCTTCTTTCTCCATAGCTGTAAGAACGGGAACCAGCGGAAGCTCAACAGTTCTGAACAACTCTTGGTTATCTGCAGCGGTCAATTCCTTTTCAAAATGTTGTTTTAATTGCCAGGTGATATCGGCATCTTCAACAGCGTATTGTGTTTGATCTTTGAGGGAAACATCACGCATAGAGCCTTGGTTTTTACCTTTTTTACCAATTAATTCTGTAATGGGTTGCGGCTCGTAGTTTAGGTAATTTGTAGCCAAAATATCCATGGCGTGTCTTCGATCTGGATTGATGATGTAATGGGCAATTAATGTATCGTAAAGAGGACCTTTTACTTCGAGATTGTAATTGGATAAAACCTTGAGGTCGTATTTGAGATTGTGACCAATTTTTTCAATGGATGTATTTTCAAAGAAAGGGCGAATTTTTTCAATCAATTCTTGGGCAGCATTTTGATTTTCGGAAAAGGGAAGGTAATATCCTTTGTTGTTTTCCCAACTGAAAGCGATTCCGACCAATTCCGCTTTTAGTGAATTTAAACTTGTAGTTTCAGTATCAAAACAAACACTACTTTGAGAAATCAGTTTTTTTAGAAACAGTTTTAGTGCCAGTTCAGAATCAACACACTGATAGGCATGAGCTGTGTTGGATAAGTTATTTTTTGCAGAAAAATTTTCATTTGTGTTAGAAATCGATCCCGATCCTGCTGTTGCAAACAAATCCATTTGACCTGTGTTTGCAGGGTAATTAAGCTTACGTTCTTCATCCTTTTTAGCAGGTTCAATTTTTGTTTTTGGAGCGTTGCCAAAAATGCGTTGAATGGTTTCTTGCATCCTTCTAAACTCTAATTCTTCAAAGACGGTCTGAACGGAGCCATAATCTGGATCACTCAATTTGTAGGAATTTGCCTCAAAAGTAACTGGAACATCCAGCAGAATTTTCGCCAATTCTTTAGAGAGTATTCCCAATTCTTTATTGGCTTCAACTTTCTCTTTCATTTTGCCTTTCAATTCATGAGTATTTTCTAGAAGGCCTTCTAAACTTCCGTACTCTTTCAGGAATTTTTTAGCGGTTTTATCTCCCACCCCAGGTAGCCCTGGGATATTATCAGCACTATCACCCATCATTCCCAAATAATCTACAACCTGTTCGGGACGTTCAATTTCAAACTTGGCTTGAACTTCTGGAATTCCCCAGATTTCAATACCATTGCCCATTCTTGCAGGGCGGTACATGAAAATTTTTTCGGAAACCAATTGCGCAAAGTCTTTGTCTGGGGTTACCATAAAAGTTTGAAACCCTTCTTTTTCAGCTTGTTTCGCCAAGGTTCCTATGATGTCATCAGCTTCATAGCCTGCTTTTTCAATTACAGGTATATTCATTCCCGCTAGAATTTTTTGAATGTAAGGAACGGCAATTTTAATGGCTTCGGGGGTTTCATCTCGATTAGCTTTGTACTCCCCATAAAGTTTGGTTCTAAAGTCAGACCCTCCTTTGTCGAAGCAAACTGCCAAATGATCGGGCTTCTCTCTTTTGATGACATCCAATAAAGAGTTCATAAACCCAAATATTGCAGAGGTATCCATCCCTGCGGAATTGATTCTTGGGTTTTTGATGAAAGCGTAGTAACCTCTAAAAATTAAGGCAAAAGCATCCAATAAAAAAAGGCGTTTTGGTGAAGGCATTACAAAGTTGTTTTATGCCAAAAAGATACAAAATGCATTCGTAATTAAAAACGTTGATTGAAAGATTCATCTCGAGTACACCAAGTTACTTCTCGATACGTTTCCCTATGAGAAATACTCGAAGTGATGGTTTGTAAATTCAAGGTTTGATTGAGTGATTTACCGTCTGATTGAGTGCTTCATCAGAGATGAATTGTATCGAGATCAAGACGGAGTACTCCAAAAAAAAAAATCGCTCTTCGGAGCGATTTTTATGATTCGTTTGAAAAAGGTTTTTAACCCAATGCCAAACGTTTGAAATTTGTCACAGTTAAATCTGCATTCACAGACTGGACGTATTGTGCAACACTTTTCTTTCCGTCTTTAATGTATGCTTGGTTTACTAGAGTGTTGTCTTTGAAAAAACGTTTTATTTTTCCTTTGGCAATATTGTCTAGCATGGCTTCTGGTTTTCCTTCCTCACGAAGTTGATCTTTGGCAATCTCAATTTCTTTTTCGATTACTGATGCATCTATTCCGTCTTCATTGAGGGCAATAGGATTCATTGCAGCAGCTTGCATAGCTACATTTTTTGCAGCTTCAGCTGCGCCATCTACAGCAGCAGAAAGTCCAACGATTGTTGCAATTCTATTTCCTGCATGAATGTAGTGACCTACAAAAGATCCTTCGATGCGTTCGAAACCACCGATTTCGATTTTTTCACCAATCACACCAGTTTGTTCAGTTAACTTATCGGCTACGGACATTCCGTCGAAGTCAGCAGCTAAAAGCCCTTCTAGTGAGGTTTGTTCAAGTGCTAAATCAAGAATTTTGTTTGCAAGTGCAAGGTAGCTGTCGTTTTTGGCTACGAAGTCTGTTTCGCAGTTTACAGAAACGACCACGGCTGCAGTATTGTCTGCATTTACTTTTGCAAGCACAGCACCTTCTGCTGAATCACGATCTGCGCGGTTAGCGGCTACTTTTTGTCCTTTTTTTCTTAGGTTTTCGACTGCTAGGTCAAAATCACCTTCCGCTTCTACAAGCGCTTTTTTACAATCCATCATTCCAGCTCCTGTGGCCTGACGTAATTTATTTACTTCTGATGCAGTAATTTTC
>PAOB01000039.1 GCA_002708445.1 Candidatus Arcticimaribacter sp.
GATGGACGAATATTATTGGTTGAAAGACAAAGATAATCCTGAGGTAATCGATTACTTAGAGCGAGAAAACGACTATTACGAAAAAGCTACAAGCCATACCGTAGATTTACAGAACGAACTTTTTGAGGAGATGAAAGCTCGCATTAAAGAAGATGACTCATCGGTTCCCTATTTTTACAATGGCTATTGGTACGTTAGTCGTTATGAAAAAGGGAAAGAATATCCCATCTACACACGAAAGAGAGAGACTCTAGAAGCTGAAGAAGAAATTCTTTTCGATTGCAATGAATTGTCCAAAGGGCATGAGTATTTCCGTTTAGTAGGAATCAGTATTAGTCCAGACAATACCAAAGCAGCATTTGCTGTTGATACGGTATCGCGTCGTCAATACACCTTGAAAGTTAAAGATTTGGTTACTGGAAAGCTTTTTGATACCTCAATTGAAAACACTACTGGTGGAAATGTGTGGGCGAAGGACAATGAAACTCTTTTTTACACTCAAAAAGATCCTATTACCCTTCGCTCTGAAGCAATTTACAGACATAATATTTATGCTCCAAACAACGAAACTACTCTTGTTTATGAGGAGGAAGATGATACTTTTTCGGTCTATGTGATGGATTCAAAATCAGAAGATTACATCTTTATTTCATCTTACAGTTCTCTTACTACTGAATTTCAGTACATCAAATCAGACGAACCTTTGAGTGACTTCAAATATTTCCAAAAGAGAATACGAGGATTGGAATACAGTATTTCGCATTTTGAGGATAGTTTTTATGTATTTACCAATGACGGTGCTGCCGAAAACTACAAGATTATGAAAACTCCTGTTACACAAACGGAGCGTTCAAATTGGGTTGATTTTGTAGAACATCGACCCCATGTTCTTTTGGAAGATTTAGAAATTTTTAAAGAGTACATGGTAATTACCGAAAGAGAAAATGGACTTTCCAAAATCCGAATTAGGTCTTGGGATCAAAAAAAAGATTTTTACTTGCCCATAGAAGGTGAGACCTACACACTTTATCCTTCAACGAATGTTAATTTTAATACATCAAAATTGCGTTACGTTTTCAACTCCCTGATTTCTCCATCATCTGTTCGGGAATATGATATGTTGAGCGGAGAACAAAACATATTGAAAGAACAAGAAGTTTTGGGCAATTTTAATAAAAATAATTACACTTCTGATCGTTTATGGGCAACTGCCCAAGATGGTGTTAAAGTTCCAATTTCTATAGTACACCACAAGGATACGGAGTTGAATCCAAACACTCCAATTCTTTTGTACGCATATGGCTCTTATGGTTCTACCATAGATCCCAACTTTTCAACAACACGATTAAGTTTGTTGGATCGCGGTTTTGCTTTTGCAATTGCTCATGTAAGAGGGGGAGAGTACATGGGACGCAATTGGTATGATACTGGAAAATTGTTTAATAAAAAAAATACTTTTTCTGATTTCATAAGTTGTTCTGAATTTTTAATTGAAGAGGATATGACTTCTGCAGATCATTTGTATGCCTATGGAGGTTCAGCAGGTGGTTTGTTGATGGGAGTAATTTTAAATGATGCCCCTAAAACATACAATGGTGTAATATCTGCTGTTCCTTTTGTTGATGTGGTCACTACCATGCTTGACGAAACCATTCCCTTAACTACATCAGAATATGATGAATGGGGTAATCCCAATGAAAAAGACTATTATGATTACATCAAATCATACTCTCCTTACGATAATGTAAAGGCGCAAGAGTATCCTAATATCTTAGTAACTACAGGTCTACACGATTCTCAGGTGCAATATTGGGAGCCTGCGAAATGGGTCGCACGTTTAAGAAAATTAAAAATAGATAACAAAAAATTATTTCTTCACACAAATATGAATGCCGGTCATGGCGGGGCATCTGGTCGTTTTGATGCCTTACATGAAACTGCAAAAAAATACTCTTTTTTGCTTGCATTAGAAAATGAGTAAATGTGATATTTTTTAATTAAATTTGCACTGTTTTTATCCTAACCTATTGCATGAAAAATAACATTCGATCATCAAAAAATGTTCTAGATTTAATCGGAAATACCCCATTGATTCAACTTCAAAATATTGTCAAGGGCTTAAAAGGTTATTACTATGCAAAATGGGAAGCCGCTAATCCAGGACATTCAAACAAAGATAGAATTGCCCTTTTTATCATAGAGGAAGCGGAAAGAAAAGGATTACTAAAAAAAGGAAGTGTGATTATCGAAACCACTTCTGGTAACACAGGGTTTAGCCTTGCAATGGTTTCTTTAATAAAGGGCTATGAGTGTATTTTAGCTGTAAGTTCTAAGTCATCTGAGGATAAAATAAACATGTTAAGTGCCATGGGTGCAAAGGTTTACGTTTGCCCAGCAAATGTTAAAGCAGATGACCCTAGATCGTATTATCAGGTTGCTAAGCGTATTCACAAAGAAACAGCAAATTCATTTTACATCAATCAGTATTTTAATGATTTGAATACTGAAGCACATTATCAAACTACAGGACCTGAGATTTGGGAACAAACCAAAGGTCAAATTACACATTTGGTTGCTTGTAGTGGAACAGGTGGAACCATATCGGGTTGTGGCCGATTTTTGAAAGAACAAAACCCGAATATTAAAATCATTGGTGTTGATGCATATGGATCGGTACTAAAGAAATACCATGAAACACAAGAATTAGATTTGAGTGAAATTTATCCTTACAGGATTGAAGGTATTGGGAAAAATATGATCCCTACTGCTACTGATTTTGAGGTAATTGACTATTTTGAAAAGGTTTCGGATGAAGAAAGTGCTCACAGCGCGCGCGAAACCTCGCTAAAAGAAGGTATGTTTGTAGGGTATACTTCTGGGGCAACGGTTCAAGCAATCAAACAACTCAATGAAACAAATTTTTTTGATGAGAATAGTAATGTTGTTTGTATTTTTCCAGATCACGGCTCACGATACATGAGTAAAATTTACAGCGATCAGTGGATGCGTGAACAAGGCTTTTTTGATAGCGAACATGCTCAGGATCCAAAAAAATTAGAATACATTAAATAACGATATTTTTAGTCAATCATTTATGATAAACGATTTATTTGACAGAATACTTGATAACAAAGGGCCTCTAGGAAAATGGGCATCTGTTGCCGAAGGCTATTTTATGTTCCCAAAATTAGAGGGACCAATTTCTAATAGAATGAAATTTCAAGGTAAAGAAGTCATTACTTGGAGTGTAAATGATTATTTGGGGCTTGCCAATCACCCTGAGGTTCGCGAAGCAGATACAAACGCTGCTGCTATGTATGGATCTGCACATCCAATGGGAGCCAGAATGATGTCTGGTCATACTGATCTCCATGAACAACTTGAACAGGAATTGGCTGATTTTGTTAACAAAGAAGCTGCCTATGTCCTCAACTTTGGCTATCAAGGGATTTTGTCAGCCATAGATACTTTGGTTTCAAAAAATGACATCATAGTTTATGATGTAGATACCCATGCTTGTATCATCGACGGTGTGCGTTTGCATCCAGGAAAACGCTTTACCTTTATGCACAACGATATTGATAGTCTTGAAAAGAACTTGGTTCGTGCTTCAAAGATTGCCGAAAAAACAGGTGGTGGAATATTGGTGATTTCCGAGGGAGTTTTTGGTATGCGAGGAGAGCAAGGTCGTTTGAAAGAAATTGTTGCACTTAAGTCAAAGTTCAAATTTAGGTTTCTTGTAGATGATGCTCACGGTTTCGGTACCCTAGGAGCTACAGGAGCAGGGGCCGGAGAGGAACAAGGTGTTCAAGATGAAATTGATGTTTATTTTGCAACTTTTGCAAAATCTATGGCATCTACTGGAGCATTTATTGCTGGAGACAAACATATTATTGATTTTATGAGATACAATATGCGATCTCAAATGTTTGCAAAATCACTACAATCAGTTTTGGTTGTAGGGGCTTTAAAACGTTTAGATATGTTACGCTCTCGTCCAGAACTTAAAGCTAAACTTTGGGAAAACGTAAATGCGTTACAATCCGGATTAAAAGATAGAGGTTTCGATATTGGAACTACTCAAAGTTGCGTAACCCCTGTTTACCTCAAAGGAAGCATTCCTGAAGCAATGGTATTGGTCAAAGATTTGCGTGAAAATCACAATATTTTTTGTTCTATTGTGGTTTATCCAGTTATTCCAAAAGGAATTATTCTTTTAAGATTGATCCCTACATCAACTCACACCCAGGAGGATATTACCCTAACCTTGGATGCATTTTCTACAATAAGAGAGCGTTTAGAAGGGAATATTTACAAACGAATGTCATCTGGGATTGAAGCTACCCCTTAAAACAAACTTGCTTCAAAGCCAATAGCTCTGCTATTTTACTTACTCATTTAACATCACTGGCATCACAAGCATTGTTATATTTTCTCCCTCCACATAACCATCTATGGGAGTTATTATTCCTGCTCTATTGGGTAATGACATTGCAAGAGAAACTTCTTCAACTGTTAGATTGTTGAGCATTTCGATAATGAACCTTGAGTTAAAACCAATTTGCAAATCATCTCCTTTATATTGACAATTTAGACGCTCTTCGGCTTTGTTACTAAAATCAAAGTCTTCTGCCGAAATATTGAGTTCTGCTCCAGCGATTTTAAGACGAATTTGATGGGTGGTTTTGTTAGAGAAAATACTGACCCTTCTCAATGAATTCAGAAAAGGTTCACGAGAAATAGTCATTACATTGGGATTTTCCTTTGGAATAACTGCTTCATAATTTGGATATTTACCTTCAATTAAGCGACAACTCAGTGAGGTACTTCCAAAAGTGAATTGTGCATTGGTTTCATTGTATTCAATGCTGATATCTTCCTCACTTCCTTGTAAAATACCTTTCAAAATTTGAAGCGCCTTTTTGGGCATAATAAATTCAGCTGTTGATTCAGCTTTGAGGTCTGTTCGGGAGTATTTTACGAGTTTGTGAGCATCAGTTGCTACAAAAGTCAATGACTCTGTTGAGAATTGGAAAAATACTCCACTCATGACAGGTCTTAAATCGTCGTTTCCAGAGGCAAACAATGTTGAATTAATCGCAGTAGCTAATACATCAGCTATGATTACTGTTTTGCTTGGATCTTTTAGGTGAACTGCTTTTGGAAATTCATCTCCTGGGACGTAGGCTAGTGCATACTTACCATTATTGGCACTGATTTCAACAGTATTGTTTTCCAACACCATAAAAGTTAGCGGTTGCTCAGGAAAAGTTTTTAGCGTATCCAATAATAATCGAGCTGGAAGTGCTATTGTTCCACTGGTATCAGATTCAACAGCAATACTTGAAGACATACTTGTTTCAAGATCAGATGCAGTAAGCGTTAAACGATCGGTTTGAAGTTCAAATAAAAAGTTATTCAATATGGGTAGGGTATTAGAGTTATTAATAACTCCACCTAAAGTTTGAAGTTGCTTGAGCAATTGACTGCTTGATACGATAAATTTCATGTTTGGGCTTTGGATTTTTCTCAAAGATATTTGAAATGAATTTAATTCCGAAAGAAACTTATCAACAGTTATTGGCGATAACTTTTGTTTCTGTACCAATTGAAAAATAATCCAATAATCAATAAAAAAACTAGGGGAGTAAATACACTAAAATAGGTCCAAAAAGTACCTTTTGATTTAACTTTTTCCGAATCGAGAAGTGCTATTTTAATTTCTCGGGAACGTAGACTGAGTAAATTATCTTCCCCGATCAAGTAGTGAATTGTGTTTTTGAAAAATTGTTTGTTTGAATAAAAATTGTTGGTCCACTTATCATAACCCAATTCTAAAGGTTTTCCTTTGTCAATCTGGTTTTCAATAAGGTTTCCGTCACCAAATACAGCAATTCGCGCATTTATAATTTCTTTTGTTTCCCATTCAAATGGATGTATCCGATTAGTGTAAAGTGAATTGAATTTTCCTTCAAGAGTTAGTCCCAAAGTTTGGGCTGTGTCAGTAAATACTGATGGTTTTATAGGTTTTGTTGCTGTTTTTAATTCAATAATTGAGGGGATTCCTTCGATTTTAGAAAGAGATGATGAATTTATGAGTATGGTTTTTTTTAGGTTGTTTTTTAGAGTGTCAATTGGGCTTGCAAACTGAAAAAATACATTTCCTACAGCAGATCCTATCGGGTTGTTTTGATCGGGTGCTGCTAGTGGGTTGTACGGCCACGGATAGGGTAAGTATTGGGAATTATTCTGACTACCTTGAGCTAATACTATTGGTGCACTGTACAAGTCCTTGACGAGCTCTTGACGAATTCGAAATCCATATTTAAAAAATAAATCATCAAGCTCTAAGGGATTACCATAACTTACTGTAGTACCCGACAAATTGAACAAGCTGTCTTTTTGAATGTTTACAGGATCTATCAAAAACATGCTGCTTCCACCTTGTTGTGTGAACTGGTCGAGGATAAATTTTTCTGTATTGGTAAAAGATTCTTTTGGATTTGAAACCAACAGCAAATCAAATCGAGTTAAATTTTCTAAAGTTTTTTGAGGAGCCTCGGGGAAAGCTTTCAAGTTAAAAGAGGCTAAATTGTAGTAGGGGAGTAAACCCTGTAAAAAACTGGTGATTAAAATATCTTCGGAGGTTTTGTGAGATTTTAAAACAGCTATTTTCTTTTTTTCCTCCAATAAAACTTGATGGATTCCATCCATCAATGCAAACTCCAATTGTTGTATGGATTGTAAAATACGTTGATCGGGTTGGTCTCCCAGATTTTTTTGAAGTAGAGAAACTCGAACGGTTCGGTTTTCATAATTCAATAGCATCCAAGGAAAAACATAAGATTGTTCGGTGACTTGATTTGAATTTTCAACAACCAGTTCGGGAAACAAGCCGTATTGACTCATTTCATCCATCAATTGTTCTGAATTTGATGCACCTTTGTATGGGTCAATAAACTCAAAATAAAAACGATCATTTTGAGCAACTACACTTTGCAATAAAATTTCAGTTTCTGAACGCAACCGTTGGTATTCTTGCGGGAGCTTTCCATTTAAAAAAACGTCAATGCGGATGGGTTTTTCTATCGCTTTTATGAAAGCTACACTTTCGGGAGATAAGGAGTACCTCTTGTCAGCGGTAAGGTCCCAACGGTAACTGGATTGTGAAGCTAAAATTTGAATTAATAGTACGCCTAAAAAAACAAACAGAATTCTTAAAAAACTAGTTTTGAACATTATTGTTTTATTTTTTTAAGTTGAAAAACAGCGAGGTAATTGAATATGAACATCTGACCCAAAAAGTATGTGATGTCTGAACTTGCGAGAATACCCTTACTCATTTGACTGTAATGGGATTGAATGCCAATTGAATTAAAAAATTCATAAATACGGTTATCAGAAAAATAGAGAGCTAGCTCTCCCCATCCATAAAAATGAAGAAGGCAAAAAAGAGTAGACAACAAAAAGGCAATAACTTGATTTCTGGTCAATGAAGAACACCATAGAGTAATGCTACAAAAAACACCAGCTAAGAATAGTAAGCCTAAAAAAGAACCGTTGAAAGCCCCCCAATCAAATACATCTTGATCCAGCTTAAGCTGAAGAATTGCAAATGCATAAACAAAACTCAATAATAAACTCGAAAGAATTAGAAAAAGAAGCCCAAATAATTTCCCCAAAACGAGTTCCCACAAAAAAATAGGTTTTGCCATCAAAAGTCCAATAGTTTCCAATTTTATTTCTTCAGCTAAGCTTTTCATTCCAATTGCTGGAACAAGAAATAAAAACAGCCAAGGCATCAGTTCATAATATAAGTTTAAATCGGCAAAACCTGATCCAATCAAATTGAAATTATTTGAAAAAACCCAGAGGAATAATCCGTTTAAAGTAAAGAAAACAGCTAAAATAATGTACCCCATTGGAGTAGTAAAAAAGGATAGGATTTCTCTTTTGGCAATGGCGAGCATTTTATTCGAATTTAATGGTTATGGTATCACGAAACTCTAATCCAAACAAACTATGTGCACTTCCTACAGTTTGTGGATTACTTTTGTAAATAGACAGCTCAAGTTGTCCTGCGGCATTGAATAAGGCAATTTTTTTTCCATCTTCCTCTCTGTTTTCTTTGGAGATTGAAAAATTTATTGCTTCAGTGTAGGATTTGTAAATGGTATGTAGCTTAACACTTTTGGTAAGAATTGTGTAAGCTCGACCTCTTTGATATTCTAAAAATAATTTTCGATTGATGTTAGTAACTACATTTCCAAAATTATCAATGTAAATAACACTTCCAAGAATTTGATCCTCCGCAGTATTAATCACGGGTTTAACATCTGTTACTTCTTTGATTTGATTAATGTTTTTACCAATTACATCAAGACTACCTTTACGTGCAATATGTCCTGCAACTTTGACAAAAACATCCAAAACTGGGAATGATGAAACAATGTTTTCGTGAATATTAATTTCTACAATTTTTTCTGGAATTCGCTCTTCTTTGATGAGTGACAAAATACCGTTATTTGCACCAATAAAATAGTGACCGTCTAAAAACATAACAATATGTACGTTTTCTGGAGTGTACTCAGAATCTACTCCAATAATATGAATGCTTCCCTCAGGAAAAGCAGAATAAGCATTTTTGAGGACATATGCAGCTTCAGTATGATTGAATGGACTTATTTGGTGAGAAACATCAATAATATTGACTCCTTCAATTTCTTGATACAATTCAGCTTTAATTGCTGCTACAAAATAGTCTTTAAGTCCAAAATCGGTCGTCAGGCTTACTAAAGACATAAAGAATTTCTGAATTTTAAAAAGTTATTTAAACTAAAACTGTAATTTTGAAATACAAACTTACAAATCCTAAAATTAAATAACCTTAAAACATCAGGGCTTTTGAATGAGATAGAAATTGAGTTAAAGGAAGTGAACCCAAGAGAGTTTTTTGGAGATCAAAACATAAACATTGAACTACTAAGAAATTATTTTCCAAAACTTAAAATTGTTGCCAGAGGAAATACATTAAAAGCTTTTGGTGAAGAAGTAATATTAGAAGAATTTGAGAAACGCATTGTTATGTTGGTTTCTCATTTTAGAAAATTCAATAAGCTGGATCAAATCATACTAGAACAAATTCTGACGGCAAATCCCGCTCAAGATTTTGAAGCTGTCGACGATAAAGACTCTTTTATTGTTCATGGAGTCGGTGGCAGGGTGATCAAAGCCAAAACGATTAATCAACAGCGTTTGGTTTTGTCCAGCCAAAAAAATGACATGCTTTTTGCTGTTGGTCCAGCTGGAACAGGAAAAACATACACTTCAGTAGCTCTTGCGGTCAAAGCTTTAAAAGAAAAACAAGTTAAACGTATTGTTCTTACTCGCCCAGCAGTTGAAGCGGGTGAGAACTTAGGATTTCTTCCTGGAGATATGAAAGAAAAACTTGATCCTTACATGCAACCTCTCTACGATGCGCTCCGGGATTTGATTCCTACCGAGCGACTTAATTCATACATAGAAAAAGGGACGATTCAGATCGCTCCTTTGGCCTTTATGAGAGGGAGAACTTTGGATCATGCATTTGTTATTTTAGATGAAGCTCAAAATACTACTCATGCGCAAATGAAAATGTTTTTAACCCGAATGGGTGCTCATGCCAAATTTATCATTACAGGTGATCCAGGGCAGATTGATTTGCCTCGTAGAACCATTTCTGGATTGAAAGAAGCCTTGTTGGTATTGAAGGAAACTCCGGGAATTGGAATGATTTACTTGGACGATAAGGATGTTATTCGACATCGATTGGTTAAAAAAGTAATTGAGGCATACAAAAACATAGAGCATCAAAATTAATTTCAAAATATGAATACACTATTAGCTTCATCCTTTTCACTACCTGGACAACAATCTAAGTACACAGGTAAGGTTCGAGAGGTAATTAGCCTTGAAAATGATCTGATCGTAATGATAGCTACCGATAAGTTATCTGCATTTGATGTGGTAATGCCAAAGGGAATTCCTTTTAAAGGTCAAATTTTGAATCAGATAGCTACCCACATGATGGAGGCTACAAAGGATATTGTTCCAAACTGGCTTGAAGCAACTCCAGATCCATCGGTGGCTTTAGGAAAACGTTGCGAACCCTTTAAAATTGAAATGGTTATTCGCGGATACTTATCTGGTCATGCTGCCCGAGAGTACAAACTCGGGAAAAGAATTATTTGTGGAGTGCCAATGCCTGATGGAATGATAGAAAATGATCGTTTTCCATCTCCAATAATTACTCCAGCAACCAAGGCAGAAGAGGGGCATGATGAAGATATTTCGAGAGAGGAAATTATTAAGCAAGGGATTGTTTCGGAAATCGATTATGCTGTTTTGGAGAAGTACACTAAAGCTTTATTTGATCGAGGTTCACAACTTGCTAAAGACAAAGGCTTAATTTTAGTAGATACCAAATATGAGTTTGGAAAAATCCCCGATGGAACCATCGTATTAATAGATGAGATTCATACTCCAGATTCTTCTAGGTATTTCTATGAAGATGGATATGCTGAACGTCAGGCAAAAGAGGAGCCTCAAAAACAACTTTCAAAAGAATTTGTTCGACAATGGCTTATTTCAAAGGGTTTTCAGGGTCTTGAGGGACAACAAATCCCAGAAATGAGTGAAGATTACATTCAAGAAATTTCGGATCGTTACATAGAACTGTATGAGCAAATTACTGGAAATAAATTTGTCAAAGGTGATGTATCTTCAATCGAAAAACGAATTGAACAAAACATTCTGACTTATTTAAAAAGCAGGTAATTTATTTGATTTTTCAAGTTTTATTTTAAAAACTCATTAGCAAACAACCACTTAATAGTTTTAAACGTAAGTTGTTAATTACTTTCAAGCTTTTAGTTCACGGTTTTTGCTCGGAACAACTAAATTAGCCTACCGCATTATGGCTCAAAACGTACAGTACACAGAAGATAACATTCGTTCCCTTGATTGGAAGGAACACATCCGCATGCGTCCAGGGATGTACATTGGAAAACTTGGTGATGGTTCTTCTCCCGATGACGGAATCTACATTTTATTGAAAGAAATTCTCGATAATTGTATTGATGAATTTGTTATGGGGACCGGAAAAACCATAGAAATTCAAATAAAAGATCAAGAGGTAAGTGTTCGTGATTATGGCCGTGGAATTCCCCTAGGAAAAGTTGTTGATGTAGTTTCTAAAATGAATACTGGAGGAAAATACGATTCCCGTGCTTTTAAAAAATCAGTAGGTCTAAATGGAGTAGGAACAAAGGCAGTAAATGCACTTTCTTCTAATTTTAGAGTAGAATCGAATAGAGAAAATCAAACCAAGTTTGCCGTCTTTGAAGCAGGAAACCTGATTGAGGAAACCAAAGCTGTTGAAAGTTCCAAACGAAAAGGTACTAAAGTAAGTTTTACTCCAGATCATACCATTTTCAAAAATTTCCGTTATCGCAATGAATACATTGTGAAAATGATTAAAAACTATGTCTATCTCAACCCAGGATTGACTATTGATTTTAATGGTGAAAAATATTTTTCAGAGAACGGTCTAAAGGATTTATTGGAAGATATTGTAAATGAATCTGATCTTTTGTACCCCATTGTCCATCTTAGAGGAGCTGATATTGAAGTAGCCATAACTCACAGTAAAACTCAGTACAGCGAGGAGTATCATTCTTTTGTTAATGGACAAAATACAACTCAAGGAGGAACTCATCTTGCCGCTTTTAGGGAAGCATTGGTAAAAACAGTACGAGAATATTTTGGGAAAAATTACGACGCTTCTGATATCCGAAAATCAGTCATTGCTGCGGTAAGTATCAAGGTTATGGAGCCTGTTTTTGAATCTCAAACAAAAACAAAACTAGGTTCTACCGAAATGGGCGAAAAAATGCCTACAGTACGCTCCTATGTCAATGAGTTTTTGAAAACTCAATTGGATAATTATCTTCATAAAAACCCTGAAACTGCTGAACGTATTCAACGCAAAATCTTACAAGCAGAAAAGGAACGAAAAGAATTATCTGGAATCAGAAAGCTTGCTCGTGATCGTGCAAAAAAAGCGAGTTTACACAACAAAAAACTACGAGATTGTAGAATTCATTTGGGAGACCTCAAGAAGGACAGAAGACTGGATTCAACCATCTTTATTACCGAGGGAGATTCGGCAAGTGGATCTATTACAAAATCAAGGGATGTAAATACTCAAGCCGTTTTTAGCTTAAGAGGAAAGCCTTTGAACACCTATGGAATGAGTAAAAAAATCGTTTATGAAAACGAGGAATTTAATTTGTTACAAGCAGCGTTAAACATTGAAGAGAGTTTGGCAGATTTACGCTACAACAATATTGTAATTGCCACCGATGCCGATGTTGACGGCATGCACATTCGTTTGTTATTAATTACTTTTTTTCTTCAATTTTTCCCAGAATTAATCAAGGAAGGACATTTGTACATTTTACAAACTCCTTTGTTTCGGGTAAGAGATAAGCAGCAAACCTTTTATTGCTATTCAGAACAAGAACGAGTAGATGCAATTGATAAATTGAAAGGCAAAGCAGAAATCACAAGATTCAAAGGTTTAGGAGAGATTTCTCCTGATGAATTTAAACACTTTATCGGTGAAGATATTCGACTGGATCCAATAATGCTTGATAAAGCAACTACCATAGAAGAACTTTTACAATTTTACATGGGGAAAAACACCCAAGACCGACAAGAATTTATTATCAATAATCTAAAAGTAGAATTAGATTTAGCAGAATCGACAAGCTAGGCATGGAAGAAAACGAATTCTACAACGAAAATACTGGATTTTCAGACAACGGAGCGGATACCCTTGTCAAAGTAACTGGAATGTACAAAGATTGGTTTTTGGATTATGCTTCCTATGTTATTTTAGAAAGAGCTGTTCCCGCAATTTCTGATGGCTTAAAGCCTGTTCAGAGAAGGATCCTCCATTCTATGAAGGATTTAGATGATGGGCGTTACAACAAAGTAGCTAACATTGTTGGACATACCATGCAATACCACCCCCATGGAGACGCCAGTATTGCTGATGCAATGGTGCAAATAGGTCAGAAAGATTTGATGATCGATATGCAGGGTAACTGGGGGAATATTCTGACTGGAGATCGCGCAGCGGCTTCGAGGTACATTGAAGCTCGCTTATCAAAATTTGCAAATGAGGTGGTTTTTAGTCCAAAAGTTACCAATTGGCAGCTTTCCTACGATGGAAGAAAAAAGGAACCTGTAAACCTACCTGTTAAATTTCCATTACTACTAGCACAAGGGGCTGAGGGAATAGCAGTTGGGCTTTCAACAAAAATATTACCCCACAACTTCAATGAACTTATTCAGGCAAGTATTGCCTATTTAAAAGGAAAGAAATTTACTTTAGTTCCTGATTTTCAAACGGGTGGGATTATTGATATTCAGAATTACAATGATGGTCTTCGAGGTGGAAAAGTTCGGGTTCGTGCAAAGATAAGTGCGGCTGATAAAAACACTTTAGTCATAACTGAAATTCCTTTTAGTACTTCCACATCAAGTTTGATAGAATCAAT
Organism: Candidatus Arcticimaribacter sp.; assembly: GCA_002708445.1. GTDB lineage: Bacteria > Bacteroidota > Bacteroidia > Flavobacteriales > Flavobacteriaceae > Arcticimaribacter. Next base: position 13,605 of record PAOB01000039.1, read on the forward strand.
CCTGAAAGCAAATGAAAAAGGCAAAATTAGAATTCGTAAAATTGAGGACAATACAGCTGCTAATGTTGAAATTTTGATTCATTTGCCTAGTGGAATATCACCAGACAAAACCATTGATGCCTTGTATGCTTTTACAGCATGTGAAACCTCAATATCTCCTCTGGGTTGTGTCATCATAGACCATAAGCCTCACTTTATTGGTGTTTCGGATATGCTTAGAATCTCGACAGACACGACAGTTCAAATCTTAAGAAAGGAATTGGAATTTAAACTCCATGAGCTTCAAAATCAATGGCATTCAGCATCTCTAGAACGCATATTTATCGAAAATAAGGTTTATCGTGAAATTGAAGAACAAGACACATGGGAAGGGGTATTAAACGCAATCGATGTGGGTCTAAAACCTTTTGTCAAAAAACTGAAACGAGCAGTTGTTGAGGATGATATTATTCGCTTGACAGAAATTAAGATTAAACGAATTTCAAAATTTGACATTGAAAAAGCCCAGCGAAGGATAGATTTGTTGGAAGCTGAAATTTCAGAGGTACAACATCATTTGAATAATCTGATCGAGTATGCTATTGATTATTTTACAAAGTTAAAAAAAGACTACGGCAAAGGAAAAGAACGATTGTCAGAGATTCGTGTTTTTGATGATGTAGATGCAACCAAAGTAGTTGTAAGAAATTTAAAACTATTCATAAATAGAGAAGAAGGTTTTATTGGAACCTCCTTGAAAAAAGATGAATATGTTTGTGATTGTGCCGATATTGATGACATTATTGTATTTACCCAAAGTGGGAAAATGCAAGTAGTCAAGGTAGACAGCAAGGTGTTTATTGAAAAAAACATTATTTACGCTGCTGTATTTAAAAAGAAAGATCTTCGGAAGGTTTATAATTTGATTTACAAAGACGGTAAAACGGGAGGCTCATTTATCAAGCGTTTTGCTGTTTCTGGAGTTACCCGTGATAAAGCGTATGATCTAACTCAAGGTAAACCAGGAACTAAGGTTTTGTATTTTACAGCCAATTCAAATGGAGAAGCGGAAATAGTTACCATACTTCTACGAAATTCAGGAAGTGCAAAGAAATTGAAATGGGATATTGATTTTGCAGATCTTCAAATCAAAGGAAGAGGTGTAAAAGGGAATATTGTTTCTAAGCATAATATTCTTCGAGTTGAACTAAAAGAAAAAGGGGTATCTACCTTAAAACCCAGAAAAATATGGTTTGATTCAACTGTCTTGAAACTAAATGTAGATGAAAGAGGTGATCTTTTAGGTGCATTTAGAGGAGAAGATAAATTGTTGATTATTAACGATAAAGGGGATTCTAAAACAGTAACACCAGATTTGAGTTTACACTTTGAAGTAGTACCAAAAATCTTAGAACGATGGGTAGAAAATAGACCCATCACAGCGGTTTATTTTGATTCTGAAAAAGAACGATATTTTATTAAACGTTTTCTTATTGAAAATGAAAATAAGGAAGATAATTTTTTAAAAGAAGAATCAAAATTAATATTTGTTTCTACAGAATGGAGACCGATTATTGATTTGGTTTTTGCTAAACCACGTGGGAATGCTGCGCCACCAAATAAGCAAATCAATGTTGAAGAGTTCATAGCTGTTAAAGGCTTCAAAGCACTTGGTAATCAACTGACCAACAACAAACTAAAAGAAGTTGTTTTGGTTGATTCTCTTCCTTATGAAGCTGTAGCCGAAGACCCTATTGAAGAAGTCCAAGTAATCGATCCGAAAGAAGTTAAAAATTCGGATGATGACTATTCTCAAATAAAATTGGAACTTTAAAATTACTTTTTCCTAAATAAAATATACAAAATCTTAAAAAAATTAAATAAGGAATTGTTATGCAAAACTTACTATTTTAAAGTTTAGGAGTTAATCTTTAATTTTAACAACCGTACCTCTCTGTTTATTGCTTTTATCTCCAACAATAGCGTATTCAAAAGTGTACTCATTTTTATTCGTTGTCAAAATCTTGATGGATAGAGGTCGTTTGTCTTGGTTAGAAATTGGATTCAATTTGGTTAAAATACATTCACATGGGTTTACCCAGCGGATGCTAGCAGAATCAATCTTTCCCTCAAAGGTTTCAATTTCAAAATTTTCGTCTCTAACAAAATTAGATTCTAATAATTGATATCCAACGATTGTTTTGAATTCGAAAGTTCCTTTGTGGAACTGTTCACAATTTCTTTGGGGAGAATAACAAGATAAACATATTAAAAGTAAAATGAGTGCTACAAAGGACTTCATGAATAATTTTTGATAAAAGTACTAAGATTTTCTTTGAATTAGCTTGAAAGTATCGTCAGTGAAGACATAAATTATTTCTTTAATTTCTTTTTTTGGTTCGGAATTTTGAACTGATGGAGTTTTCCTTATTAGTATTGAACTTTCTTCTTCAACAATTGCTGAGTTGAATAAATTATTTGGAGTAGGAGTAGTGTTTTCCCCCTTACTTTTTCCCAAAAGTAACCAGTCGAACTCAACATCGTCGAATGTAGTTTGAATTTTAGACAAAAATTCAAGACTTGGTTTATTTCTTCCAGATAAGATATGTGATATCCCAGAACGTTGCACACCAATTTTCTCGGCAAAACTAGCTGCATTTAATTCATTATCACTAATCAATTTTTTAATTCGAAAAACAATTTCTTCATAGTTTAACATTGTAACATATTGAGGTTTATTATGCAAGATACTTATAAAAATCATAGAAACAAAGGTAAAATATTTGAGAAATATTTAAACTTTCACTTTACAGAAAATCTTTAAAGCATTGATAACTAAAGATTAATTAATTTTTTTAATGGTTCACGATTGATTTAGTTACCGTTAATAAACAAAATTATCTTGATTTGTAAACATTTGTAACTAACTACAGTTTAACATCGTAAACAAGTTTGTGTTTACATTTGTACACATGAAAATAAAAGACCTAAATCAAAACCGTCTTTTGACTCCATCAATGCTTTACAAATACATTGACGGTAAAGATTTATTGTCTAATTTAAAGATCTTGGGGACTTCTGCAGAAGCTCGTCCAATTTATGGTTACAGGGTGGGAAAAGGTGCAAATAAAATCCTTGTGTGGTCACAAATGCATGGGAATGAATCTACCACTACAAAGGCGTTAATTGATTTTTGGAGTTTTCTAAAAACAGATCAAGCAGAGGAAATTTTGAAAGGATGTACGTTTCTTATGATCCCTCAATTAAACCCAGATGGTTCCGAGGCTTACACTCGTTTAAATGCCAATGGAGTTGATTTAAATCGAGATTTTATTGATCTAAGCCAACCCGAGAGTAGACTGCTTAGAGAAATTTATGACGATTTTAAGCCAAGCTACTGCTTTAACCTTCATGGCCAGAGAACTATTTTTTCGGCGGGTAATACTTCCATACCAGCTACAATATCCTTCTTAGCACCTTCTGCTGATCTTGAAAGATCCATTACACCAGCTAGAGCATTGGCAATGAAGTTGATTGTGGCGGCAAATAATAAGCTTCAAAGTTTCCTACCCAATGCAGTAGGACGATATGATGATGGTTTTAATATCAATTGTGCAGGGGATTATTTCACCGCTCAAGGTACTCCAACTGTATTATTCGAAGCAGGACATTACCCACAAGATTACAATAGAAAAACATCGAGAAAAGCAGTTTTTGATGCTCTTATCGAAATGTGTGAGGTAATTTCTTTTAATAAAATCAACTCCTTTTCTGTACATGATTACCCTAAAATACCTGAAAACCAAAAAAACCTGAGAGATATTGAAATTTACAACCTCAAAGGAACCTCAAATGGTATTTTATCCAATAAAAACAAGGTGTTTGTGCAATTCAAAGAAGAATTAAAAGATGGAGTTATCTTCTGGTCTCCTTATTTTGACAGCCTCAACGAGGAGCATGAAGGATTAAATAAAATAAATGCCCTTAATCACACTGATTTAAAGAATATTTTAGTTGATTTTGATACAATCAAAAATTTAACGAAAATGATTTCTTTGTTAAGTTTACATGAATAAATACAATTCGATAAGAAAAAGCCCTCTTTTTAATTATTTTTGTAATTAATTAACAATTAAATAAGCTAGTTATGCCAAAATCTAAATTAGACGAAGTAGATCATCAAATATTAGACATCTTAATTGACAATACTCGTGTTCCATTTACAGACATTTCCAAAAAACTACTAATATCAGCAGGTACAGTACATGTGCGCGTTAAGAAAATGGAAGATGCGGGAATCATAAAAGGGTCTTCTTTAAATTTGGACTATGAAAAGTTGGGGTATTCATTCATTGCATACGTCGGCATATTTCTAGAAAAAAACAGTGCAACGCAGCAAGCAATTAATGACATAGAGAAAATCCCTTATGTAACCGTAGCACACATAACAACTGGTAAATTCAACGTTTTCTGTAAAGTTAGAGCCAAGGATACTAAGCATGCGAAAGATATCATTTTTATGATTGATGACATTCCTGGAGTTTTGAGAACTGAAACTATGATTTCTCTAGAAGAAAGTATCAACGACAAAAAACGATTAATGCATAGTATTTTCAACGAACTCTAACATAATTCATGACCCAATAATGGCTAGAAAAACAAAGTCTGAACGATTTAATGATTATGTTGTATCCAAATTCGAAATTTACAACAGTCTTTTTCTGACACTTCCCTTTGATTCCATTCCCCAAACCTCACTTTTACTTCCATTATTCAAGGATTTTTGTGATAAAGGTTATGATGCTGTTTTATCGCCAAAACAAATTGTAGACCATTTTTTTGAAAATTTCACCCAAGGAATGAGCTCTAAAGATCGGCACAATCTGCTCTTTAGTTTCTTAAAATACATTGAACGCCAAATTGTGTTGTTTGATGCAATTGAAGACGCAGGTTTTTCCTATGTAAATAATATGCACGGTAGAGGAACACTTCGATACATCAAAGAAGCTACCAAGTCAAAGAACAATTTTGCGGAACTTAAAGAGTATCTAAACCGATTCAAGGTTAGAATTGTCTTGACGGCTCATCCAACTCAATTTTATCCTGGCTCAGTACTTGGGATCATCACAGATTTAGCGGCTGCACTAAAAAAAGATGATCTGGATCAGATTAAATTATTATTGGCTCAATTGGGTAAAACTCGTTTTTTCAACAAAATAAAACCAACCCCATTGGATGAAGCCGTAAGCTTAACATGGTTTTTAGAAAATGTTTTTTATGAATCTGCTGCAGTAATCTACAATTACATAGAACAACACATTTTTGAGGGTGAGTCCATCGATAATTCAATATTTGATTTGGGTTTTTGGCCCGGAGGTGATCGTGACGGAAACCCTTTTGTTACCCCAAAAATAACGATTAAAACAGCTGAAAGACTGAGGTTTACAATCCTCAGGAATTACTACAGAGATCTACGTAAACTCAAAAGAAAAATAACTTTTGACGAAGTTGATCAAAAAATAAATGACTTAGAATCTAAGCTTTATTACACTTTATTCGAGCCAGAAAAAATTAAAGAAATCAGTTCTGCTTTTGTGATTGATGAATTATTAGAAATTGAAAGCATCCTTAAAGAGAAACACAACAGCCTGTATTTAAACGAAATCATAGACCTAAGAAATAAAGTTAAGCTCTTTGGTTTTCATTTTGCTTCTCTTGATATTCGCCAAGATTCTCGTGTACACAATCATGTTTTTGAAAATATAGTTTCGCACCCAAAAATACAAGACCACATTTCAGGTTTACCTCTCAATTATTTGGATCTTGAATTGGATGAGCGTCTCGCTATTTTACCCAAACTAACAGGGGAGGTTCCAGAATCGATTTTTGACGAAGACATTGTTAAACACACTTTGGGATCTATTTACGCCATGAAAGCTATTCAAAAAAGAAATGGAGAAAAAGGATGTAATCGATACATTATCAGTAATTGTCAAAGTATTGAGAACATGTTGCAACTCTTCGCTTTGCACCGCATTTGTGGCTGGGAAAAACCAACAGTTGACCTCATTCCACTCTTTGAAACAGTTGACGATCTTCATGCATCTCAAAATATCATGCACGCTTTGTACTCGAATCCTGTTTACAAGAAACATCTAGAAAGTCGAAAAATGAAACAAACCATTATGCTTGGTTTTTCAGACGGCACAAAGGATGGAGGATATTTTATGGCAAATTGGAGTATTTACAAAGCCAAAGAAGAATTATCTGATGTATCTAAAGACTTTGGAGTTTCTGTCGCATTTTTTGATGGACGCGGTGGACCTCCAGCTCGAGGAGGTGGTAATACGCATCATTTCTATGCTTCTATGGGAGACAGAATTAAAGCTGATGACATTCAATTAACGGTTCAAGGACAAACCATAAGTTCAAATTTTGGAACCTTAGATTCCAGCCAATTTAATCTTGAGCAATTGTTGAGTTCTGGAATTTCAAATCAAGTATTCAAAAACGAAGACAATCGCTTGGCTGATGATGATCGTGAGACCATGCAACAACTAGCTGAAATTAGCTACAAAGCATACAGTGATTTCAAATCACATCCAAAATTTGTTCCCTATTTAGAAAATATGAGTACCCTAAAGTACTACTCCAAAACTAACATAGGGAGTCGACCATCAAAAAGAGGGAGTTCAAAAGAACTCAATTTTTCGGACTTAAGAGCAATTCCCTTTGTTGGGAGTTGGAGTCAATCGAAACAAAATGTCCCTGGATTTTTTGGGGTAGGTTCTGCTATTCAGTCATTTGAAGCCAGGGGAGCATTTGACAAGGTGGATTCGTTATACAAAAATTCAGCATTTTTTAGAACCTTGATCGCGAATAGCATGATGAGTTTAACCAAATCGTTTTTTAAACTTACTGCTCACATTGGGAAAGACAAGGAATTTGGTGAGTTTTGGAACATCATACATGATGAGTATGTTTTATCCAAAAAAATGATTTTAAAGCTAACAGGTTATTCTGAATTAATGGAAGATCAACCAGCTGGAAAACACTCCATAGAAATGCGTGAAGCAATTGTACAGCCTTTGTTGACAATTCAGCAATATGCTCTCAGTTCAATCCATGAATTGAACAAATCAGAAGAATATTCTGAAGAACAAAAAGAAATATTTGAAAAATTGGTTACTCGATCTTTATTTGGAAATATTAATGCAAGCAGAAATTCTTGCTAAAAATTATTTACCTGCATAATACTGAAATGCTTTAGGAAATAATTCGTCGGGCACTTCAACATCAATCACAGTCTTACCAATAGCCTCTAAAAGAACAAATTTAATTTTCCCATGACTGTTCTTTTTATCATATTGTAAAAGATCCAGTATTGCATCGATATTCTTTTTGTTAAAATCTACCTTAGGGTAAATTGAATTAAAAACTTCTTTAATGTTGTTGCATTGATCAGAACTCAAACCGGTTAACTGAGTTGATAAGTAAGCTTCTAATATCATTCCTATGGCTATGGCCTCACCGTGGAGTAGAGTATTTTTTTCGCTATGAGTTAAGCAAAAAGATTCAATAGCATGCCCAAGTGTGTGACCAAAATTAAGTGTTTTTCGGATTCCATATTCGTTGGGATCCTTTAAAACGACTTGATTTTTTATTTCTACAGAATGGTAAATCAATTCTTTAATTTCATCCGTACTGATCTTTTTGTAATTTGAAAGTTTATCCCAGAAAGTTTTGTCATGAATCAACCCATGTTTTAACATTTCTGCATATCCACTTCTGTACTCTTCTGAAGGAAGAGTATTTAAGTATTGGGAGTCAATCAAAACCATTTTAGGATTTACAATTACACCAACCTGATTCTTTAAAGCACCCAAATCAACCCCTGTTTTACCTCCAACAGAGGCATCCACCATTGAAAGTAGAGTAGTAGGAATGTTTATGAAATCTATCCCTCTTTTAAATGTTGATGCGACAAAACCACCAAGATCGGTTACCACACCACCACCCAGATTAATTAATAAACTTTTACGATCTGCTCCCAACTCCGAAAGTGCTTCCCAAACTCCAGAACAAGTTTCAATATGTTTGTGTAACTCACCCGCATTTATTGAAATAATTTCTAGGGGATTTTCTGTACTAAATTGGCTTAAAAATTGATGCAAACAAAGTTTTTCAGTATTACTGTCTACGAGAATAATAACATAAGAATATTGATTATTTTTTACGAAATTATTTAGTATAAGATACTGTTTGTCAGAGAATTCAACGTTGTATCCCTTAGCAGTTATGGGTTTTCTCAAAATTTATTTTTTTTGTAAAAATAAGGATTTTATTTAAGCAAAAATACTACATTTATGATCCCTTAGTTTAATAAAACACTATTTTTATTTTTGAAAGGGCAGTCCGATATTTGGGCTGTTTTTTTTTGAGAAAATAGAAAGTAATTATTCTAGAATTTCCATTTTTAAAATTGTGGCAGTTTTTTTACAATTCTCTACCCTTAAAGCATATTTTTTTAGTTCCAATTCAGTTTCAATTTGATACACTTTACAACTGTCTATTGCTGTTTTGCTGTTACCAAAGTTAACATCTGCATAATTGATAAGGGCGTTAATCGTAAGTGAATCTAGCAAAATAATAGGGTTTATGTCCTGATCAAATCGCCATTCTTTTTTAGAAAGATCATTGAGGACTCTAGCTTCTGGACCGTAATTGCACTGGGTTCTTTTGCCGTTAAAAAAAAAGGCTAAAAAAATTAAACCAGTCGAAAAACCTCCTAAATAATACCCTAATCTTTTTAAAAAACTCATGTTCAAATTTTAGGTAAAAAATAATATTCTTTAAGGTTAATCAAATTTAATTTTTCGGGTATTTTGATTGATGTAATCTAATTGAATGCTATGAACCATTTCGGGAAGCAAAGATTGTATTTTATCTGGCCATTCAATTAAACAAACAGAACCTGAATCTAGATATTCTTCGGCACCAAAATCAAAAGCTTCTTCTTCAGAATCTAATCTGTAGCAATCAAAATGAAAGATACTCTCGTGGGATGTATTTTTGTATTCATTTACCAAAGAGAAGGTTGGACTACTCACGGTATCGATTACACTCAAGTGCTTGCAAAAAGATTTGATGAGAGTAGTTTTCCCAACTCCCATGGAGCCTTCAAACAGAAAAATATTATGTTTTGAAAGGGTCAAAATTTTTTGAACCATTGAATCAGCCTCTTCCAAACGATAAACTTGCGTCATTTAAATATTGTTTTTTGGATGCAAAACTACAAAAGGGATTATGATTTCTTCCATAGAAATTCCACCATGTTGGTAACTGTTATTAAAAAGGGAAGCGTAATGGTGGTAATTTTTTGGATAAACAAAGTAGCTGTAATCCAATGCAAAGATGTATTTGCTGTTAATACTGATTTTGGGGAGCCCTATGTTTTTGGGTTCATTAACTTCAAAAATTTTATTCGATTTACAGGTTAAACTCCTTCCTGTTTTGTAACGCAGATTTAAACTAGACTCTTTATCACCAACTACCTCAATAGCCTGGGTAACATTTATGGTGCCGTGATCTGTTGTAATTACTAATTGATAATTATGTTCCCTAGCAGCATTAATGATTTCTAGTAAAGGAGAATTTTTGAACCAACTAGCAGTCAAAGAACGATATGCCTTGTTATCAGAAGCCAATTCTTTGATGATTTCCATTTCTGATTTAGCATGAGAAATCATATCAACAAAATTGTATACTACAGCCGTTAATCTTTCATTTGTATGGTCAGCAAGAGATTTGGCAAGTGATTTTCCGTTTTTAATGTTTGTAATCTTGTGATAGCTCATTTTACCTTCAATATTTAATCGTTTAAGCTGAGCTTCCAATAGTTCTTTTTCAAATAAATTTTTTCCTCCTTCTTCATGGTCATTTTTCCACCACTGAGGATATTGTTCTGAAATTTCTAGAGGTGTAAAGCCCGAAAAAAGTGAATTTCTCGCATATTGGGTTGCTGTTGGAAGAATACTAAAATAAGTGTCTTCTTTTTCTTTTTGATAAAAGTCAGTTATGAAAGGTTCAATTGTTTTCCACTGATCCAATCTGAGGTTATCTATCACAAGCAATAGGGTAGGTTGGTTTTCTTCGAGCAAAGGTTTTATTCTGTTTTTAAACAAACGATGAGACAATTCAGGAGCTTCATTGGGCTTATTCATCCAATCCTCATAAGATTGTTTGATAAACCTTGAGAACAGTTGGTTTGCTTCTTTCATTTGACTTTGAAAAATTTCAATCATTCCATGATCCACCAATGACTCTAATTCGAGCTCCCAAAAAACCATTTTTTGATAAAATTCTTGCCATTCATCTGCAGTATTCAAATCCATCAACTCCAAGCTAATTTTTCGAAATTCTTGCTGATAATTTCGGGTAGTCTTCTCTGCAATTAAATTCTTATCCAATAAGTTTTTCTTGAGGGAGAGCAATATTTGATTTGGATTAACAGGCTTAATCAAGTAATCCGATATCCTAGAACCAATGGCATCTTCCATGATGTGTTCCTCTTCATTTTTGGTAACCATTATGACTGGAAGCTTTGGCTGCTTGCTTTTCAAATGAGATAGGGTTTCAAGTCCACTTAGCCCAGGCATGTTTTCATCAAGTAGAACCGCTTCGTACAAATTCTTTTGAACAAGTTCAATAGCATCAAGTCCATTGTTACATGCTGTTACTTGATACCCCTTGTCGAGAAGAAAAAGAATGTGTGGTTTTAGAAGGTCAACCTCATCGTCGACCCATAAGATTTGTATTGGCTGTAGATTCATTACATTTGTAAAAATAAAAAGTTTGAAAATAAATCAAAAATTGACCCTTTTAAACGATCCAATTTACGGATTTATTCACATCAATGCTCCTATTATTTTTAAATTGTTGGAACATCCGTTTTTTCAACGTCTAAGAAGAATCACTCAAATGGGGCTTTCTTCTTTGGTTTATCCCGGAGCAAGACACAGCCGCTTCGAACATGCCTTAGGATGTCTCCACCTGATGCAAAAAACCATTGGAATTCTTAGAGAAAAAGGAGTTTCTATCAACAACAATGAAGCTCTTGCGATGCAAATAGCAATTTTGCTTCACGACATAGGACACGGTCCCTTTTCGCATGCAATGGAAAACTCCCTTGTAAAAGGAGTTCACCATGAGTCCTTGTCTCTTCAGTTTATGTCTTACCTAAACAAGGAATTCGACGGACAATTAACCCTTGCTATTTCGATCTTTCAAAATCAATATCAGCGGAAATTTATGCATCAATTGGTTTCTGGACAGATCGATTTGGATCGAATGGATTACCTCAAACGAGATAGTTTTTACACTGCAGCAACTGAGGGTAACATCAATTCAGAACGAATCATAACCATGTTTAATGTAATTGATGATGAATTGGTAATTGAAGAAAAGGGCATGCACTCTGTTGAAAAGTTTTTAATTGCTCGACGCCTGATGTATTGGCAAGTGTATTTACACAAAACCAGTTTGGTAGGGGAGCTACTTTTGGAACGTTTATTAATTCATGTTCGGAAACTTTACAAAGAAGGAGTGGAATTAAACACCCCAAAATCATTAACTTTCTTTTTAAACCATGATACGGGTGCAATAGACTCAGAAGAACTTCTAAATCGATTTGCATTGTTGGATGACTATGATATCATATCATCTTTAAAAGAATGGCAACATCATTCTGATTTTGTTTTGAAAGACTTGTCGAGTAGAATATTGAATCGGGATTTATTAAAAATCCACATAAAGAATAGTCCTTTCACTGAACCTGAAATTTTAGAAAAAAAGGCTCTTTTATCTTCATGGAAATTAAACTCAGAGCAATTGGACAACTATGTATTCACGGGTAGTATTTCTAATCAAGCCTATGTCCCTGACACTAAGACAATAAAGATTTTAAAAAAATCAGGTCAAGTGAGTTCTTTACAAGAGCAATCGGAGCTGTTCATTCGGAATTCATTTTCAAATATTGAATCAAAATTTTATCTGTGCTTTGCAAAGCCGAGTTTGTAAGGTTATTTTTATACTTTTGCAGGAATGAAATTTACCGCTAAACAAATTGCAGGTTTATTGGATGGGCATATCGAAGGGAACCCAGATGTAGAAGTTCATAAACTTTCCAAGATAGAGGAGGGTACAACCGGGTCACTAACCTTTTTGGCCAACGAAAAATACAACCCTTTTCTCTACAAAACCAATGCATCAATTGTTATCATAAACAAGGATTTTGTATTGGAAAAAGAAATAGTTTCCACTTTAGTAAGAGTTCCAGACGCATACCAAGCTTTTTCTACTTTATTAGAGTACTACAACACCAAAGAATCACAAGAAAAAGGGATTTCTCATCCTGTTTCTATTCACGAAAGTTTGATTTTGGATGAATCTTGTTATGTTGGAGAGTTTACAATAATAAAGAAAAATGTCAAACTCGGGAAAAATGTAAAAATACACTCTCAGGTATTTATTGGGGAAGATGTTACCATAGGAGCTGGTTCAATTATTCTTGATGGGGCTCGAATATTATCTCGAACTGAAATAGGTGAAAATTGTGTAATTCATCCAGGCTGCGTAATAGGATCCGAAGGTTTTGGATTTGCACCTCAAGATGATGGAACCTTTAAAAAAGTTCCACAGACTGGAATTGTTCGTATTGGAAACAACGTGGATATAGGAGCAAACTCGACCATAGACAGAGCTACTTTAGGGGCTACAATAATAAATGATGGGGTTAAATTGGATAATCACATCCAAGTTGCCCACAATGTAGAAATTGGGTCCAACACTGTAATAGCAGCTCAAACGGGTATTGCAGGTTCTACCAAAATTGGAAAATCTTGTTTTATTGGAGGACAAGTAGGAATATCTGGACATCTCAAAATAGGAGATGGAGTCCGAGCTCAAGGTCAAACAGGAATTACACGAGACATAAAAGACAATGAAGTTCTTCAAGGAACACCAGCTTTTGATTTTAAAAGCTACAGTAAATCCTTCATTCACTTCAGAAATTTACCTGAAATCATAAAACGCCTCAATCAATTAGAAAAAGAAATCAATGGAAAGTAATCCAACTTTACAGTCAACAATAGCCCAAGAGGTAACCCTCGAAGGGGTTGGTTTGCATACGGGTGAAAATGTTGTCTTAACTTTCAAACCTGCCCAAGCAAATACTGGTTATGTTTTTGTCAGAACCGATCTTGAAGGTCGACCCTCTATTGAAGCAGATGTGCAGTATGTAACTGACACACAAAGAGGTACAAACCTCGAAAAAGGAAAAATTAAAATTCAAACCTCTGAGCACGTTTTATCTGCTTTAGTTGGACTTGAAATTGATAACTGCATCATTGAGCTAAGTGCTCCTGAACCTCCCATAATGGATGGATCTTCAAGGTATTTTGTGGAATCGTTACTCAAAGCAAAAAAGAAAGTCCTGAAAGAATACAGAGACGAATACATCGTCAAAGAAGTTATTCATTACAGAGATGAAGAGTCTGGAAGTGAAATGACCTTAATCCCTTGGGACAACTATCAAATAACAACGATGGTTGATTTTGGAACAAAAGTTCTTGGTACTCAAAATGCAACTTTAGAAAATTTAAGCGATTACGTAGAAGAAATATCCTCTTCACGAACCTTTAGCTTTCTTCATGAGTTGGAAATGCTTCTCGAAAACGGGTTAATTCAGGGCGGAGATTTAAACAATGCAATTGTTTATGTTGATAAGGCTTTGTCAGACGAAACAATGACTCGTTTGAAAAAGGCATTCAACAAAACCAAGATATCTGTTCAGCCAAATGGAATTCTCGACAATTTGTCTTTGCATTATCCCAATGAAGCGGCACGTCACAAGCTATTGGACGTAATAGGAGATTTAGCTTTAGTGGGAAAACGCATTAGAGGAAAAATAATTGCTCGTAAACCTGGTCACAAAGTTAATGTAGAATTTGCCCGAAAACTCTCAAAAATCATAAAACAAGAGAAGCGCCTAAACGCTCCCTCCATTGACATCAATCAAACCCCATTGTTGAATGTCAAAGACATTATGAAAATACTGCCTCACAGACCACCTTTTTTATTAGTAGACAAAATTTTTGAGCTCTCTGATTCCCATGTTATCGGATTGAAAAATGTAACGATGAATGAACCCTTTTTCATTGGTCATTTTCCAGGTGCTCCAGTAATGCCGGGAGTTTTACAAATAGAAGCAATGGCGCAAGTTGGAGGTGTATTGGTGCTTAACACAGTTCCTGATCCAAATAATTATCTAACTCTTTTCATGAAAATTGATAATGTTAAATTTAAGAATCCGGTACATCCAGGTGATACCTTGATTTTTAAATTAGAACTAATTACTCCGATAAGAAGAGGGATTTGTCACATGAAAGGTTATACCTTTGCCAACGGTAAAATAACCACCGAAGGAGAATTAATGGCACAAATTGTCAGAAAAGATAGCATATGAATCAACCCTTAGCTTACGTACACCCTGGAGCCAAAATTGCAAATAATGTAGTAATTGAACCCTTTGTTTCTATCAGCAACAACGTCATTATTGGTGAGGGAACTTGGATTGGTTCGAACGTTACTATAATGGAGGGTGCACGAATCGGAAAAAATTGTAATGTTTACTCAGGAGCAGTAATATCTGCTCCACCACAAGATTTAAAATACGCAGGAGAAGAAACCCTAACCATTATCGGAGACAATACCACTATTCGAGAATGTGTCACCATAAACAGGGGAACCATGGATCGCCAACAAACCACCATAGGTAACAATTGCTTGATTATGGCCTATTCTCACATTGCCCATGACTGCATCGTTGGAAATCATTGCATCTTTTCAAATAACAGCACATTAGCTGGACACATCAATGTTGGTAATCATGTAATATTAGCAGGAATGACAGCAATTCACCAATTTTGTTCAATCGGAGATCATGCATTTATCTCTGGAGGTTCATTGGTGCGTAAAGATGTTCCACCCTACGTAAAAGCAGCTCGTGAACCTTTATCTTATGTTGGAATCAATTCTGTAGGATTGAGACGTAGAGGGTTTTCAGCTGGAAAAATTAGAGAGATTCAAAACATTTACAGAATACTGTACCAAAAAAACTACAATACAACCCAAGCAGCTGAAATCCTTGAAGCTGAAATGGAAGTTACTCGAGAACGAGATGAAATCTTACAATTCATCAAAGACTCACAAAGAGGAATCATGAAAGGCTACTTTCAAAAAAATTAAAATATGGCATCAACTTCTGATATTAGAAAAGGTCTGTGCATTAAGCATAATAATGACATCTTCAAAATAATCGAATTTCTTCATGTTAAACCCGGAAAAGGACCAGCATTTGTAAGAACAAAACTAAAAAGTGTTACCACAGGAAAAGTTTTAGACAACACATTTTCAGCAGGACACAAGATTGAAGACATTCGTGTAGAAACTAACAAATTTCAATTTTTGTACAGTGAAGGCAACACCTTTAATTTTATGAATACTGATGATTATAATCAAATTACTATTGAAAGAAATACCATTGATGCACCTAACTTGCTCAAAGAAGGGGAGGTTGTTTCCATATCCATAAACACAGAAGATGGAATTCCATTGTCGGTAGATATGCCTTTGAGTGTGATTTTAGAAGTTACTCATACCGAACCGGGAGTAAAGGGAAACACAGCAACCAATGCTACCAAACCAGCTATTGTTGAGACTGGAGCTAAAATCAATGTCCCCTTATTTATCAACGAAGGGGACAAAATAAAGATAGAAACTGATAAAGGAACCTATCAAGAGCGCATAAAAGAATAAAAATTTTAAACTGAATAAGAATTCAGTAAATCACTAATAAATATTAAAAAATAGAATGAGTGTTTTAGTTAACAAAGATTCCAAAATAATCGTACAAGGTTTTACAGGAAGTGAAGGTACGTTTCACGCAACACAGATGATTGAATACGGGACAAATGTAGTAGGTGGAGTAACCCCCGGAAAAGGTGGTCAAACTCACCTAGATCGCCCTGTTTTTAATACCGTAGCCGAAGCAGTTGCAAAAGTAGGTGCCAATACTACCATCATATTTGTACCTCCAGCATTTGCTGCGGATGCAATTATGGAGGCTGCCGATGCTGGAATTAAAGTTATTATTACCATAACAGAGGGTATCCCTGTAGCTGATATGGTCAAAGCATCGAATTACATTGCACAAAAAGACTGTCGCTTAGTAGGTCCTAATTGCCCGGGTGTAATTACTCCAGAAGAAGCAAAAGTTGGCATCATGCCTGGTTTTGTTTTCAAAAAAGGAAATGTAGGAATCATATCTAAATCTGGAACGCTTACTTATGAAGCTGCAGATCAAGTTGTACGTGAGGGATATGGAATTACAACCGCAATAGGAATTGGAGGAGACCCAATTATCGGAACTACTACACGAGACGCTGTTGAATTGTTTTTAAACGATCCTGAAACTGAAGCAATTGTAATGATCGGTGAGATTGGGGGACAACTAGAAGCAGAAGCAGCTCGATACGTTAAAGAAACTGGAAACAAAAAGCCTGTGATTGGTTTTATTGCAGGAGAAACTGCCCCAGCAGGAAGAACTATGGGACATGCAGGAGCTATTGTTGGCGGAGCAGATGATACTGCCGAAGCCAAAAAGCGTATTATGGCTGAATCTGGGATTCTTGTTGTAGATTCTCCAGCAGCAATAGGAAAAAAAGTAGCAGAAGTACTCGCTTAAAAATACATCATGAAATTGTTAGAAGGAAAAACAGCCATTATTACTGGAGCAAGTAGAGGAATTGGTAAAGGAATCGCTCATACCTTTGCTCAAAACGGTTGTAATGTAGCTTTTACATATAGCAGCTCTGTAGAAGCCGCTAATTCTTTAGAAAAAGAATTACAGGCTTTAGGGGTAAATGCTAAAGGATACCAAAGCGATGCAGCAAGCTATGATCAGGCAGATCAACTGGTTGCAGATGTTTTAAAAGATTTTGACGGCCTAGATATTCTCATCAACAATGCTGGAATTACAAAGGACAATCTCTTGATGCGTATGAACGAAGAAGACTTTGATCAAGTAATTAATGTAAATCTTAAATCTGTGTTCAACATGACTAAGGCTGTACAAAAAACTTTTTTGAAACAACGCAAAGGATCTCTAATTCATATGAGTTCGGTTGTTGGTGTCAAAGGAAATGCGGGACAAGCAAATTACGCCGCATCAAAAGCAGGGATCATTGGATTTTCAAAATCCATTGCCCTAGAATTGGGATCAAGAAACATCCGAAGCAATGTAATTGCTCCCGGGTTTATCGAAACTGAAATGACTGCAAAACTCTCCGAAGATGTTGTACAAGGTTGGAGAAATGCAATACCCCTCAAAAGAGGTGGATCACCAGAAGACATAGCTAATGCCTGTGTATTCCTTGGTTCGGATTTATCCAGCTACATTACTGGGCAAGTGTTGAATGTCGATGGTGGAATGTTAACTTAAAATTTTAAATATTAAATTATGCAAAAATTACCTAAAATCGGTCTTCCTGTAATTGCAGGGATTTTTATCTTATTCATTTTCATTTCAAAATCTTCCATAAACATTGGTTATGGAGAAGCTGGGGTTCTTTTTAGAACATTCGGTGGTGGAGTAGTAGTAGATGAGCCTGTTCTTGGAGAAGGATTTCATATTATTGCTCCTTGGAACAAAGTCTATGTTTACAATGTAAAACAACAAGAAGTTTTTGAAAGTAAAATGCAGGTACTCTCTTCCAATGGATTAGAAATTTCGTTGGACATATCAGTACTTTACCAACCGCTAATAGCGGAGCTGGGATTACTCCACAAAACAAAAGGAGAGAACTACCTTAACATCATCATCATCCCACAAATTCGTGCAGTTGCTCGTTCTGTTGTAGGACGTTACACTCCAGAACAATTGTATTCAACAAAAAGAGATGCTATTCAGAACGAAATTTACGAAGAAACCAAAAAGGTAGTAGAAAATCAACATGTTCAACTCAATGCAGTTTTGGTACGTGACGTAACCCTTCCTATTGCAATTCGTGAAGCAATTGAGCGGAAGTTGAATCAAGAGCAGGAAGCTTTAGAATATGAATTTAGAATTGAAAAAGCAAGACAGGAAGCAGAGCGTCAGCGTATCGATGCAGAAGGGAAAGCAACTGCAAACCGTATCTTAAGTGCTTCTTTGACTGAAAAAATACTACAAGAAAAAGGAATTGATGCTACAATAAAGCTCTCAGAATCACCAAATTCAAAAGTAATTGTGATCGGAAGTGGAGATTCAGGCTTACCAATAATACTCGGAAATCAATAAATTTTTGCGAATTCCTTATTTGTAGAATTAGAATTATCACTTATCTTTACAGCCTAATGCAATCAAGACAAACACATAACCACCATCATTTTACGAACTCAAACGAGCTCTAAGGTTGATGTACATACAATTCTCAAGAACCCGTTTGATCAATCAAGCGGGTTTTTTTATTTAAAATATGATTCGAATAGCCATACAAAAATCGGGACGCTTAAATCAAGACTCATTGGCTTTATTAAAAAGCTGTGGGATTTCAATTGATAACGGCAAAGACCAGCTCAAAGCTGCAGCACGAAACTTCCCTATGGAAGTGTTTTTCCTCAGAAACGGTGATATTCCCCAATATCTCCGAGACGGAGTGGTAGACCTTGCCATTGTAGGGAGCAACCTCTTAGTCGAAAAAGGAAATGATCTCAAAATAATTGAATCCCTAGGATTTTCAAAATGCAGAGTATCTCTTGCCGTTCCCAAGGGCGTGACTTTTGATAGCATACAAGCTCTAAACGGAAATAAGATTGCCACCTCGTATCCCAATACGGTTAGGCAGTTTCTAAAAGAAAAAGGGATCGATGCAGATATTCATGTCATCAGTGGTTCGGTAGAAATTGCCCCCAACATTGGTTTGGCAGATGCGATTTGTGACATTGTTTCCAGTGGGAGTACCTTATTCAAAAACAATCTGAAAGAAGTTGTTGAAATAGTAAAATCTCAAGCAGTATTGGTTCAAGCTCCAAAGCTCAATCAAGATCAACAAGTTTTAATAGACAAACTGCAGTTTAGAATCCAGGCAGTACTTCGAGCAAAACAATCTCGTTACATCCTACTCAATGCACCAAACGATCAAATTGAGGCCATTACAGCCATTCTCCCTGTCCTCAAAAGCCCAACCGTATTGCCTTTGGCACAAGCTGGATGGAGTTCGATTCATTCGGTAATCAACTCTGGAGATTTTTGGGAAGTTATTGATCAGTTAAAAGAAGCAGGAGCAGAGGATATCTTGGTTTGCCCAATAGAAAAAATGGTCCGATAATGAAGCAATACATCAATCCAAAATCCAAAGATTGGGGTGGCTTACTAGAAAGACCAACAGCCAATTACAAAGACTTAGAACCTCTGGTTGAGCAAGTTTTTTCGGACGTTAAATCAAAAGGTGATCAGGCTTTGATTGATTACACTTTAGAATTTGACAAGCAAAAACTATCTTCTTTTAGTGTTGAGCCTGACGCCTATGATCGTGAAAAAAATTCAATTTCCTCCGACTTAAAGAAAGCAATTCAACGCGCCAAAAGCAACATTGAATCTTTTCACATTGCTCAAAAAACAGATAAAGTGTTTGTTGAAACCCAGCCTGGGGTTGAATGCTGGCAAGAGAAAAGACCCATTGAAAGTGTAGGTCTTTATATTCCTGGGGGGTCAGCACCTTTGTTTTCAACAATATTAATGCTGGCAATTCCAGCAAAAATAGCTGAATGTAAAGAAATTATTCTTTGTACACCACCAGATTCAAACGGTAATATTCCTGACGTAATTTTGTACACTGCTAATTTGTGTGGTGTAACTCAAGTTTTTAAGGTTGGAGGTATTCAAGCCATAGCTGCGATGACGTTTGGTACCGAAACGATCCCCAAAGTATTTAAAATATTTGGCCCTGGA
>PAOB01000040.1 GCA_002708445.1 Candidatus Arcticimaribacter sp.
ATCGGTTTCCCTTTAAAAGGAGTCAAATCAAGGTTTGTTATGGCTTGACTAAAAAGATGTTTTTCTAAATCTTTGATGGAGCCCCAAACTATTTGCTTTGCTACTTGGCTCAATTGAGCTGTTACCAATAGGCTGGCCCAAGCTGGAAGAATTGCATCTGTTTTACAATTCATGGCAATGTAATTTCCACGATATTGATTCCAATCGTAGTTCTTAATTGCTGTTCTAAATTCTTTTTCGCGTAGAATAAAACCTTGATCTAACCATTGACTTAAATCGACTTCCAAAAGGACCCCTTTGGGATACAACTCTTCTAAATCAAATGTTACAAGAGCACTTTGGGCAACCTTGTTCACGATTTTATCTTTCATCATTTTTCAATTACAGAAACCCCAGTTCTAATTTGGCTTCCTCACTCATCAAATCTTGAGTCCAAGGCGGATCAAAGGTAATTTCAACCTCGGCATCATTTACCTCATTAATCGATTTTACTTTTTCTTCTACCTCAACTGGAAGCGTTTCAGCTACTGGACAGTTCGGTGTTGTAAGAGTCATCAATATCTTTACATCTTGATCTTCATTTACAAAAACATCATAAATCAATCCCAATTCATAGATGTCTACTGGGATTTCTGGGTCAAAAATAGTTTTGAGAACCTTCACAATTTTTTCTCCTAAGTCTTGATTATCTGCGGTATTTTCTGACATAATTAATTGAGTTGTGTTTGAAACGCAATGGCATACATTTTAATTTGTTTGATCATCGAAACCAAACCGTTTGCTCGGGTTGGAGATAAATGTTCTTTCAATCCAATTTGATCGATAAAATCAGTTTCCGCGTCCAAAATATCTTTGGGATGCTGATTTGAGAACACTCGTATCAAAATCGCAATAATTCCTTTGGTAATGATCGCATCACTGTCGGCTGTAAATTCTAATTGATCATTTTTCAATTCAGCATGCACCCACACTTTACTTTGACATCCTTTGATAATGTTGTCTTCTGTTTTAAACTCTTCTGCAATCAAAGGAAGGGATTTTCCCAGATCGATCATGTGTTCATAGCGTTGCATCCAGTCTTGGAACATTGCAAACTCATCGATAATTTCTTGCTGTATTTCTTGTATATTCATAACACTCAAAGATAAAGTCTTATTTCAACATTTGAATTGCCTTTTGTAGTCCCTTGATCATGGTATCAATTTCTTCCTTAGTGTTGTAAAAAGAAAATGAAGCTCGAACAGTTCCAGGAATTTTATAAAAATCCATAATGGGTTGTGCGCAATGATGACCCGTTCGAACGGCTATTCCCATTTTATCTAAAATACTTCCGATATCATAGGGGTGAATATCGTCTACATTAAAAGATATTACCGCTGTTTTTTGGGGTGCTTCTCCGTAAATCTTTAAGCCATCAATTGCTTTCAATTGCGCTGTTGCGTAAATCAAAAGCTCGTGTTCGTAAGCTGCGATTGTTTCAAAACCGATCCCGTTCATGTAGTCTAATGCTTCTCCAAAGGCGATTCCTCCGGCTATGTTAGGGGTACCTGCTTCAAACTTGTGTGGTAAATCAGCATAAGTAGTTTTTTCGAAACTAACTTCAGCAATCATTTCACCTCCTCCTTGGTAAGGGGGGAGGTGATTTAGTAATTCTTCTTTTCCGTACAACATTCCTACTCCAGTTGGTCCGCACAATTTGTGAGCAGAAGTTACATAGTAGTCAACATCCAAGGCTTGTACATCAGTTTTTATGTGAGGAGAGGCTTGTGCTCCATCGATCAAAACTTTTGCTCCAACCCCGTGGGCTCTTTTGATAATCTCTTCAATAGGATTGACTGTTCCCAAGGCATTTGACACATGATTTACAAAAACAAGTTTGGTTTTTGTTGATAGTAAATCATTAAAGGCATTCATATCCAAAACCCCTGCATGATCCATGGGTATTACCTTTAAAATTGCTCCTGTTCTGTCGCAAAGCATTTGCCAGGGAACAATATTGGAATGGTGCTCCATGGCCGAAATCATTAATTCGTCACCTGCTTGAAGCAGTTGGCTGTAACCTGAGGCAATAATATTGATGCTGTGGGTTGTTCCTGAAGTAAGAATTACCTCATGAGTTTGAGCGGCATTGAAATGATGTTGGATCTTTTGTCTTGCGTTTTCATAAACATCGGTTGCCTCTTGGCTCAGCGAATGAACTCCTCTGTGAATGTTAGAATTGTAATTTTGATAGTAATCTGAAATAACGTCAATTACCTGATTGGGAGTTTGTGAGGTTGCCGCATTATCAAAATAGATCAGAGGTTGACCGTTTACAGTTCGCTCCAATATTGGAAAGTCTTCTCGTATTTTGTTTACGTCAAACATCTTTTACAAATCATGTCCTATGTTAACCCCTAATTTATTGGCAATTAACTTATTGATTCTTGCTTTTAGCGTTGGTATTTTTACGGATTCCAACACATTATTTGCAAAAGCATAGGTCAATAACCCTTTGGCTTCTTTTTTTGGAATTCCTCTTGATCTCAAGTAAAATAGTGCATCTTTGTCCAATTGCCCTATGGTACACCCATGAGAACATTTTACGTCATCAGCAAAAATTTCTAATTGAGGTTTGGTATTGATGGTAGCCGTATCGTCCAACAAAATATTGTTGTTTTTTTGAAAAGCATTTGTTTTCTGGGCAATTCGATTTACATAAATTTTACCGTTAAAAACCCCCACCGATTTATCTGAATAAATTCCTTTGTAATCTTGATGGCTTTCACAATTGGGTTGTGCATGGTCTACCAATGTATAATGGTCTACATGTTGTTTATCTCCAGTGATGGTAACTCCTTTCATAATTGAATCAATATGCTCACCCTTTTGATAAAAGTTTAGGTTATTACGAGTCAATTTTCCTCCAAAAGAAAATGTGTGAACACTAACATTGCTTTTAGTCTTTTGAGCAACAAAGGTGTTGTCAATTAGGGAAGCTTCGTCCAAATCATTTTGAACTTTGTAGTAATCAATCAATGCGTTTTCAGCAGCGAAAATCTCGGTTACTGAATTTGACATGACTTGATGAGGGACTAAACTTTGATGACGCTCAACAATTTCAACCTGGGCATTCTCCTCAACAACAATCAAATTTCTTGGTTGTAATAGTATTGGACCTTGCTTACCTGTAGAAAAATGCAAAATCTGAATGGGTTTTTCTGCTACAACTGACTTGGGAATAAAAATGTAAGCTCCTTCTTTGGTAAAAGAAGTATTTAATGCAGTTAGGTTATCGTCTTTCTTTGCAATGGTATTGAAATACTTTGCTATGATTTTTTTGTATTTATTTTTGGCAAGGGCAGCAGATAAGAGACAAACATCTATTCCATCATGTGTGGTATCCGATAAAAATGGGGTGTAAATCCCATCGGTAAAAACAATTTTGTAGGTGTCAATATCGGATAAAAAATACTTTTTAACGTCTTTTAATTCAATTGTTGTTTCCTCTTTTGGGAAAATTGAATAGTCATTTTTAATCAATTTTGCCAAGGAGGTGTACTTCCAGGCTTCGTCTCTTTTGGTAGGAAATCCATTACTTTCGAAATGTTTCAAACTTTCTGTACGAATTTCATGAATTGGAGAAGACAGATCTAGCTGTTCTTCAAAAGCCATAAAAGAGGAAATTAATTTTTCTTTCAACTCCATAACTAGTCTACTAATTGTTTAATCCAATCGTATCCTTTTGCTTCTAGCTCATGAGCCAGTTCTTTGGTTCCTGACTTCACAATTTTACCATCGTGAAGTACATGAACAAAATCGGGTACTATGTAATCTAACAAACGCTGATAGTGAGTAATTACAACAACCGCATTTTCTTTGCTTTTCAATTTATTTACGCCGTTTGCAACAATCTTAAGGGCATCGATATCTAAACCAGAATCGGTCTCATCTAGGATTGCTAATTTTGGTTCTAACATGGCCATTTGAAAAATTTCATTTCTTTTCTTTTCTCCACCTGAAAAACCTTCGTTAAGGGAGCGGGACAAAAACTTTGAGTCGATTTCTAGAAGAGCTGCTTTTTCACGAATATTTTTCAACATATCTTTTGCAGGCATATCTTCTAGACCTTGTGCTTTTCTTGAGGCATTGATTGCCGTTTTGATAAAGTTAGTTACAGTAACTCCGGGGATTTCAACGGGATATTGAAAGGAAAGAAAAATCCCTTTGTGCGCACGCTCTTCAGCATCAATGTCCTCTAAATTTTGTCCGCTAAGAGAAATGGTTCCTTTCACAACTTCATAATCCTCATTCCCTGCAATTACTGAAGAAAGAGTGCTTTTACCTGATCCATTTGGACCCATAATAGCGTGAACTTCTCCTGCTTTTACCTCTAGATTAATTCCTTTTAAGATTTCTTTGCCCTCTACAGTTGCGTGTAGATCTTTTATTACTAACATATTTTATGTAATCTTAACCCACCGAACCTTCGAGGGATATTTCTAATAATTTTTGTGCCTCTACGGCGAATTCCATAGGAAGTTTGTTTAGAACTTCTTTGCTAAATCCATTTACAATAAGTGCTATTGCTTTCTCGGTATCAATTCCACGTTGATTGCAATAGAAAATTTGATCTTCTCCAATTTTACTTGTGGTTGCTTCATGCTCAATTTGAGCTGAATTATTCTTTGCCTCGATGTATGGAAAAGTATGTGCTCCACACAAATCTCCCATAAGTAAAGAATCACATTGAGAAAAATTTCTTGCATTAACTGCTCTAGGTTGCACTTGAACCAATCCTCGATAACTGTTTTGGGAATGACCTGCAGAAATTCCTTTGGATATGATTGTACTTTTTGTGTTTTCCCCTAAATGAACCATTTTAGTTCCAGTATCAGCTTGCTGAAAATTGTTGGTTACAGCTATTGAATAAAACTCTCCAATAGAATTGTCTCCTTTTAAAATACAAGATGGATATTTCCAAGTCACGGCTGAACCCGTTTCTACTTGTGTCCATGAAATTTTTGCTCGATTGTGGCAAATTCCTCTTTTGGTTACAAAGTTGAAAACACCGCCTTTACCTTCTTTGTCACCAGGATACCAATTTTGTACTGTGGAATACTTGATTTCTGCGTCATCCATAGCTACCAATTCAACAACTGCAGCATGCAATTGGTTTTCGTCTCGAGATGGTGCTGTACATCCCTCAAGATAGCTGACATAACTTGATTCGTCAGCAACCACTAGAGTTCGTTCAAATTGTCCTGTCCCAGCTTGATTTATTCTAAAATAAGTGGATAATTCCATAGGACAACGAACGCCTTTTGGAATGTAACAGAATGATCCATCAGAAAAAACAGCAGAATTGAGGGCAGCATAAAAATTGTCTTTTACAGGAACAACAGTACCAATGTATTTTTTTACCAATTCAGGGTGTTCTTTTATTGCCTCGGAAATCGAACAAAAAATAATTCCTTTCTCTGCCAGTGTATCCCTGAATGTAGTGGCTACAGAAACAGAGTCTACAACAATATCTACCGCAACACCAGCCAATTTCTTTTGTTCATCAATTGAAATTCCTAATTTTTTGAAAGTATTCAATAATTCTGGATCAACCTCATCAAGACTTTGGTACTTATCTTTCTTTTTGGGTGCAGAATAATATGAAATTGCTTGAAAATCGGGTTTGGAGTATTGAACGTTATGCCATTCTGGCTCTGTCATTTCGACCCAAGAGCGATAGGCGTTTAAACGCCATTCGGTCATCCACTCGGGTTCTTCTTTTCGTTTAGAAATTGCACGGACGATATCTTCATTCAGACCTATTGGAAAAGTATCCGAATCAATATCTGTGTAAAAACCGTATTCATATTCTTTGGTCTCTAACTCTTTCTTTAGTTCTTCTTCTGTGTATGCCATGGCATTAATATTTTATAACGAAAAGCTTTCTCCGCAACCACAAGTCCTATTTGCATTGGGGTTGTTGAATACAAATCCTTTTCCATTTAAACCTCCAGAGTATTCAAGTGTTGTTCCTACTAAGTAAAAAAGGCTTTTCTTATCTACTACGATCTTAACACTGTTGTCTTCAAAAAGACGGTCTTCATCCAGTTGTTTTTTATCAAAATTCAGATCATACGAAAGTCCCGAACATCCACCACTTTTAACTCCCACACGAACAAAGTCGTGTTCAGGGTCAAAGCCTTCTTCTTGCATCAAAACGGATACTTTTACTTTTGCTGATTCAGATACCTTAATCATAAGCATTTAAACTTTTACTAAATAAAGCTCAAAGATAAGATATTTAGTCCACTAAGCATTATTATCTAGCATAGATAAACTCAATAAAGAAATTTAAAATACTAATGAAATTGAACTATTGCTAAATCTTTGTTCCCGTGATTTTCTGTGAAAGGATCGTTGGTGCTTTCTGTTTCGCCAACGACTATTATTTTTCCTGAAGATAATTCAATAATATCATGGGCTAAATCGATTCCAGAGCCCCCTAATGAAAGACTATTAACAACAATATTGTCAGGGTTTATCCGCAGAATCAACATGTCATTATCTCCCCTATTTTGTGAGACATCGCCATCTTTGCTTCTAGAATAACCTGCAGCCCACAAAAATCCACCAGAACCTTTTGTGAGTGCTCTTCCTAAGTCAAAATCTGAACCTCCAAACGAGGCTTCTGAAAGTAATTCCCCCTGAGAATCCAAAGTAGCGATCCAAAAATCTGAACTCCCTTTGGAGTAGCTAATATCTCCATCAGAACTAAAGCTATTCCCAAAGACAACAATATTACCGTTTTCACTCTCCAAAACTGCGTTTGCTCCATCTGTCTCGGTACCTCCCAGCGATTTTTCCCAAAGAAGATTTCCCTCGGTGTCTAATGTAACTACCCAAATATCGTAACTTCCTCTTGGGTCAGTTACATCAACATCTGTGCTTTCTGATGTTCCTACCAAAACAAAGTTTCCATTTTCTAATTCAACTGAATCGTAAGATCTATCGTTACTTGTTCCACCAAAATAATTTCGCCACTCTATGGCTCCCTGAGCATCAATTTTGTGGCACCAAAATTCTCCAACACCATGCCTAGAAGATGATTTGTCATCGACCCTATTCCCTAATCCATTGGATGCAGAAACATCCAAAAAACCATTAAACAAAAAACCTCCATCAGAAGTTTCAATTATGTTGTAAGCATGATCGTGCCCCAAATAACCAAAGCTGCGTTCCCACATAAAAGCACCTTGTTCATCGACTCGAATGATCCAATTATCGTGTTGGCCTTCATTGTTACTCCCAATTCCGTCTGAACTTTGACTGTATCCCAACAACATGTACCCGCCATCAATTGTTTGAACCAAAGAATGTCCACGATCGTCCTCGGATCCACCATAGGTTTTGTTCCACTGCAATTCTGCTTCAGCATTGAATTTGAGCAACCAAATATCACTTCCTTCATAAGTCTTATCAATTAGGTCTCCGTCCAAGCTTTTGGTATTCCCAATAACAGCGAAGCCACCATCTTGAGTTTGAATAACTGCATGAGCAATATCTTCATCCGTTCCTCCAAAGGTTTTTGCCCAGGATAATTTTCCCTGAAATTTAGAATAGGAAAACGTATTGAGATTGGTTTTTTCACAACCTAAAATGAATAAAATTACAATCAGAAAAATAAAACGCATAAAATTTTATTGACTTGCTTTTACCAAAAATAGTCCCGAATTGGAATCGCTTATGACAATTACTCCACTTTCAAAATAGGGATAAACATTCCAAACACCATCAAAAGATGTATTGTCATGCTCTGGGAAAGTATCGAAAAAACCTACTTCTTCCATTTCTTTTGAACCTATGTTCTGAATACCTATTTCACGAAAACCAGCCGTATAATTTGCCAAGAAGAAGGAATTTCCCTTGATGTATCCATTGTGATCTATTGCTGCTGTGGTTCCCAAATAGGTGTGATGTAAGATTGGATTATCTAAATCTTCCATGTCAAAAACTAATGTTCTGGAATAGTTTCCATATTGAGACTCATCCAATTCATCTCCGAGATAAAAGTATTTGTGATCTTCGTCTATCCATCCCTGATGGGTGTATCCTCCATTGCTGTATGTGGAACTAGAAATCAATTTAGGTGAAGTTTTATCGGTAACGTCTACAATAATGATTTGATTGTTTTCCCCGCCATCACTGTTACTCCCAAACAAGATTTCTTTGCCTTGGTATTCGGTATCTGGACCTTCATAAATTAATATCTGTGCATCGTGCGTGTAAGACTCATCTCCAAAGCCTCCAACTAAAGTTGGGTTTGTTGGATCGTTGATGTCAATAAATGCTGGGCCTCCTTGATAAAGACTGCTGCCAACAACATATGCAAATCCACTTGCTTCGTCAATGGCAATATTATGAGCGCTGCCAAATGCAGTCAATCGAGCATCAGCAGTAAAATTTTGTACTTCTGTAAGGTTACGCAAGCTTGTTAAATCGAAGACTTGCAAGCCATGACCGTCCGCTTCACTCACAATAAATGCATGATCTTGAAAAACCTTGATATCCCTCCAAATACTTGGAGTAGTGGCAGAATTTAATTTTCCCAAAAAAACAGGCTGGTCTGGTGTACTAATGTCAATAAAAGCAGTACCGTTATCCAATCCCATAAGGACATATTCTTTGCCAGATTCTGAATCGGTCCATCCCCAATTATCATTGCCCATGGAAGCCCCCATTAAAGGCAAAGAGACCATGGATTGAAGGTCATAACCCAAACAGGGATAATTTCCTGCCAAACCTCCGTCACAAGGGACTAGTCCGCTAGGGGGAACTGTCAGTGGCATTTGATCAACTAATGGCTCAGTAGGATCTGATAAAATCGATTCATTTACATCTTTCGGACTGTTTTTTGAGCATCCAATTAAAAATAAAAAAATCAAAAAAAGAAGTCTGGCTAAATTTTTCATCATAAAAATAATCGGTATCAAATATAGGCTATCCAAGAACCTTGTCAAAACCTAGAGGTTTATTTCAGAAAAACATTCTATTTTTGCTGCATGCTAGAAGATAAAAACATTCCGAAAACTCCAATCGCCACCCTTGGAGAATTTGCCTTAATTGAGGCGCTTACAAAAAGCTTTGAAATTAAAGAATCATCTACCCAATTCGGTATTGGTGATGATGCTGCTGTCATTCAGCACGAAAAAGATGAAACACTGATCTCAACAGATTTACTTATCGAAGGGATTCATTTCGACCTTAGCTACATGCCTTTAAAGCACTTGGGATACAAAGCCGTAATGGTAAATCTTTCTGATATTTTTGCAATGAATGCTGTAGCCACCCAAATTACGGTATCTATTGCTGTTTCCAATAGATTTCCCCTAGAAGCTCTTGAAGAATTGTATTTGGGAATCCATTTGGCGTGTAAAAATTACAAAGTTGATTTGGTCGGTGGAGATACAACAAGCTCTAACAAAGGTTTGGTAATTTCGGTAACTGCAATTGGGAAAGCCAACAAAGATGAAATCGCTTTTAGAAATGGAGCAAAGGAAGGAAATCTTGTTTTAGTGACAGGTGATCTAGGGGGCGCTTTCATGGGGCTTCAAGTTTTGGAACGTGAAAAAGCAGTGTTTCAGGTAAATCCACAATCACAGCCTGACTTGTCTAAATACAGTTATTGTATTGAAAGACAGCTTAAACCCGAATCAAGAGTTGATATCAAAGCACTTTTAAAAGATTTAGGGGTAAAACCAACCGCTATGATTGATGTCAGTGATGGCCTTTCCTCAGAAATCTTACACCTTTCCAAAGCCTCGAAATTGGGCTGTCAAATTTATGAAGATAAAATTCCTATCGATCCCGAGGTCGTAAAAACCTGTGAAGAATTTAAGATAAACAATACAACCGCTGCGCTCAATGGGGGTGATGACTACGAACTTTTATTTACCATTGAACAAAGTGACTTTGAAAAGGTAAAAGGTCATCCACATCTAAGTATTATTGGTCATATGACAGATGAAGCCTGTGGATACAATATGGTTACTGGACTGGGTCAACAAATTGAATTAACTGCTCAAGGTTGGAACGGAATTAAAGAGGAAGAAAAAGACTAGCCCAATGCAACATCTAGTGACATCATGACGATAAATCCTCCGATAAACCCAAGAGTTGCAATATCGGTGTACTTGTCTTGTTGCGTCTCGGGAATTACTTCTTCGACCACCACAAAAATCATTGCTCCAGCAGCAAAAGCCAAAGCATAAGGGAGTATCGGTGTAAAAAAAGTAACTGCTACTGCTCCTACAACTGCCGCTACAGGCTCGACTACAGCTGACAATTGTCCATACCAAAAACTTTTGAAACGACTAACGCCCTGACGTCTCATGGGCATCGAAACAGCAATACCCTCAGGAAAATTTTGGATTCCAATACCAAGAGCTAGAACAACCGCACCTGAAATAGAGGCTTCTGGCAATCCTGCAGCTACCCCTCCAAAAAGCACTCCTACAGCAAGTCCCTCTGGGATATTGTGAAGGGTTATTGCTAACACCAACAAAGTAGTTCGGTGCCAAGGAGTTTTGATTCCCTCACTCTCTTTAAAATTGATGTGTATGTGTGGCAAAATTTTATCTAAAGCAAAAATAAACAGAGCACCCAATCCAAAACCTATTGCGGCAGGCATTACTTTTAAAAAACCTTCTCCAGGGCTCATTTCAATTCCAGGTGCTAACAAACTCCAAAAACTTGCCGCAACCATAACACCTCCAGTAAAACCAAGCATTCCATCCAAAACAGCTCTGTTCATGGACTTAAAAAAGAAAACAAATGAAGCTCCAAAAGCAGTTAATCCCCATGTAAATATAGTTGCATACAAAGCTCCCAATACTGGGTCTGTTTTTTCAAAGAAAGCGATTATGGTTTCCATTTAACTAGGTTTTAAAAATATTTTTCAAAAATAGTCAAATAACTCTGTGTATCCATTTGAAATCTTTATTTTTAGATATTATTATGGAAAACCAAAACCATTATGACTTTATTATTTGTGGAGGTGGAGCATCGGGTTTGATTCTTGCTCAAATTTTTGGAAATGACCCTTACTTTGACAACAAAAAAGTTCTGATTCTTGAAAAAGAAATCAAAAGTCAAAATGATAGAACCTGGAGTTTTTGGGAAGAGAAAAACTCTGTTTGGGATTCTATTACACACAAAGCATGGAAAACTGCTGAATTTAAGGCGGCTCAATTTTCAAAAAAAATAGACCTCAACCCCTTTCAATACAAAATGATTCGTGGAGAAGATTTTTACAAGAAATTACATGAAAACCTTGAAAAAAAATCCAACATAACATTTTTAAAGGAAGAGGTAACATCAATAGATGATGAAGGAGAAGAAGTTCGTGTTTTGGGTAAAAAAAATTTCTATTTGGCAAAAAAAGTATTTACAAGCATTCCCCCTTCAGATCACCTTCGTGAAAAAGAAAAATACCCACTGCTTCATCAACATTTTATTGGTTGGTTTGTAGAAACCGAAAACCCTATTTTTGATCCTGAAACCCTTCAATTCATGGATTTTGACCTTCCTCAAAAAGGAAACACCCGTTTTATTTATGTACTCCCTTTTTCCAAAAACAAGGCACTTGTAGAATACACGCTCTTCTCTGCCAATCTTTTGGAGAACAAAGAATATGAAGAAGCTATTTTGGAATATTTAAACAAAAAAAATGCAGGTGAAATAGTCATCCAAGATCGAGAACAAGGGAGCATTCCAATGACAGCATATCCATTTTGGAACAAAAATACGCCTAACAAAATGCATATTGGAACTGCAGGAGGTTGGACTAAAAGTAGTACTGGGTTCACCTTTCAAAAAACAATTCGCAAAGCAAAAGAAACTGCATCCTTTTTAAAAACGGGAAAACCTCTGAATCAAGTAAAACAAAAAAATCGCTTTTGGTTCTATGATCTTTTATTCTTGGATGTTTTGAGTAAACACAATGAAAAAGGTCATCTGCTGTTTTCGCTCATGTTTAAAAAAAACAGCCCCGAACTAATCTTTAAATTCTTGGATGAAAAAACCACTTTTAAAGAGGAACTCAAAATAATGCTCAGTTTCCCCGTTGGTCTTTTTGTCAATGCACTTTGGAAACGGATATTTTAATTACAATTTTCTTTCCATCAATTCCTTAGAAAAGGTTTTGAAAATTTCTTTCTTTTCATCTTTTACAGGAAATTGATCAACTTGATCCAATGCCTTTTGAATGTATTTATTTATCATTTGCTTAATCTGGTCTGCGGCTCCTGTTTGGATAAACAATGCTTTAACCTGTTCTATTTTTTGAGAAGGATCGGCGGGAGTTGTTTTGATTAAAGTTTCTAAAATTGTTTTATTTTCAGCATTACTTCGTTCAAGCGCAAGAAGAAAAAGCATTGTTTTTTTATTTTCAATAATATCTCCCCCAAGCTGTTTACCAAAAGTTTTAGGGTCTCCAAATGAATCCAGATAATCATCTTGTAATTGAAAGGCTAATCCCAAATCAATTCCAAAATCATAAAAAGGCTGGCTTGCAACTCTAGAAACACCTCCACTCATGGCTCCCATCTGTAAAGAACAACCCAAAAGCTCAGCTGTTTTGTATCGAATCATTTCAAGATATTCCTCTTGCGTTACTTTGGATCGCGTTGGAAAGTCCATGTCGTATTGCTGTCCTTCACACACTTTTCGGGCAGTTGAACTAAACAAAGTGGTTAGCTCTTTGAATAGATCTCCAGAATAAGCGTTCAAACATTCATAAGCCCAAACCAACATTACATCCCCAGAAAGAATAGCAGTGTTGACATCCCATTTTTGATGAACAGTGTCTTTGCCTCTTCGCAGTGGGGCTTCATCCATGATATCGTCGTGAACTAAACTGAAATTGTGAAAAACCTCAACTGCCAATGCTGCTGGAAGTGATTCTGTAAAAGAATCGTTGACTGCATCTGCAGCCAATAAGGCCAAAACTGGTCGAATTCGCTTACCTCCCAATTCCATAATGTAAGATGTAGGTTCATACAAACTTTGAGGCTTTGGATTGGATAATTGCTTTTTCATAAACGCTAAAAAAGCAGATTGATAATATTTCAGCACAATTATTTTTTTTACAAAATTAATCTTTTTTATCTCATTAAAACTTCAATCAAAATACTTTGGAAACTATTTTTGTTTTTAAAGTTTCCTTGGTATCTTTGCAAGCGATTAATCTTTAATCGTTCTGATTTGAATTTTGTAACCTGCTTCAATGTAGACATAAAATGAAAGACACCATAATTGAAAAAGCTTCTAAACTTTTTCTTCAATTAGGGTTTAAAAGTGTAACCATGGACGATCTTGCGGTTTCTATGGGGATTTCAAAAAAAACCCTTTACATTCATTTTGACAATAAATACCAACTGGTAAGTGAGGTCGCAAATTCCATTTTCGAAAAAGTTACCCAAGACATCACCGAAATAAAAAGAAAAGCTGCAAATCCAATTGAAGAACTCCATTGTGTAAAAATGGAAGTAATGAAATACATTGGCAACGAAAAAAGTTCTCCGAATTACCAGTTACAAAAATACTATCCAAAAATTTATGAGGAATTGAGAAGAAAAGAATATAAACATTTAGGAACAGACCTGTATGTTAATGTCGAAAAAAATGGAAATAATTATTATTGGAATGATGATTTTAATAATCCTAATCCCGAACTAGTATTAATTAGGAATTATGAATATAAAATTCATATACATATAATCCCATATACACATCGTATAAGAATTCAAACAAATCCAAATTTAGGTAATAATG
>PAOB01000041.1 GCA_002708445.1 Candidatus Arcticimaribacter sp.
TACGCAACTGTCTTTTGATGCGGTTTCTATCAACAGCCCGCTTGAAATTTCTTTTGGGAACAGATACACCAGCATAGAGCTTGTTGTCTTTTTTATTAGCTTCAAGAACTCTGATTAGCAAGTGTTTAGTTTGGTGAATGGAACTTTTTCGAAAAAGCATATTTATTTTTTCTTTTCCTTTTAAGCGATTTAGGGTAGCCGTTTTATTCATTGGTAAAGGTATTGTTATCACGGTCAACGTCTGCCATGTAGTAGGTAGGATCAATAATGATTAAATCAATGTCTTCTTTTTTACGATCTATTGAAAAAGAATATTTTGGATTAGACCATGACCAATCTTTTTCTACATTCCAAGGCGCATCATAAGGGTTTTCTTTTTCTCCACGCATTAAAGTAATAGGGACATAATAAAATTCTTGTGAGCCGTCTTTGTACCGGACTAGAATATCCAAAGGCATTGGCATAAGACCAATACGTTTTAAATTGACTTGTGTGCCAGATTTTTGCGAAACAACGCTTTCTACGGCATAATCAATTTTGTTTGTGGTTTGTGTCCAATCAGTCAAATACCACCGCAGCTGGATTCCAGAAACTCGCTCAGCAATTCTTCTGATATCATTTGGAACGGGATGTTTAAATTTGTATTCGTTGTAGTAAGCTTTTAAGGCTTTAAACAGCTTATCGTTTCCGATAATGTAACCCAGTTGGCTAAGAAATACCGCTCCTTTATTGTAGGCTGTGCTTTCATATGCGTTGTTAAAATGATATCGATTCGCATTTGTGGTTTGGGGCTGTTCTTCCCCTGAGTTTGCAAGAGCTAAATAGCCGTTGTAAGAATTCATAAGAGGAAATATTTTATTTTCTTTTAAAACAACATTTTCTGCTAAGGTCGAAATAAAGGTCGTAAAGCCTTCATCCATCCACTCGTGTTTGGTTTCGTTTGTTGCCAAGATAAATTGGAACCAAGAATGAGCAAGCTCATGTGCAGTTACACCCACTAAAGATCCAAATTTTCGTCCACCAGTAATAAGTGTGCACATTGCATACTCCATACCACCATCACCTCCTTGAATCACAGAATATTGCTTGTATGGATAGGGACCAATTTTATCGTTAAAATATTCCATTAATTCAGCAGTAATTGGTTGAAGTTTTTTCCAGTTTTCAATGATTTCAGGGTCGTTTTTGTAGAAAAAATGAAGATCAACATTGTCTGGACCAGGATAAATGTCATGAATGTAATCTGGGTCTGCGGCAAATGTAAAGTCGTGGACATCCGGAGCTATGAAATGCCAAGTGATTTCTCCTTTTTTAGATTTTGACCGTTTGCGATCACTGTATCCTTTTCCAATTTCATCAGCATTTTGAAGATAACCACTACCTCCAACCGTAAAGTCTTTGTTTAAAGTAATTTTTACATCAAAATTTCCCCAAACACCATGGAACTCTCTACCTGTGTAGGGATCTGTGTTCCAGCCGTCAACATCGTATTCTGAGAGCTTGGGATACCATTGTGCCATAGAAAAAGCGACCCCTTCCTCAGAGTTTTTCCCGGCACGGCGAATTACATCAGGAACATGACCTTCAAACTCCAAATCCAAAACAGTAGATTGTCCTGAGGCTAGCGGTTCATTTAGGGTAACTTCTAAAATAGTTCCAGACTCTTTTGTTTGAACCAGTTTTCCATCTTGTTTTAAATTAGAAACCTTAAGGTACCCGCTTTGATCTGCGGACAAAGTGTCTAAATTTATCTCGAATCTTCGGTTTTTATCACCTCCGTTTTTAAGTCGAATAGCCATGTCGCTTTCTGGATGAAAAGCATTAAAATACAAGTGATAGAAAATCTTTTTTAAAGTTTCAGGAGAATTGTTGGTGTAGACCAATTTTTGAGACCCTGTGTAAACAGCAGTTTCTGTATCCAAACGAACAGACATGGTGTAATCTACTTTTTGCTGCCAATATTGAGCTAAAATGGAGGTCGAAAAAAGGCTAAAGACAATTAAAGTAAGTTTTTTCATGAGTATGATTTTAAAAAGACAAAGATAAAAGTAACAAACTAAGAATTAAAATAGTCTTTAAACCTAAAACTTTCTTTACAACGAATTCCTTTAACTGTTTTTATGAGCTCTACAAGTTCATTGTCAGCATCATGTTCTAGGAAGAGTAAAAATTTATTTTCTAATGCATGTTCCAAAAAAGAAGTTTTTTCTTCTAAAGTCAACAAAGGACGAGTATCATAACCCATAATGTAAGGAATAGGTAAGTGCCCAACAGTTGGAATAAGATCCGCAGCAAATACAATTGTTTTTCCCTGATATTGAATTAGAGGAAGCATTTGTTTTTCGGTATGTCCATCCATAACCAATACATCGAATCCCAAGGTAGTTTTCAGTTGTTTTCCGTCTCCTTTGATAAGATTTAATTGCCCACTTTCTTTAATGGGAAGAATGTTTTCAGGGAGGAATGAAGCTTTTTCTCTAGTGTTCGGATTGGTTGCCCATTCCCAATGATTTTGATGAGACCAAAAGCGAGCATTTTTGAAAGCGGGTTCCAAAATTCCTGCCGAATTGTAATGGATAGCACCACCACAATGATCAAAATGAAGGTGGGTAAAAAAAACATCAGTAACATCATCACGATCAAACCCTGCTTTTTTTAATGACTTATCAAGAGAATGGTCGCCCCAAAGTGAATAATACCCAAAGAATTTATCGGATTGTTTATTGCCCATCCCTGTGTCTATTAAAACGAGTTTATTTCCGTCTTCTATGAGTAAGGATCTGGCGGCCATTTTAATTCGATTCTTTTCATCCGAAGGGTTGGTTTTTTCCCAAATGGGTTTAGGAACAACACCAAACATTGCACCCCCGTCGAGCATGAAGTTTCCTGTTTCAATAGGATGTAATTTCATGGATAATTAATTTTTCAATTGAATTCGAGTTAAAATATTATCCGAAGTCATGTACAATATGCTTTCTTCAGAGTTAAAGGTACAATTTGCAGTTGCTACTTTAGTTTTTATGGTCCCAATGTGTTTCCCTTTTGAGGTAAAAATCAATACCCCTGA
The DNA here is from genome assembly GCA_002708445.1 of Candidatus Arcticimaribacter sp. GTDB lineage: Bacteria > Bacteroidota > Bacteroidia > Flavobacteriales > Flavobacteriaceae > Arcticimaribacter. Next base: position 3,068 of record PAOB01000041.1, read on the forward strand.
AGGACCTGTTGCAAATACATATCCTTTGCTATGAACCTTCAAACCATCTGCTAGGCCAAGCCCTTTTTTTTCTGTTGCATCAAAAAACAAACGATCATTTACAACATTTCCATTCTCTAGTGAAAGAGCCATCCACAAGTTTCTTTTTGGATCAGAATTAGCTACATACAAAACGGTCTCGTCTTCAGAAAGAGCCAGCCCATTTGGACGGTTTAGATCAGAATAAATTAGAGTAATATTTCCTTTTCGATCTAGGCGATAAACTCCATTAACTTGAATTTCTTTTAAGGGATCTTCATCTCCAGACAAACCATAAGGTGGATCAGTAAAGTAGAGATCTCCTTTTTTTGAAAGAATTAAATCGTTAGGGCTGTTAAAACGCTTTCCTTGGAAACGATCAATGACTGTTTCAAAGGAACCGGGCTTGCTAAGAGGTTTTTTAATCATAGCAACCCTACGATCTCCGTGTTGAGCAATTAAAAGGTTACCCTCAGCGTCAAGAATTAAACCGTTTGCCCCACTCTTTTTTTTGTTTGGCGCATATCCAGTGTACCCACTTGGATCGAGGTAAACAGAAAGTCCCTTAGCTTCCTCCCATAAATACATTTTGTTTTCAGGAACATCGGTAAAAAGAAGACCATTCAACTCAGAAACCCACACAGGCCCTTCCGCCCAGCTAAATCCCTCTGCCAAAACCTCTATTTCAGCATCAGAAGCTATTAGTTTATTTATTTCATTATCCAAACGCTCGACAGATCCAATTGTTTTTTGACCCAAGGCAGACCCAAAAAGGAAGAGTGTTAACAGGCTAAGAATAGGTTTAATCATGGTGTTATTGTTTGTTTAATAATTGGGTAAGTTCGGTTCCAAAGGCTAACATTTTTTTTATTTCTTCTATGCTAGAAAGTCTGTTTCTACCTTTGATCAAAAGGATGTTTTCATTTGACTCGACATGGAAATAAGAATGACTTTCGAAAAAGAAAATAATTTCTGAAGTAAACCATTTTTTAATTTCTTTTCTGTCTTTTCCAGTGAGAAAAAAACGTTTAGAAAAGTCGGGAGCCTCTTTAAAATTGATGTCCTTGTATCCTCTAGCCTCATATAAGCCAACTAATAAGTAATCTTTATCCAAAATAAACTGAGGAAGCTTTTGATCCAATTCGATCATTAGAAAAGAGGATTTTAGTCCCTCTTTAGCAATAAACGCCCCTTCACTGTATGAAATATCAAATAATTTAAAACGATTGGATTCATCGGCAAGTAAATTGTATTGATAGTTAATTTGTTTTGTTTTAAAATATTCAAATTGTTCTATCCCTGCTGCTTCTGAGGAAAGTTCGGGACGATAGGACCAATTCAAACTTTGAGCAAATTTTTGCAGAGATTTTTGTCTTTTAGTCAAATTGGTGCTTAAACTTAAAAAATCCGGTAATGGCAGCACCTTTCTAATAGCAAAAGGGTGTTGTGTATTCGAGAAATGAACATCAAGACCAATAATTTCAAAAACACCATTTTTATTTTTAAAACTTCTTCTGTAATCATTGAGACCCTCCATAACCGTATGATCAACAAACTCACATAAAGAGAAATCAATTATGGCGTGTTCGGTTTCAGGAATTTCATCCAACAGAGCTTTTAATTTGTAAAAGTTTAAAAAACTACAGAAGTTTTTTACACTAACAAAATAGTTCCCGCTATCTTCTTCTCTAAACATCAACACATTTGGTTTTAACCAATTTCGCGTGAACAGAAAAAGACTCTTGTTGATTATCACATGAGTAAAAAATGTTGCCATAACCCCTAAAGCAATTCCGGGAATTAGCCCGTAAGCTAATGTCATTCCAAGGGTAACCATAAAAATAACGGCTTGTTCTTTTCCTATTTTGAACAACATGATTAGGTTTTCAGGCGCCGCCAAACGATAGCCTGTGTAGACTAATATTGCGGCTAAAGCAGGCAATGCAATGCGTTGAATTTGATCTTGAAAGAGTAAAATAAACAACAACAAAAAGAGCGCATGAAATAAATTTGCAGAACGATTTGAACCTCCATTATTCACGTTTACCGAACTTCGAGCGATAACGGTTACAACATTTAATCCTCCTACAAAACCACTTATTGTGGTTGCAATTCCAAGGGCTCTAAGGTCTTTATTCACGTTTGACCTTCTTTTCAAAGGGTCCAATTTGTCAACTGCTTTTATGCTCAATAAAGATTCAATACAAGAAATCAGGGTAAGCGAGAGAACAATGCCAAGAAATTTAACACTATTTATTTTACTAAAATCGGGAAAAGGAAGGCTTCCCATTAGATTTTCGGGGAGAGTAATGAGCAGATTTTCTCCCATAGGGTACGGAACAGCGGCGACATATTCATAATAGTAAGACAATCCAACAGCCAAAAGAACAACCCACATAGGGGCTGGAACCAATTGAAAAAATGGATTTTGAATCTTTGAATACAAGATCAAAATTAAAAAACTTCCAACCCCTATTGCAGCAGCAACAAGAACTTCAAGAGAAGGGTTTTTAACGAGGAATAAAACACTATCGGGGACCTGATAAAGCAGCTCTAAAGGGCTGCCAAAAGCTGTTGTTATTCCTAGCATTACGTGTATTTGTTTGGAAAGAATACCAATACCAATTGCGGCTAACATTCCTTGAAGTGCTGAGGCCGGAAAAAATTCACTTAAAGCGCCAAAACGAAACAGACCAAAAAGAAAAATTAAAATACCAGAAATTACGATTGCCGCTAACGTAAAAAGATACCCTTGATAAAGATCACCATTTCCTAAAAGTGTGATGGAGGAGAGCAAAACAATAACTAAACCATTCCCAGGACCAGCAATAGTTAGTTGTGATCCACCCATAAGAGCAACAACAATTCCACCAACAATGGCAGAAAGAATACCCGCAATAGGAGGAGCTTCAGAGGCGATTGCCAACCCCAAACCCAAGGGCAAAGCAACCAAAGAAACAACAAAACCTGAAAAAATATTTGCAGGTAGTGCCCCCATAAAGTTTTGAAATTTATTTATTTTACCCATTTTCTTTATTTTGAATTATGAGAACATCTGTTGGAAGTTCGGATAAAATATGTTCAAGATCTTTCGGAAAAATTCGCTCTAAAAAACTCTTTCGTGTTTCTGCGGCATTCATAACAAGCAAATCGGCTCGTACAACCCTCGCATAATGTCCGATAGAATATCCTCGGGTTCCAAAAATATTTTGAAGATGAACTTGAGTGCTTTCTTTTAATTCATCAGGAATATGGTGTAATATTTCACGAACCCGAGAAAGTTCACGACGTTTCAATTTCTCTTTTTTTAGAGTAACTTTTCTCAAACTTCGATCATCGTATGCTAAAGCAGCAACTTCAGAGCGATCAATTTCTTCAACCAAAGTAAGCTTTGGAATTCCCAATGCTTGAGCGAAGTAAAAAGCAAAATTAATTGTTGTTTTTGTCTGTGGGCTCTCAAAAGCATTGACCACAACATGTTGTGATGCTTTTCGTATAACAGAAGGCTTGATCATTAAAAGAACAGAACAAGGCGCCTTACGAGTTAGTTTTCGGGCAATAGAACCCATGTAAAACTTAACCATGTTTTCACGTTGCATAGCGCCGAGCAACAGTAAATCAATTTCATTTTTTTTACATTGATCAATGATAGTTTCTACAGGCTTTCCTTTTTGCCAAATTACAGAGACTTGTTTCAATTTAATCGGAGTTTCTTCTAAGAGACTGTTAAGGGTTTGTTCTTTTGAAACAGATTTAGATCCAACATGAAGAAAATAAAGATGTGCATCAAAAAAATCAGCTAGACGAATAGCCTCAAAGACATTTGCTTTAAGGTTGGGAGAAAAAGCGAATCCAATTAAAATTTTATGAAAAGATATTTTTTTCAAAAAGCTTCTTTTAATGAAATATACAGAAATAAATTGAAAAAAAATAACCCTCTCATATTGTAAAAAGGTTATTTTTAACGAACTCTGTGCGTAAGACGAGATTCATTTTGTTTACCCTACAATCAATTTCGTCAAGATTATTCGTTAAACGAATGTTTTTTTAAAGCAGGACCCCTTCGGATTATTGTTGAGGTTCCTTTAAGCCTAAGGGAGGTGAAGATAGTTTTTAAGGTTTTTAACATGCTCTTCAAAAGCATGAACCCCTTGGGCGGTAATTTTAATTTCTGTCAAGGGATGGCTTCCTTTAAAGCGTTTTTCAATTTTTATGTATTTGGCATCTCTGAGCTTGTACAATTGTACGCTGAGATTTCCTTGAGTTGCGTTTAGTTCTTCTTTTAGGTAAACAAAAGAAGCAGTTTTTAACTTGATTAGCAAAGACATAGTCCCCAAACGCAAACGACTTGTAAGCAAGGGATCCAAAGGGTTCATGATTTATAATTTTTAAGGAGGTAACCAGGAATTAAATAAGAAATTACAATAACTCCTGCATACAACACCAATAAGGACTCTTTGGGAACAAGCACACTGTAAAAAGGGAAAGCAAGCAAGAAAACGCCGCCAAAAGTTAAAGGGTTAAATTTAAGAACAGCTCCACTTACAGCGGTGCCAATTCCAACAGTAACGGGAAATAAAACCCAAGGGTTAATTTTTATCTCTGCAAAAGGCATTAGGATGACAAAAAAAAGTATTACACAGCCGATAATCGTCCACAGCTTAGAAAGAAAAAATTCAATATGTGTTTCATGTTTTTTCTTTTTTTCTTTTTTTCGGTAGTACATCAGCATTCCAACAAATCCCAAAAGGGTTGTTATTGGCCAAGCTAAATAGCTTAAGTTTCCCAGTGAGCTGTAAGCCATAAGAAAATATGTCAAAAGCGAAGTTAGGCTTACCAACCAACCCCATAAAATAAAGGCGAAACTGTGTTTTTTTAAGTTTTCTTTTGCTTTTGCAATGGCCTGAGAAATGATTTCAAACTGTTCTTGTGGGTCAGATACATTTGTTTTCATAGATTAAGAATTTAAAAATTAGACCACAAACATAAACTAGTTTATTTAATAAACCAAATGCTTTCTTGCTTATTTATTCATCAAGAGTTGAATGTCATCAGAAAGTTGTTTAATTTCTAGGGGAAGAGTACCATTGTAAATTCCTCTAATTCTAAGGGATTGATCAATAAGCAAAACGTGTTCTGTATGTAAAAAATCGGTGCTGTCTTTTGTAAACCCTAGGTTTTCTTCAGCAAAGTAAGAGGTGCGGGCAAGAGCATAGATTTCAGATGTTTTGCCAGTTAGAAAGTGCCAATTTCTTTTCTTTATTTCATAGTCTTTGGTGTAGGATTTTAATTTTGGGATCGAGTCGATCCAAGGAGTTACACTGAAAGAAAGCATCACAAAATCTTCATTTTTTTCATAACGCTCCTCTAAAGATTTAAAATTATTGGTCATTATGGGACAAATACTAGCACATTGAGTGAATACAAAATTAGCAACATGAATTTTTCCTATGAGGTCTTCTAGCCCAATTTCTTGACCGTTTTGATTTTTTAAAACAAAAGAATCAATTTTATGGTCAATTTTTTTTTCAGCTTCTTTTTGAGTCAAAAAAAGAGGGTTAAAATCAGGGCTGTTGTAGTAGGGCAAAGAATTTGATTCAATACACCCAACACTTAGAACACTAATGATTAAAATTCTAAAAAATACTGTCCTTGACATTAATGCAGTTTTTGGTTCCCAATAAGCCATAGCGTCTGCCATTTTTAATGATGTAATTATTTTTTATTTTTCCATTGTCATACCAAACCTTTTGGCTGCCTTCTTCATATCCGTATTTAAAATTGAGGCAGGAAATTAATTTTCCTTTAGGGCTCCATGCTTTTTTAAAACCATGATAAACATCGTTTTCTAATTGATAGTGAAATTTAAGCTGACCAGACGGGAAGTAGAAAAAATGATCTCCCTTTTTTACACCCATATCAAAAAACCGTGATTCTCGTAATTGACCGTTGGGATAGTAATTTTTCCACACCCCGTTTTTCTTTCCCGATCGATATTCTTCAACACTCAAAGTGTCTTTATTGTAATTGATTTTTAGGGAAATACCATTAAAAAGAACATTATTGTTGTACGTACGCCCCCCTATGGTTTCTAAGTTTAGAAAGCAGGCATCATAGGTGTCAAGCATTGAATTTTCGCAAGCTAAAAAGCATAGGATTATCAGATATAGTATTTTATTGTGTAACCGTTCCAGGCGCTCCATAATAACCGCTTCCGTTTAAGTAAGGATCAGCATCCGTTATGTGATAGTGATAGGTTCCATTTGGGAAATCATCTGTTATGTGAGCATGACCATGAAACTCATCAAGATCGCTATTGGTTATGCGGTTACCATTTTCAAAGGGACCATAAACGGGATATCCATCCAATAGAAAACCCAAAATAACATCATTCCCTTTGGAAGCTGTTAAATAAGTAGGTTCTATGTGGTAATGGTAAACCCCTTGTTGTTGCGGGTGACCGTTGTATTGATCAAAAGAATTAATCTCGTTGGTAAGCGGTTGATTATTGGGGCCAGCGTATTGATTAAAAAAAGCAACTTCATTTATGGCTACCCCGATACTTCCAAGACTTGTTGGTCTAGGGCTTGATGTTGGAGATGGCTCTAAAGGTATTTTGTAGGTGTAATTTGCGGTTGTAATAATTCTATTTGGATTTAAGTTAAAATTATTGTTGACCCCGTCATAAGCAATGTTCCGTGAATCCTCCTCCTCAAAATAAGGGCTGTAATGATCGGGAACACCATTTACTTCAATAACGACAAAGTCGCCCTCGAGATAAATGTCAGAAGCATTGTAAATTTTAGAGTAGATCGGAGGAACTTCGGAAGAAACAACATCGTTTTCTGGAAGCTCAGAGATATCTTCTTTGGAACTGCAAGAAATTATGAAGAAAACCAAAAAAGAAAACCCAAGAAGGTAAAAATAGTGTTTCATGAAGAGTAATTATTTTAGAACTCTGTTGTTTTATAAGGGTTTAATTTAACAATAAATTTTAAAGTATTTTTTTTTCGAAGCAAATACTGTTTTCTGTATTTTGGTAGGGCTCATAATTGGGAATGATTTGGTATTTAAATTTTCGATAAAGCGCAACAGCTTCGGGTAAGTTTTTCCCAGTTTCCAGAATACATTTAGGGACCTTTAAATCTTTCATCCAAGTTTCTAGCTCTCTTAAAACTGCTGAGGCAACACCCTTTTGGCGACCTTCAGGATTTGTGTACATGCGCTTGATTTCCACAATATCTTTGTCGAATGTTTTAAAAGCACCACATCCTACAGGAACATCATTTACATAAGCTACAACAACATTTTTTAAGTTTTCAATTCCATTGAATTGACTGTAAAACATGTGATCTTTTCCATCTCGAATAGATAATTCTTGGTTGAGTGAACGAACTAAAAGTTGAAAAGCAACATTATTTTGATCCGTTCTTATGATATCCATATTATTTTTTTTGTGAAAAAAGCCAAGGAAGAAAATCAGGATCAGCAAAGACGTTTTCCCAGCTGTTGTGTTGTACCCCGGGATACCAATTGTAGGTTACGTTAGCTTTGTTTTCGATTAAAGCACTGACCATAGCTTTGGAAAATTCAATTGGAACCACAGTATCAGCATCACCGTGATCTATTCGCCAAACAGGTTTTTTTATTTTTCTTGCAATTTTGGGATGCGCTCCACCACAAATAGCAAAAGCAGCAGCAAATTTATTTGGGTTTCGGTACACCAATTCAAATGTACCCATACCACCCATCGAAAGACCTCCGACATAAATTCTATCCTCATCTACCCCATACTTCAAAATAATTTGGTCTAACAGTCCTTCAACCAAACTTAAAGTAGGATTGTTTTTTGGTTTTTCGAAATAGGAGAACTTCGTAAAAGAGTTTTTTTCAACAGTTGCCCAATATGAGTCTTTAGGACATTGAGGGAAAACAACAATGGCTGAATTTTTCTCTCTAAACTTTGAGTCTAAAAACATTTTGCTCCCGTGAAAGAGTTGAAGTTCGTTGTCATTACCTCGTTCTCCAGAACCGTGAAGGAATAGAACCAGCGGGTAACTCTTATTGTTTTCATAAGCCTCAGGAAGTAAGATACGGTACGGAAGGGTTTTTCCATTTTGGTTAAAAACAGCGGCTTTGTATTCTTGAGATAAAACAGCAGTTTGATTCAAAAAAACCATGAGCAATACAATAAAAGAAGTTTTAAGCGTCATACAAGGCGAAAAAATTGTTTTAATAATCTAAGATAGTAAATTCAGGAGCACCTTTAATTCAGATCAAAAAATTAGCACAGCTTATTGAAGGGGATCAACATCAGCTTACATCACTCATTTTTCAAAAAAGAAGAACCTCCAAGAGCGGTTAATTCTTCTTTAGTAAGTTTAAGTGTACGGACTTTTATTGAAACTCGATCCAAGGGAGCATCCAAGGAATCTGTGGGGAGGCGTGCTGTTTTGTCTAGAACATCCAGCCCTTTGAATACCTGACCAAAAACCGTGTAATTTTGATCAAGTCGGGCAATTCCAAGAACATCATGAACGATGTAGAATTGACAACCAGCAGACATTTTTTTAGGATTATCATCGCGACCCATTCCAACAGCTCCATAAATATGTTTAATTTGAGGGCTAAACTCGGGTTCGATCAGATATGGAGAATTTGAAAAACCTTCTGGAGTATCTGGGCAACCTCCTTGAACAACAAAATTTTTAATCACTCTATTAAAACTAAAAGGATCCCAATAGTGTTGTTTTGCTAATTCAATAAAACTTGCTTTGTGAAGGGGTGTTTCGTCATAGAGCCAGAAATACATCTTACCAAAAGAAGTTTCTACATAGCCGATTTCATAAGTTTTTTGGTTCAATGTTTTACAGGAAAACATTGCCAAAATGCATAAAAGAAGAAAGATTTTTTTCATAAGATTTTTTAAAGAAATAGGGAAAGAAAAAGGACCATTGTTAAACCGCATGAGGCGAGTATCAAGGTCATCATAGACCAACTTCTGAAGGTGTCTTTTTCTACTGAACCAGGAGCGGTTACAAATATTTTAGAAGCGATGAATTTTCCAAAAACAGGACCGCTGACAACAGCAGTAGGTACACCGACAATAAATCCAACTAAAATTACCCAACCCAAATCAGCGTTCAAAATGTCTGCAACAGCAACAGGCCCTGGGGTTGGAGGGATAAAAGCATGTGTAATAGCGAGTCCAGCAAGTAACGGAATAGCATACAAAAGCAAGGATTTTTTTGTTCTCCGTTGTAAGGAGTAAACCAGAGGAATTAAAACGATAAAAGCAACATCAAAAAAAACAGGTATTGCAATAAAGAAGCCCGTAATCATTAGAGCCCAGGAGGCTCTTTTTTCTCCAAAAATTTGGAGTAAGTATTGTGCCAAAGTTTCAGCGCCGCCCGAGTGTTCTAAGATGGCACCAAACATTGCTCCAAGCCCTACAATCACAGCAACAAACCCAAGGGTTGAACCCATTCCCTCTTTTACGGTACTCATTATTTCTGAGGGGGCTATGCCCGCAAGAATTCCAACCAGAATACTCGAAATTAGCAATCCAAGAAAGGGTTGAATTTTGAATTTTAAAATCAAAAAAATTAGAACACTTACACCGATCAAAACTGATGAAAGAAGAGAATAATTAATCATATTAATGCCATTGCGTGTGAAAAAATTGACTCAACGGTTTATCGACTCTTTGGTAGGTGTGAGCTCCAAAGAAATCTCGCTGAGCTTGTATGAGATTAGCAGGGAGGGTTTCTGTACACAGAGCAATCCAATAATGATAAGCTGTAGAAAAACTGTTTAAAGCAATTTTTTGATCAACAGCATGATGAATAAGAGCTGCGGCATTAGGTTCTGTTTGGCAAAGGTCGGATAACAGCTTTTTATTTTTAAACAAAGATTTTTCATCAGAAAAAGATCCAATTAAGTCTTCCATTAAGTTTGAGCGGATGATACACCCTTTGGTCCAAACGCGAGCAATCTCGTCAGGGATGTAGTCCCAATTGTATTTTTGGGAAGCAGACTCAATGAGATTGAACCCTTGAACGTGGTTTATTATTCTTGCAAAACGATAGGCTTCTTTTAATTTCAAAAGATCAAAAGAACTTAATTTTTGCGGTTTGGGCTTTCTATTGGTTAGAGAAATACGTTGTTTTTTCATACTCGAAATGTAACGGGCAAAAAGAGCTGAAGACATCATATTGTTAACCTCACCCAAAGCAAGCGCAGACTTTGTAGACCACATTCCGGTTCCTTTGCTTCCAGCATTGTCTAGAATTAAATCCACAACATAGTCGTTTCCTTCTTTTTTTTGAAGGATTTTTGCTGTAATCTCCAACAAGTAACTTGCTTCAGACCCGTTGTTCCATTCTTCAAATAAAGCCGCTATTTCGGGGTAGCTCATTTGATGAGATAAAACCGCATAGATTTCAGCCAAAAGCTGCATTTCGGCATATTCTATTCCGTTGTGAACCATCTTTACAAAGTGTCCTGCACCATCAGCACCTAAATAGGCTTGGCAAGGGTTTCCGGCTTTATCTTTAGCAGAAATACTGTCCAAAACTGGGCGGAGAATTTTATGAGCGCTTTTGTTTCCTCCTAACATGAGCGAAGCTCCGTGTCGTGCTCCATCCTCACCCCCAGACACACCACAGCCAACATAAAAGATTTTTCTTTTTTCAAGTTCTTTAGCTCTTCTTTGGGTGTCTTCATAATGAGAATTGCCTCCGTCAAGAATGATATCTCCATCATGGAGTAAAGGTGCGATTTCGTCAATTAAAGCGTCAATAGCAGAACCACTTTTAATCATCAACCAAATTTTCCGGGGACGCTCTAGAGCATCAATAAAAGAAACGATATCGGTAAATCCACTTAAGTTCTCAAATTGTGTGTTTGTAGAAAGAAAACCAAAAACCACCTGTTCTTCTCCTTGAACAAATCGATTGTAAACGGCTGTTTCGAAACCATTTTCGCAACAATTCAAGGCGATTCCCTGCCCCATAACGCCCATACCAATCACACCGATTTTAGCGGACTCTTTCACATAGCTTTTATTCAAAAAAGACTGAACTAAAACCTCAACGGGTTGATCAATATTCAGATGAATGCCATAATTTGGAAGTTCTAAAGCATTCATTTGAGATTGGAGTAGTTCGGGTTTAAAGAAATGATCTTTTCTTTTTTCTAATCGGGACCGAATGAGATCAAAAGATCCGTTTAAAATAACCCAAGTGATTTTGGTATTGTGTTTGGAAAGGATTTTTCGGTAATCTTCTTTTAATGCCGAACAAGCTAAAATAGCCCCCCCATTTGATGACCATTCTTTAATTTTTTTTGCAAGTTGATCGAGCCAGGGTTGTCGATTAAAATCATTCAATGCTTGGCCAGAGTTCATTTTATCTTTGTTGGCAGAAGAGTGAAAATCATCTGCGTCATAAAAGGGTTTAGATGTTATTTGAGCCAGGTGTTTTCCTAGACTTGTTTTACCCGAACCACTCACCCCCATGATAATAACCATATATTTTTTTGTGCTAAAGATAGGAAAAGAAAGAAGTATTACATCATTGAAAAAACTTCTCCATCGGCTGTATGAAGCTCTTTCATAAGGTCAGCAGCCATACAGGAGTGAACTGGAAGTATCCACAGAAGGTCTCCAATTTTGTAATCATCGATGATTGCTTTGGGAACCGATACAATTCCATGTTCTTGAGAGAGACTTTTCAGAAACATTTTTGGAACACAACGCCCCCAAGATTCCCCTTTTTTTTCAACAATCCGACCAAAAACAACCCCATTTTCAGGGTCTTCAATTCGATCTTTAGAAAAATGGATGCCTCCCCCATAAATGACAATTTCATTTCGATTTAAGTGTTTAGCAACAATTGGGCAGGCCATTGCCACTGCAATTTCATTTAAATCGTTCGATCCAATGATGTTTTGGGTAAGATCGTAAAAAACAAAATTCCCTGGACGTATTTCATCTATTCCAGAGAAATTTTCAGAAACACTGCAACCTGGAGTATCCCCAAGGGAGATGATCAAATTGGGATATTGGTCTTTAAATTGATTTTTGAGTAAAAGTAGTTGTTCTTTACTTTTTTGATGAACGGCTTCAATTGCTTCTTTAGACCGGCATTTGTAGCTGTGTCCAGCGTGAGCCAAAAAACCTTTGAACGTTAGAAATTTTTGTTCACTCATTTTGAGCAAAAGAGTATTGATGAGTTTATAATTATCAACAGCAATACCTGTTCGATTGTATCCAGTATCTATTTTTAAGAATATTCCCAAGGGGTGTTCTAAGTGGTCATTCAGAAATTCAAGAACTTCAATGTTTTCAACACATAGGTTGAGCTGAATTTTTTTGGCAAGTTTGTTGATGGTTTGGATTTCCAAAATATTTGTTGGGAAAGCGACCGTAATATCGATCCATTCTTCAGAAAAATATTCCGCCATCTTGAGAGAAGAAACGGTTAGCTTTGTTACACCAACTTCTTTGAACCATTTGGAGATTTCAAGGGATTGATGGGTTTTGGCATGAGGGCGGAATTCTATCCCATGTCTTTTGGCTTTAGCAGCCATTTTTTCGATGTTTTTTTTACATCGTTTTACATCTAAAAAAAGAGTAGGAACACGAATCATTTGTTTTTTTTGGAAAGAGTTTTCCTTAAATTTTCAATAAAAATACTATTAAATTCCGTGAAAAGGAAGTCAATTTTTATTGAGGTTTTGTAGGGTTTTCGAATTCATGAAGAATTTTAAAAATAATTAAATAAAAATGATGTTGTTAGGTTATTTTTTTACTTTGGTACAGTCCTTAAAATTAAAACTTGCTTATGAAATTTTTTTTGATTTCATTTTTAATTCCTGATTTTTAGTTGTTTGAGTATTTAACACTTAACCTAACACCTTATGTTTGCAATCTTTCTCTTATTTGTTTTTTTGTTTGTGGCGGTTGGTGCTTAGGTGATCAAATAGGCAAATGGCTTGAATAATTCTCATCAAGGAAGACAATACTACAAATTTAGAATAAATTAGAGTAAACAACCCACCCCTGTTTCATGAACAAAGCTCTTTGTTTACTATGGTTCGAGCTGTTCTGGACAGGTTTTATTTTATTACCCTTTTTATTATAACAAAAGCGGATAACAAAAATTATTTTAGAGGCTTTGAAGGCTCGTTTTGACGTTAATTTTTAATAACTCTTAATCGTTTAGCTTTAACACGGCCATAAATGCTTCTTGTGGGATTTCAACATTTCCTACTTGGCGCATCTTTTTCTTACCTTTTTTCTGTTTTTCTAAAAGTTTACGCTTACGAGAAATATCTCCTCCATAACACTTAGCGGTTACATCTTTTCGTAAAGCTTTGATTGTTTCACGAGAAATAATTTTTGCTCCAATAGCCGCTTGAATTGGAATATCAAATTGTTGTCTAGGGATAAGCCCTCGTAATTTTTCACACATTTTTTTTCCGATCGTGTAAGCATTATCTGCATGTATCAAAGCAGACAAAGCATCTACTTGACTCCCATTCAATAGAATGTCTACTTTAACTAATTTTGAGGGACGCAATCCTATGGGCGAATAATCAAAAGAAGCGTATCCTTTTGAAACGGTTTTTAGACGATCATAAAAGTCAAAAACAATTTCTGCCAAGGGCATGTCAAAGGTCAGTTCAACGCGCTCTGTAGTAAGATACGTTTGGTTGGTTATTACCCCTCTTTTTTCGATGCAAAGCGACATTACATTTCCTACAAAATCCGCTTTGGTAATTATGGTAGCTTTGATAAAAGGTTCTTCAACACGATCAAGAGCAGATGGATCGGGAAGATCAGACGGATTGTTTACCAACAACAGTTCGTTTACATTTCTCTTTACAAAGGCGTGATACGAAACGTTTGGAACGGTTGTGATCACAGTCATGTTAAATTCTCTTTCGAGACGTTCTTGGATAATTTCTAGGTGTAACATTCCAAGGAATCCACAACGGAAACCGAATCCGAGAGCAGCAGAACTTTCTGGCAAAAAGACAAGGGAAGCATCATTCAATTGAAGTTTTTCCATAGAGGCACGAAGCTCCTCGTAGTCTTCGGTGTCTACAGGATAGATTCCAGCAAAAACCATGGGTTTTACTTCTTCAAACCCATCAATAGCATTTTGGGTAGGATAGGTAGGAGAGGTTATGGTGTCTCCTACTTTTACTTCTTTTGCGTCTTTGATTCCAGTTATTAAGTAACCTACATCACCAGCGCTGATTGTATTCCTTGGTTCTTGTTTGAGTTTAAGAGCACCTATTTCGTCTGCATTGTAAGTGTTTTGAGTAGCAATAAATTGTATTTTTTGTCCTTTTGAAACGGTTCCATTTATGATTCTAAAATAGGTTTCAACTCCACGAAAGGGATTGTAAACAGAATCAAAAATTAGAGCCTGAAGAGGTTCGTTAGGATCTCCCTTGGGCGCTGGAACACGCTCGATGATTGCAGTTAAAATATTTTCAATTCCTAAACCTGTTTTTGCAGAAGCAGGAATAACTTCCTCAGGATCACAGCCCAATAAGTCTACAATATCATCGGTAACTTCTTCTGGGTTTGCCGAAGGAAGGTCTACTTTGTTGAGAACGGGGACAATTTCTAGATCATTTTCAAGCGCTAAATACAAGTTTGAAATGGTTTGGGCTTGAATGCTTTGTGCAGCATCTACAATAAGCAAGGCTCCCTCACAAGCAGCAATTGAACGAGAAACTTCATAAGAAAAATCTACGTGGCCAGGAGTGTCAATAAGGTTTAGGACATAGTTTTGACCTTGATGAACATATTCCATTTGAATTGCGTGAGATTTTATGGTAATTCCTCGTTCCCGCTCCAAATCCATGTTGTCCAATAATTGGTCTTGTTTTTCACGATCTGAAACGGCGCCCGTAAAGTCTAACAGCCGATCCGCCAAAGTACTCTTCCCATGGTCAATGTGGGCAATTATGCAAAAATTTCTGATGTGCTTCATGCGTCTCTTTCCTATGCTAATCGTGCAAAGATACTTATTTGTACTGGGCTTTTTTTGTTTTAAGACTAAATTTAGCTTGAAACAAAACCGATTAAAATTTGATTTAATAAATAATTGTTAAATTGATTGAGATTTAACCCTTTAATCTGATTAAAATGAAATTTACTGTTAAAAATCAAGAAAATTATTAAAGAGGCGAATTGTTGCTTCGGTCGATTTTTGGACCCTTGTACATAACTCTTCCTCATATGTTTTTTGATTTGATTGGAAACTCTCCTCCAAGGATTTATCATTTAAAAGAAGGAAAAGTCGAAATAATTTGGGACGAGAACTTTGTTTTAAATTTTCAAGAAGCCTTTGAATTGAAGTAGTTTATCGATATCCCCATGCTTTTACGTACTTTTGTGAAAATTTTCGTGTTTTGGTAAAAATTGGTGACATTGAGTTAAACGATTTTCCGCTTCTTTTAGCGCCCATGGAAGACGTAAGCGATCCTCCTTTTCGAGCATTGTGCAAGGAACACGGGGCAGATGTGGTTTACACAGAATTTATTTCAAGTGAAGGGCTAATCCGAGATGCAGCAAAAAGCGTTATGAAATTGGATATCTATGAAAAAGAACGTCCCGTAGGAATCCAAATTTTTGGCGCAAACGAAGAATCGATGTTGAGGTCTGTAGAAATTGTTGAAGCTTCAAAACCTGATATTATTGACATCAATTTTGGATGTCCTGTTAAAAAAGTAGTCAGCAAAGGAGCAGGAGCAGGAATTTTGAAAGACATCCCGTTGATGGTTCGTTTAACCAAAGTTATGGCAGAACACACCAAGCTTCCAATTACAGTAAAAACCCGTTTGGGCTGGGATCATGATTCCATAAAAATTGTTGAGGTAGCAGAGCGTTTACAAGATGTAGGGGCAAAAGCTATTTCTATTCACGGCAGAACACGAGCTCAAATGTACAAGGGCGATGCAGATTGGCGTCCGATTGCAGAAGTCAAAAACAACCCTCGCATGCACATTCCCATTTTCGGAAATGGAGACGTAGATAGCCCCGAACGAGCCATTAAAATGAGAGATCAATACGGTTTGGATGGAGCCATGATAGGAAGAGCAAGCATAGGTAATCCTTGGTTTTTTAATCAAGTAAAATACTTTATGGAAAATGGGGAGCATGCAGCACCACCATCGATAATTGAAAGAGTTGAGGCAGCCAGAAGACACCTTGAAATGGCCATTGCATGGAAAGGTGAAGTTTTGGGCGTACTCGAAACCAGAAGACATTACACCAATTATTTTAAGGGTATTCCTCATTTTAAAGAGTATCGAACTCGTATGGTAACCTCAAACGCTTCGCAAGATGTTTTTGCAGCCTTAGATGATGTAGAAGCAAATTGGGGAGATTACCAAATGGCCTAAAGCAAATTCGTTTTTTTACCAACACGAACTGTTGCCCATCCTGAAGCAATTGCTCCTAGAATAAAAAGAATAGAAAATACTATCACTACATTTAGAAACTCCAAACGAACCGGATAGGGAAAGTTGGTTCCAGGAACATGCAAAAACGGGTAATAGGTTTGTAAGAGGACAAGAAAAGATCCAAATAACACCCCGATTCCTCCCCCGAACCAACTAATCATTCCTCCCAAGTAAAAGAAAATTTTTCGAACCTCTGTGGGTTTTACTCCCATAGCATACAAGACTTTCATTTGAGGTTTTTTTTCTAAAATCATCATGATTAATGCTCCAACTACATTGAACAAAGCAATAATTATTACTAAGGTAAAAATCAGATAGATGGCCATTTGCTCGGTATTCAGCATTTTAAAAAGCGCTGCATTTAGCTCATTTCTAGAGCGAATTTTTAGGGGAATTTTAATTGCATTTTGGAGTTGATTTTCTAGCTTTAGACGATTGTGTGTTGGAACAACTTTAAGTTCCAGAGAACTGAAAGCATCCTTGTTGCGCTGAAATAAATCACGAGCAAATTCAAGGCTTGAAAAAATGTATTTTTTATCCAATTCCTCACTGACGGTGTAAATTCCAGAGACCAAAGCTGTTTTATTGACAAAAGGATCTTTAAAAGTTGAAGTTTTGGTTGTTCGTTTGGGAACCGTAAGCATCAAAAAATCGTTGTAATCATAAACGCCTAAATTTAATATTTGACCAACGCCGCTACCGATAACGACTTCATCAAATTCATTATCAAACCATCGTCCTGTGTTCAATAGTTTTTCACTGCTTATGACTTGATTGAACAGAGAATCTACTCCCTTGAGATAAACCACATGGTTTTTATCGCGGTAGTTCAAAAAAACTTTTTCTTCTAAAATCCCTGTGACCGCATCAATGCCTTCAATTTGTTTGATTTTATTTAATGTTAAAGAATCCAAGATAAAAACTTTACCCTGAGTAGCTTCAACTCGATAATCAGGATCAAAAACATTAGAAAAAGAAAGGCCAAAATCTTTAAGACCTGTAAAGGCCGACAATACAATCAGCAAGGCCGCTGTTGCTATCAGAACTACTGTAAGCGCAATGTAATTGATAATATTAATAACATTTTGCTTAGTTCTATTGAAGAAATATCGCGTGGCTATGTACAGTGGGAAACGCACAAGATTATTTTTTTTTGCGTGAAATTAATTCATCAGGATTTTTGATTGGATCACTGTTTGCTTGCAACGCCTCATCAATTTTTTCGATGTAATCCAGAGAGTCGTCTAAATAGAAAACAAGTTCAGGGATTTTTCGCAATTCGTTTTTAAGCAATTTTGCGAGGTCATGTTTTACATGAAAACTGTTGGATTGAATACCTTCAAGAACTTCAATAGCTTTTTCTGGAGGGAATAAACTCAAATATATTTTTGCGATGGATAAATCTACAGTAACACTGACTTTAGTTACCGAGATCAAAAGGTTAGCGACTCCTTCTTTTCGAACGGCTCCCTGAAGCATTTGAGCTATTTCTTGTTGCAATAAGGTTGCAATTTTTTTTTGTCTTGGACTTTCCATAGGTTTGAATATTCTGTAAAATTAAGGATATTTGTTCGGATCCACTCTCCAAAAGCAAAGTATGGCGAATAATAAAAGAATCAATTAAATGAACTTACCAAAAAATCTTTTTTTACTTCTTGTTTTTTCTGTTTGTATGTTCTCTTTTGGGCAACGAAATCAAGAAACAATTTCAAGTCTAATTTTTAAAAAAACAAACCTATTGAGAAAGGCAAAAGGCTTAAAACCGTTTAAAAAATTAGATACTTTAGATTATTTGGCGCAATATCACAGTGACAATATGGTCCAAAAAAATTTTTATGAACACATTGATCACGAGGGGTTAAGTCCTGTGGAGCGAGCAGAAAAACTTAATATTCAAGCATGGAGAAGATCGGGAAACAAGTTTATTGGGATTGCCGAAAATATTGCTCAAGCTCCTTGGTTTGAAAACGTAGTCGGATGTGGTGATACGCGTTCAAATGAAGCCATAGCAGAATGTTTGGTTCAAGGCTGGAAAAAAAGCCCTCCTCATTACAAAAACATCCTAGGCGACTATGTTTATTTGGGAGTCGGAATTTCCTTTGATGCGAACCAAATGGGTTTTGCAACTCAAAATTTTAGGTAGTTTCTAAACGTTCCCATTTGTATTCTCCATTGAGGCGAAAAGAGCCTAGGTGCTTTTTGTTCCAACTGTTGGGCTCAATTAAGGACAAAAAGGGTTCTTTTGCACCCTCATACAGATGATATGTTTCTCCTACAATGGGTTCAAATTTAAATTTAGCGGAATACACCATTTGAGTATCAGAAGCTAAATTGACAAAAGTTTTGATTTTTTCTTGGAGGTCGGTAAGTTCTGCTTGAAATTGTTTGGAAACCTTGTCAACACCTTTCTTTTTAAAAGAATCTACATTGGGGATGTTGATAACAGAACTGTTGTTACTGACAGCATAAGGTAAAAGCTTAGCAAAATATTCTTTGCTTTCTTCATCCCAAGCAACATTGTCCGGTTTTTTTGAAGATTTCATTTTTAATGAATTTTCTACAAAAATAGGACACTTCCTTTCATTAGACAATTATCCGCAATCAAGATTTTAAAGGAACGCTTTATGTTGGAGATTTTAAAAAAAAAGAAGTCAAGTATTGGGATTGTAAAATAGAATTTAATTTCCAATTAAATCAAAGGCTTTGTGTTTCGGCTTTTTAAAAAATCGATTTTAATTTCTCCGAGGTATTTTACCCACAGGTTAAAGAGAATAGCTTCAAGAATTCCTGTCAAAAATCCTGCTGTTGTAAAGAGGGCAGGCATTCCAACTAGAGCCCCCAAGGCTAATAAAGACAACTTACTTAAACCTGGGGTTGACATTGTTTCGGAGTAAAGCAATCCCAAGCTTACTAATGCATCTATGACTAGCCCACCAAAGGAATAAAAAACACTACACACCAAGCCTAAAAGGCCAAATAGAATAGCTTGGAATTTGGCAAAAGGAAATACTTTTATTGTTTTTAACGTCAAATTATGTTGGTTTTAGATGAGGTTGTAGTCATTTAGCTTTTCTAATGTATCAAAATTCTTCATTGTTTTTTTACAATTAAGCTCTTTTGCTTTATTAGAAAAAGGCATTAATTTTTCTGCTCAGTTAAATGCGGGTTAGTCAAAAGGCAAGAAAAAATGCCATGTAAAAAGGCGTTAATGGTTTTGGATTGCAATCAATTGGGATTAAAACGTTAAATTGAGTTGATTTAATGAGTACGTTCCATTTCTTTTTGTCAAAGAACACCTAATTGAACAAATTAATTTAATTCATCAGTGATGAGTAAAGAATACGAATACATTATTATCGGAGCAGGTTCAGCAGGTTGTGTTTTGGCTAATCGGCTTTCAGAAAATCCTCAAAATAATGTATTGTTATTAGAAGCTGGTGGTCCAGACAACAATATGAATATCCACATCCCTGGGGCTTACACCAAAGTTCATAAAAGTAAAGAGGATTGGGGTTTTTGGACCGAAGAACAAGAATATGTCTTGAATCGTAAGATTTATTTGCCACGAGGGAAAACCCTTGGAGGAAGTAGTTCAACCAACGCCATGGCTTATGTTCGAGGTAATCCTGCTGATTATGATGGATGGGCCGCATTGGGAAATCTGGGATGGAGTTATGATGAAGTCCTTCCTTTTTTTATGAAATCGGAAAACCATGCTCAAGTTGAGTCATTGAATAAAAATTATCACAGCAATCAAGGAGAGTTACATGTTACAATTGCGGAGAAATTCAAAACCCCTTTTATAGATGCCTTTGTAGATTCTTGTGCAGCAGTTGGGATTCCCAAAACAAATGATTACAACGGTGAAACTCAAGAGGGAGTAGGAGTAGTTCATAGCACTATCAAAGATGGAAAACGCTGTAGCGGTGCAGCAGCATTTTTAAAACCTATTTTGGGACGAAAAAATTTAACAGTTATCACAAAAGCTAGGGTTTCTAAAATTTTGCTTGAAGGGAAAAAAGCAAACGGAGTGGCTTTCACTAAAGATAAAAAAGCTCAAAAAGCTATTGCCAGTATGGAAGTCATCCTTTCTGCCGGAGCGTTTCACTCGCCACAACTTCTTTTGCTATCAGGCATTGGGGAAGCAATGGAACTTAGAAAGCACGGAATCGATTGCCTGCATGAATTAAAAGGGGTTGGAAAAAACTTACAAGACCATTTATTTTGTCCCATCAGTATTTCAACCAATACTCAGGAGGGGATCAATCATTACATTCCTATTATAAACCAATTGAAAGCCTCTTGGAATTATTTTGTTCACAAAAAAGGTGTTTTTTGCACAGGTCCTTTGGAAGGGATGGCTTTTTTTGACATTCATCAACAAGGGAATCCAGCCAATTTTCAATTTCATTTTACTCCAATTTGGATGGGCGATCAATACGGTTATGATGCTTACGATATCCACAGTTACCCAAAGGTCGATGGACTTACAATTTTACCAACATTGTTACACCCCAAAAGCAGTGGAACGGTAAGTTTATCTTCATCAAATCCTTTTGATTTTCCCGTAATACAACCTAATTTTTTTCAAGAAAAAGAAGATTTATTACATCTACTCAAAGGAGTGAAACTAGCTCTAAAGGTTATGGAACAAGCTCCTTTAAAAAAACATCGAAAGGCTTTTGGGTTGCAGGTTGATAAAAAAAACGACGAGGAGCTTATCGACCACATCAAGCAAACCCTAGAAACGGTTTATCATCCTGTAGGCACTTGCAAAATGGGTATAGATCCCCTTGCTGTTGTGGATCACGAATTAAAGGTTCACGGAATTGAGGGACTCCGGGTTGTCGATGCTTCAATTATGCCTAAGATTGTTTCAGGAAACACCAATGCTCCTACCTACATGATTGCTGAAAAAGCTTCAGAAATGATTTTGAAAGCTTAATATTTCCAAAATAAGCGTTGACCTGAAGTTTTACTTGTTAGAGACAAGCTGTTTTTTGTACCTTGTTAGCACTAATATCTAAATTTATTCTTATGAAAAAATTATTCTTATTTCTATTTACTGCAATTTTAACTGTTACTTCTTCTTTTGGAAATAATCTATCTGATGATTTTGAAAAATTAAAATCTTTAGAGGGAAAATGGCAGGGTACCTTGGAAAGAACTGATGGCACTTCGGACAACTTAGTGTTGAACTATTCATTAACATCTAACGGAAGCGCACTACTCGAGGAAAGTGACACAGGTGGTGTCGAAATGCTTACGATTTTTAATTATCAAAACGAGGAATTACTATCAACTCATTATTGTGCTTTACAAAATAAGCCGGTATCTGTATTAAAAAGCAATACGAATGGTGAATATGTTTTTATTACAGATTCTGAAAGAAGTGGCTTGTCGAAAGATAAAGAGGCTTTTGTAACTTCATGGAAAATTAATCTCATTCCAGAAGATTCAAATAAAATTCAATATCAGTACACTGTAACAGGCCCAGAAGGGGTGGTGTTTGTTGCTAAAGCAGTTTTGACTAAAGCATAAACTTTTATCATTAATTGATCTAATTTTGAGCTTTAGAACATTTGGTGTGATCTGAAAAAGGCGATCAAGCAGTAATATTTTAAACAATTTTACTGTGATGCCTTTTTTTATGTTAAATGATATTATATTTGCCCAAAGTTCACTGAAATTTTTTGAAAGGCACTTTTATTCAAAAGGATAAAAGCAGTCAAAGTTTTTAAAAAACCAACATTCAATTACTTTGTTTTGAAATTAAAATCAGTGCAACCGGTCCTATAGCTCAGTTGGTTAGAGTAGCTGACTCATAATCAGTTGGTCCCTGGTTCGAGCCCAGGTGGGACCACCAGCAGA